>NZ_AP029020.1 GCF_037101375.1 Acidovorax sp. DW039 | reverse complement strand
AAATCCTCCAATAATGCAATTATCTCACAATAACTCATTGAAGTCTCTAAAAACTATGTGCTTATTGGTTTCGATGTTTATATTTTGTGATTTTTATAGAGTTTCAACTGGTTGAAACTTTGGTGGCTTGGGTTTCTACGGTGCGATTGAGTTTCAACCGGTTGAAACTTGTCTGGCTGGATGTTTGTTGTTTTGGGGTTTTTGTCGATTATTGGGGTTGTTTCATTGTGTCTTGGTGGTTGGTGTGGCTCTTGGGGTGTGGAGTTTCAACCGGTTGAAACTCCGATCTTGCATCGAGCCATCTTGGGACGATCGCTTGGATATGGGGTGTGCGAATCTATGTTGTCTTGATCGAGGTCGGTTTTGGCGCTGGTGGGGCGTCGGTTGTGTTTGGGGTGACGCTGCTCTGTATTGATGGTTGTGAGATTGCTGTTCGGGTGGTGTTGGATCTGCTTTGTTGAGTGTGTTGGAGGTTTGGTTGTCGGCGATATCTTTGTCGAAATGGAATTGCGAGGATTTTCTGTGGTGTGTAAGTGAGGTGCAATGGCTGGATACTATTCGCTTTAACAGGTTCGTCGCTTAGGTGGCTGGTCTTGGGGGTAGCTAGTGTGCTGTGCCATGAGATGTTGTCGAATCTGGAGTGTCCGGTAGGAGGGATGCGTACTTGGGTGGTATTCCGGAGCGAAGAAGGGGGTGCTTTGACCTCAACAATGGACTCTATGTCACCCATCGATCCTGTGATCTAAGCAATCGAGTGCTCGCTTATTTGCGGAGAGCAACGATGCTTGGCGTGAGTTTTCCCGTTAAGAGACTCACCGGTTGAACCTAGGCAGCCGATCTTCGGAAAAGGGTGTTGTCAATGACGCCTGTGCCATAGAGGCTTGATTTTTTAACAGCTCGTGCGTGGGCTGTTGCACAGGAAGTTAGAAAATTTTTTGGCGTTGCAAAAGAACGAAAATTGCAATCCCTTATTTGATTGGGTTAGACATTCTTTAAAAGTCACTCCCTACCTCTTGCGTCGTCCAATGCTTGTGAGGCGAGCCTCGAATAGAGATGCGAACCGTTGATTGGTTGTCTATTCAACTCGTAGTGGCTCTTGGCTGGCGATGTCGGTCAGGTTTGGGAGTGAGATATCGGGCTGTTTGACTTTTGCACCTCATTGGCCGGATGAATTTCGTTACCTCGATGCGGTCATTTAAGCATCGAGCAAGAGGTAGGCCACTAGCGGTCTACCCCTGCCGACTTCCACCTGGTGACTAGCCTCCAAAGATCAATGCGTTGGATAGCCCGTGCTGTGATGTCGGCATCTATGAGTTTTCATATCACTGAGCCATGCTTTTTTAAATTGCTGGTGTTCACATGGATTGTGTAGATGGTCAGCTGTGAGCTGTGTTTGTCACTGACTGATGCTGATAATTTTTATTTTGATCCACGCTGGCAATGGCTAGGTGTTCCATGCCAATAAAGTCTGCGAAAGCCAACTAGGGCGCGACGGAGCGCGGCAGGCGATTATTCGCTAAGAGAGTCTGAGACAGCGCTAAAGTGCCCTTCGAGCACAAGTGTGCCGTGTCTGCAAATGAATACTATCGGCCAGCCAACCCGCCTACCACCATGTAGCCTGAAAATGCCCAGCCCCTCTAGCAATGGACTATGTCAAAGTCTGTCGATAGTCGCTCAAACTAGTGGTTAGTCAAGGGCTCGATGCATGAAGGTATGCACAACATCTGTCCGAGCTAGAGAGGGACGCGGGCGATGACTGAACAGCAGCATTCTGGTGCGCGGTTAGCAGAGCGCTGGAACCGAGGACATAGTAGTCCGCTCGCACGTCCCGCTTTAAGCCTTCGCGATGCAGTCTGACCGCCCACAGTCGGCCATCAACTGACACGCTGAACCTACGCACTTTGAGCAGCAGATGACCCTATCGATTTTTAGCGTACAAGATCAACGTGGCGAACTCTACGATCATGTGTTTGAGAACATATCTTCGGGTGTGCCACGTGGTCTGTTTTGGAATCTTTCCTTGCCGTGCACTTCGATGTCATGGGAAGGAGAGGGCAGGGGATGCTCGGTCTTGTGTGAGTGGCTGCAATGACCTGTTCGGGACTGGATAAGCCTGGACGGAGTAAGTTTGCAATCCAGCTCCGCTCCTGGATCTATCGAATGCTCCATTTACTTAGCAGTACACCATGAAGTGCGCCTTGAGTCGCTTGCCATAAAGCGAGTTGTGCAATCGACGCGCTTCGAAGTTGCACTATCTGGCGCGTTCGACCTGCAAGGGTATGACGGACTAGATGCCCAGAACATCCCATTGACCTTGCGGGGTGAGGTGGATCTCGCAGGAGTCTTCGTGGTTTCGGACAACTTCTTGCCGAAGCCGTCTGGCGCATCAGATGTGATGAGGTCTGTTGAGACCTCATCTGAATCTTTCCAGCCTAGCTGAGCCTGAGTGGGATAGATTCCGCTACGTGCTGAGAGCTGAACCTCAGCACGCATAGCATGAGCTTCGTGCCGTTTAAGGCAGGGCGCCGAACGACTGTTTGGGTTAAGAATGTAAGCGGGGTTGGACCTAGAGCGGGCGTCAAAACTGGTCCCATTTCAAGGTCGATGACGCCCATGCTGCTTGTTCCGCGTGAATGATTGCATCTTGCAGTGTGAGGAACACTACAGACGGATATTTCCAAAAGTCATGCGGCTTTGTAGGTGAAGCCCATTGGACGTCGAACCCCGAAACCGTTTGATCTCCTTGGATCTCCGGTGGGTCTGCCCTGTCGCTCGATCCATAGCGAACCGAGCAACTCACAATACGGACACCCGTTGGCACAGTACCGTCGTATAGCCACGTTCCTTTCTTTACGACAGTGAAATCGCTCATCGCAATATTCGCCTTTGGCTGATCGTCATCATCCGGCGGAGAAGTTCGGATGGAAGCAATCGCTTCATAGTGAGCGCAACCACAGTGCTATCTGTCTCAGACACTATTGCTTCGTCTCAAATTTTGTTGCTCGTCGACACTAAGTACCAAGCCGGACTGATCTTAGGCTGGATAAACACGGGAGTTCTGCATTGGAGACCCGCGAGCGATGAAGCTTACTCAATCAAGTCGAGTGTGAGTGGATCTGCACGCCCATCGAAAAACTTGTCAAGCACTGCTTGAAATACTGGTTCATTGTTTGACACAACAGAAAATAAAGTCATGCATGAGTGCAGTTTGAGGTCATCTGGCGTTCCGAATACATCCAACGCAGATGTACTTTCTAAACCCGCAAGAGTGTGACAACACTCACGTAACCTGCTCCCCAGAACTGGATGTGAAAGATATGCTTTCCCCTCTGCAACGGACTGGATGGCATAACGTGCAGCCGTTTCACTTCGTCCAAGCCCCTTGAATTGAGGGAAGACAAACCACATCCAATGAGTGCGTTTTTTACCGCTCTTCAACTCATTCTGTACCCGAGACCATACTGGCTCTTGAGCCTGTAAAAAACGGTCAAGTACAGGGGGCAGAGGCATAGTGGAGGGGGCGCGCCGCTGAGGCTATTGAGAGAGCGTTAAACCTTTGGGAATTTGGATGGATGCTAGAGGACGGATTACATGTAGGCAAGTACGGCTATGAGCCGAACGCAACAGATGAAAGTGCCTGCCAAGCTGCGCACACTTGACGGCCGCTGATAGGGACGCCACTTCTCTTCAGGCTCCCCGAGTGCTGATTGAGGTGTTGTGCCAGTCAACAAAAAGCAGCCGCATTGTCATTCTGTTGCCGTCCTAGATCTATTAGGCGGAATTTGTCGTCGCGGACTGTACTTTTACTCGGAAAAACTCAATAGTCTTGTCGGCGATGGCCTGTGCTATCCACGCGGGCTTGCGTCCACGGCTGCTCAAGGAGCCATCCCAGGAGAGACCACGGTTGGGATCGTAAAAGGTGGTAGGCCGTTTGGTGGATGGAGGAAGCGGCTTACGGCTAATGGAGCCGAGTCCCACCTGCGCGGGAGTGAGGCTGAACTGTTCAACCAGTTGGCGAGCAGTCTTGATAGCTTCGCTCTTGTGCTCTCTCACTAGCTTGTCACGGCGGGCTTGTAGTTCAGCAATCTGGCGGTCCAACTCTTGGATTTCTGTGGTCATAGGGGGAATTGTAAAAGGCGTCTCTTGCGCTCACTAGAGGCGCTCTTCGCCAGCAGCCACTGCAAAGCAGATACTCCTTCCATAAGGTCCTCGCTAGTCCGAGGCCGCTTAGTCACCCTGGCAGGGTTGCCAGTGGAATGTTAGCAATGTCTGCTTGCGCGAGTGCTGGGGCAAGCTGCAACTTTGCTACTGTTTTTGAGCAGCGTATGCATGACGCCTTGCCGCAAGGAAAAGGCTTGGTCGATAAGCCCTTGAATGCATTAGCGACTTACGGATGGGTGTGACAAGCGCAATTTAGTTAGCATGGACAAGTGCCCAATGCCGAATAACTTTGAGCCCAAGCCTATCTCACCGACCATTGCAGCCCCGTAGCTGAAAACTTTTTAAGGAGTGTTTTTATGCGAACGTCTACGTTCCTTGTCGGTAGCCTCTTTGTCTTGGTTAGCGGGACAGGCCTTGCGTTCACCATACCCATGCTGCGAGATCGACAGTCTTGTGATGCCGCTATCCAGCAACAGACCATTCAGGTGAGGCGTGACCCATATGCCCGGCTGAATGACCTATCGGCAGTTTGTGGTGTCAGCCCTGCAGCCCAGGTTCTGGATCGAATGATTAGCGCTAAGTAAGCCCCTTTGGGCCTTCTATTGACTAAGGCCAGCACACGCTGGCCTTAGTTTTTTGTGCCCCTCCCGGAACAGTCACTCCATCGAAAGCGCCGCGCTACTGCGGCCACTGTGATGGAGGTGTGATCAATGTCAGACCCCAACGTCTAAGACCTATCCGCCGAAGCCAAGAAGATGACTGCGGCTGAGGCCGCCAAGAGCGTTGTCTGCGAACTGGTGGAGGGCAAAGATGGAGCAGGGTTCCTCGCGCCAAAAAGTCACTGTTGAAGCCTCAGAGGTACTGTCTTTTGTGACCACGGGGGCATGAGCCCGCGAGTTTGCCTCAATGAGCAGCTCTGCCGAGCAAGCGTCTGCGCGCACTACCCGCAGTGTGACGAAAGTGCCGATGTCGGTGCAGGACATCGTGCAGGGAGCCGTAGGCCTGCATGCTGTCAGCGCAGGCAAGCGCCAAGGGTTTTGCAAATCAGCGCCAAAGCGAGCGGTGCGCCATTCCTCAAGCATTGATACCCGATATTGGGCGCAATTGTGGGCAGTCCAAAACTTTTTGTATGTGATAATTATTCTCATTTAAAATTTTTTGCGCCGCTCTAATCCCTTCTCAACATGCTTCGGCTTGACATCCATCAGCACCTCAAGGTTGAAGGGCTTTATGGCACCCACCATGCTTGGTTGCACAGGTGGTTGGGGTCCAAGTTGGGGTGTGAGCAACGTGCTGCAGACTTGGCGCATGACACCTTCGTGCGGTTGTTGGTGGCGCGCATCCCTTCTGATTTGCGTGAGCCACGGGCCTATCTGACCACTATCGCGCGCAACTTGCTCGCAGACCACTGGCGCCGCCAGGAATTGGAGCGGGCTTATGCCGAGGCTGTTGCCGCTTTGCCAGAAGACACCAGCCCTTCGCCTGAGTGGCGCATGGAGTTGTTGCAGACGCTCCATCTGATCGATGCGTGCCTGCACCGCCTTCCTTCGCAAACGCGACACATCTTTTTGCTGTCTCAGGTGGAGGGGCTGGTCTATGCCGAGATTGCTGCGCAGCTAGGCATCTCGGTGCCTACCGTCAAACGGCACATGGCCCGGGCTTTTGAGGCGTTGATGTTGCATGCCTGATGCTGGCTGTGAAGGTGGCTATGCGTCCTTGCGTGTTTGCCCATGAGTGAGCTTCCATTGCAGTCTTCTTGTTGTGAGGTCGGTGCACCTGCCAGTGCTGAGGGGCCAGACGACAGCAGTGTGTTGACTGAGGCGGATCCGATTCTGCGGGAAATGGTGCAGTGGCTGGTGCTCAGGCATTCGGGTGAGTGGACGGCTGCGGATGAGCAGGCACTGATGCAGTGGCTGAACGAGTCACCGCAACGCTTGCAGGCATGGGAGCGGATGGAGCAGCGTCTGGGCGGGCTGCGTGCTGCGCCATCGGATGTAGCGCGCTCGGTGCTAAACCGCAGCACCAACTCCGCTGTTTCACGGCGTCGGGTCTGGGGCCAGCTGGTGTGGTTGTCTGCGGTTCCCCTTGTCTCCTGGCTCGCATGGTCCGAGATGCCATGGCGAACTTGGAATGCGGGCTACCGCACTGCCACGGGCGAACAGCGGCGCGTATGGCTGGCTGACGGCTCTGAGGTGTTGCTGAACACCGCCACAGCGTTGGATGTGCACTTCACCGAATCGCAGCGGCTGCTGCAATTGCATCAGGGCGAGCTACAGGTCACAACGGCGTCAGCTTTGGGCGTTCAGGGGGCGGCTTCGCTGCCGCCCTTGGTGGTGCAAACGTCAGGTGGCACTGTGCGCGCCCTGGGTACGCGGTTTTCTGTGCGCCATGAGGGTTCCGATCTGTTCCGGGTGGGCCATGAAGGTGCGCGGGTGAATGTTTTTGAGGGCGGTGTGGCAGTCAGTCTGGGGCACGACTCCACCCGCGTGGGGGCAGGCCAGCAGATTCGCTTCGGTACCAACGGTTTGGGCCCCGTGTCCGAAATGGACGAGGTTCAGGAAAGCGCATGGGCTGCAGGACTCCTGGTGGCCAACCGCATGCCGCTGGAGAACTTCGTGGCGGAGGTGGGCCGCTACAGGCCAGGCGTACTACGGCTCAGCCCCAGGGTGCGCCATTTGGAGATTTCGGGCGTGTTTCCCGTGCTGGAGCCTGACCGATGCCTGTATCTGCTGACCCAGACACTGCCCGTGCGTTTGCAGACTGTCACCCCGCTGTGGACTACGGTGGTTCCTGTCTGAAACTCAGGCAGACCTGTCCGGCGGTCGGCAGGGAATCTGCTCTTCAAGTTGATCCTTTTTTTCGGCTCGTTCGTCATGGTGTGAAAGGCATTTTCTAAACCGCTGACGAGGAGTTTCCCGTGTTCCATGAATCATCAGGCCCGTCGTGGCCCGCTCTTGCATTGAGGTCCGCAGGGCCGTCTGTCAATGTAGCTTCTGCACCTGCACCTCTGAGTACCGTGGCACTTACCGCACAGACGCTGTGTTGGGGGTGGGCGGTGGCTGTTGCACTGCAGTCTCAGCCTGTGCATGCCCAGGCTGTCCACGCGTCCGCCTCGCCTGCCGCAGAAGCACCAGGCCCTGCAAAAAGCTATTCGATTGGATCTGGCCCTCTGGCCACGGTGTTGTCGCGATTTGCGGTCGAGGCGGGCATTGCCCTTTCGTTTGACCCCGAGCTGGTGCGGGATCAGCACAGTCGCGGCATACAAGGCACATACACCGTGCAAGAGGGGCTGAGCCACCTGCTGCAGGGGACCCATCTGGTGCCCGAGGCCAGAGGGCAGCGCGCCTTCGTTCTTGCCAAGCGCACGCCTGCCCAGGCCCAGGTTCAGTCCCTGCCTGCAGTCAAGGTGGTGGATGCGATGGAGCCTGGCGCGCTCAACCCATCGACCGATGGTTCCGGCTCCTACGTCGTGAAGGCCGTGACGATTGGCAAGGTGCCGCTGGCCCTGCGTGAGATTCCTCAGTCGGTGTCGGTGGTCACCCGACAGCAACTGGATGACCAGAACCTGGACACCGTAGACCAGGCCTTGCGCCAGGTGACGGGGGTGACGACCAACCTGTACGGGGATACGACAGCAGGTTTCATGGCGCGTGGCTATACGCTGGAGACCCAATACGACGGCGTGCCAGCCTCCGCTGGCTTGCAGATGACGCCTCAATTTGACCTGGCCATGTATGACCGCATTGAGGTGCTTCGCGGCCCGTCAGGCTTGTATCAGGGGGCAGGTACGCCCAGCGGCTCGGTGAATTTTGTGCGCAAGCGCCCCACCAAAGAGTTTGGCGGCTCTGCCAGTGTCTCGGTCGGTCGCTTTGATCGTTACCAGCTGGCTGCTGATGTCGGGGGGGCACTCAATGAATCGGGCTCTGTACGGGGGCGTCTGGTCGCTTCGACGCAGGACAAGGGCAGTCCCAACAAGGTACAGCGCAACGAGCAGACCATGGTCTACGCGGCGTTGGATGCGGACCTTACGTCCTCTACGACGCTGTCTCTGTCGGGCAGTCGCCAGGAGAAGGATGTTCAGCGCTTCATGGGTATCCCGACCCTCACCAGCACGGGCCAGCCCATGGCATCAACTCCCAGCACTTTTGTGGGGGCAGATGGCGGGCACTCCAGTTATCCGATGCAAGAGGTATTGGCAGAACTCAGCCACCAGTTTGGCGACACAGGCTGGAAAGCCCACGCCGCCGTGCGCCGCAAGAATGTCACGTCTGATTTGCTGTATGGCTACGTGAGCAGTGGCGTCAGTGATGCCAATCTGTCGTCGGTGTTGTTGTCGCGCACGTACTACGAAGAAAGCAGCAACGGGGCTGATCTTTCGCTCTCAGGTCCGTTCTCGCTGTTTGGACGCCAACACAGCGCCGTGTTTGGCTATAACCGCGACCATTACCTGTACGAAGGAGGCAGCGCCACGCAGACCTTGACCAACCAGCCCCTGAGCAACACCAGCTACAACCTTGATGGCGTGCCTGCCATCACCACCAACCGTGCGCGCAGCCTCAAGCAGTCGGGTGCCTACGGGTCGGTGCGCTTCCAGCTCAGCGATCCAGTGACATTGATCCTGGGAGCGCGGGTGAGCGACTATGCCTACGAGACACGCACCTTGACGCCCACCCCCACGGCCTGGACGCGCTGGGAGCGGGCGAATGGCAAAGTCACACCCAACGCCGGGCTGGTGTGGCAGCTGTCTGCCGAGCACTCTGCCTACGTGAGCTATGCCGACAACTTCATGCCCCAGGATGCTTTTGACAAGAATGGCCGCCTGCCCGCCAAAGTGGGCTGGCAAGTTGAAACCGGTGTGAAGAGCGCCTGGTGGGGTGGCAAGCTCAACACCACCGCAGCGTTGTTCCGCATCCGCGAGAAGAACCGGGCCATTGCAGATACCGTCAACACCGGCTGCGATGGCGCGGGCTTTACCTGCTACAGCGCCGCAGGTCTGGTGCAAAGCCAGGGTATTGAGCTGGAGGCGGTAGGGCGCTTGGCACCCGGTTGGGACGTGAGCGCAGGCTACACCTACAACGCCAATGAATACCTGCGCGACGCCACGGCCAGCAATATCGGCAAGCGCTTTGCCACCACCACTCCGCGCCACATGTTCAAGCTGTGGAGCAACTACCGCCTGGGCGGTGAGTGGCAGCGCTGGACGGTGGGCGGCGGGCTGCAAGCGCAAAGCGAGACCACGCAGGCGCTCACCTCCAGCACCCTGCGCCAGGGCTCGTATGCCGTGGTCGGCTTGCAAGCGGGTTACCGTGTGGCCGATGCGACCACGCTCACTCTGACGGTCAACAACCTGTTTGACCGCCGCTACTACGAGCGCCTGGGCAACCGCTGGGGCTATACCTACTGGGGCGATCCTCGCACTCTGACCGTAACCCTGCGCACCCTGTTCTGACCGTGGTGGCTTCTGCCCTGCCTGCGGGCTCTCGTGCCCGCGATGCCTGGCCCTTGATTCGGGCCTTTTGGGTGGGAGACCAGCGCTGGGGGGCACGGGCCCTGCTTGCGCTGGTCATCGCGGTGGATCTGCTCTTTGTGTACCGCGCCGCGCAAGTGACGTTCTGGCAGAAGTCGTTTTACGACGCCCTGTCTGAGCGTGCTGCGCAGAGCTTCTGGACGCTGCTGGCCCAGCTGGCAGCGCTGGGGTTGTGGGCGGTGGTGATGGATGTCGTGCGCACCCACGCCGCATTCGTGCTGGAGATGCGTTGGCGCGCCTGGATGACCCAGGCCTTGCTGGGGCGCTGGCTGGGTGCCGAGGGATACCCTTTGTTGCGCCTCGAACGTGACCATGGCCTTGAGAATGCAGACCAGCGCATCGCTGAAGACCTGCGCATGCTGGCTTCCATGAGCCTGTCCTTGGGCTTGGGGCTGTTGAGCAACGTCGTGAGCTTTTGCACCTTCGCCGTCATTGTGTGGAACCTCTCGGGCCTGGTGGTGTGGGCACTGCCCTGGGGGCTGGGGGATTTCCAGATCGCGGGCTTGATGCTCTGGGTGGCCATCGTCTATGCCCTCGTGGGTTCGGTGATCATGGAGAAGATTGGCGGCCACCTGGTGCAGGTGGACTGCCAGCAGCAGCGTGCCGAGGCGCAATTTCGGCACCTGCTGGTGGGCTTGCGCTCCCATGCCGAAGCCATCAGCCTGCAGCGCGGTCAAGCTACCGAGCAAAGCCGCGCCCTGGCGCTTTTGCAGGGGATTCAGCACAACTGGCGCAGCGTCATCCAGTACACCCGGCGGGTGACCGCTACCGACCGGCTTTACCTGGAAGGTGGCGCTCTGCTGGCCTATGCCGTGGCGGGGCCCCGCTATTTTGCGGGGGCACTGACGCTGGGCGATTTCATGCAGCTGACGCAGTCGTTCATGCGGGTGCGGGCCTCACTGTCGGTATTTGTTTTCCGGTACAAGGAAATCGCCCTGCTGCGTTCCGTGTGCGTGCGCTTGGCAGAGCTGGATGCCGCACTGCGCGCCCCCTTGTCCCACCGCATCCAGTCGTCCGGGCTGCCCGCATCCGACCCCGGCCTGGTGTTTGCCGTGCGCGACTTGCAGGCGTGCAGTCCAGACGCGCTGCCGATGTGGCGGGCCCCCTTGCACTGGCAAGTGCGCACCGGTGAGCGGTGCTTGCTGCAAGGCCCTTCGGGGGCTGGCAAAAGCACCCTGTTGCGGGTGCTTGCCGGGCTGTGGCCACACGGGCAGGGGCAGGTGGCGATGCATGCGGGCATGCGCAGCCTGTTCATGCCCCAGTCAGCGTATTTGCCTGCCGGCACTTTGCAGGCATGCCTGTGCTACCCGGCGCCTGTGCAGCAGTTCACCGTGTCGCAATGCCTGGCAGTGCTGCAGCAGGTGGGGCTGGGTGAGCGGGCCGCAGAACTGGACCAGGAGCGCGACTGGCGTTCCATCCTTTCGCCGGGCCAGCAGCAGCGGCTGGGGTTTGCTCGCGTCCTGTTGCAGCGTCCGGATGTGCTCTTTCTGGACGAGGCGACCTCCGCCCTGGACACACAGGCCGAACAGGCCATGTATCAACTGCTGTTGCAATCGCTGCCAGAACTCACCTTGGTGAGTGTGGCGCACGGCAACCGTCTGGACGGCTTTCATACGCACACCCTGCACCTATGTACCCAGCAATTAAGGGTTGATGCTTAGAGGACGCAGGGCAAAAAAGCGTTGATCTGCACTGACCACCTGAACCCGGTTGCAGGCACGCAGGGTAGGCATGAGCCCACTGGTATCTGCAGCCAGTAGGTACCTAAGCCGGCGGAGCGTGTATCAGCCGTTACCGGCAAGCTGCACATTCAAGCCATGCAGGGTATTCCAATTCAGGTGGCTGCTGGCCTTTGCAAAGGCGTCGTCAGAGACCCCGCAGACATGTTCAAGATCAGCTCCATCTCAGAGCCCAAGCTGCCAAAAGACCTATCAAGCATGACCTGCTGGGAGGATTCGCGCTGGCTGATCAAGGTCCCAATGAGAGAGGGCGAAAGCATCTTGGGCTGCTCTTGAAGCGTTGGGGAATTTGCGCTCGGCCTCCCTCGGCCATTGTTCGTCTCCTTAAGCCCATGTCTCCACCTGTGATCCCTTTACTGGGTGAAAAACGCAATACAGTCCGGGTAGCGCTGAACAAACTTTTAAAAGTGCTCTCTATGAAAAGAACGCCTTTTAATAGCGCAAGCTACTCACAAAGAATGAAAAATTTCATGGAGTGCGAGTCCTTCGCGCTGTTCAGCAGCAAACATATTTTCAAATCTCGTTACTCTTCAAGTGATTCCATCTTTCCCCAGAGGGGCCACGTTGTACTCCCTCTACGAAGCATCGGTTCGAATGGGAAGATTCGCATCTATGAGTTCTGGATTGAGGGCTGTCATTGGGCTCCCTCCAAGCGCCAATCATCTTTTTCTAGGGTACAGAGCACGCGACTTCTGCAGAATCGTGTTGGATGACGCTATCGACCCAACAACCTTACTTCAAGAGCACACGCTCTTTCCTATATTCACATGCCTATACAGAAGTGATCTTGAAGAAGAGCTCCGTCACAACATGATCTCAGGCAATCGAACGGTGAACCAGACCAGGCTTCGAACGACTGATTACGTAGGGTATGTTTCGGAAAGACCACGGTTCTGCCAACAATGCATCATCGACGACCTGAGAACGCACGGGCATGTTTATCGGCGATTAGCTCACCAACTCGCGAACGAGCGTCATTGTGACAATCACGACTTGGAACTTTGGGAAGGGTGTAGGTGTAAAGCCGAACCCTTCAGATGGGACGGCGCTTTTCCGATCTGTCCTATTTGCCGCACGGCACCTTCTCCGATAAGCAGCACCTCTCACCGTAACAACGAACACGCATTCAAAGTTTTCAATGATATTCTAAAAAGATTACTTAATGATGACGCACTGGAATTTCAGCCTCGGTGCAGGAGAATTGCAATAAGATTGATTGCTAAGGAATTAAAAACAAATCCAAACTCATTGATTCAGAAATTCCTGGACTGGATACAAATCATCAATCCATCAGATCTTTCCGTCATATTTCGCTGTGGCGATCCAATTAACTTTTTGAAGTTTTCCCTCGAGGGCCGCCATTTGATGAACGATAGAATAAATTTGATAGCACATGCTTTCGCGTGGGAGCAACTCCCACCACATATCAAGAATCGACTCACTGCAAATTAGCATCCATTTCAAATACAAGAGAAAATTGATCAATCACCAAATCAACCGATAGCTCCATCACGCGATCTTTATTGGACAGAGCAAATAACGCCCACGAAAAAATTCTCTGCCGTGTCTCACAGGCGTTGATGTTGGCGAAAGATTTGTACTCGTCTACTGGAACTGAAATCGGCCAAGTAATAACAGCAGGCGCATATCCATGCCTTATTGTGCAAGCATCATATAGAAATTCACGCCGACTCCTTCCATACTCCAACTGGTACTCGGCATAAAAGCGATCGAGCAATTCAATACTAAGCAAATAGAGATTTGAAGGGTAATCCAGCCGATTGCCGTCGTGTTTCACCGAGTCCAGCAAATTCTGCTTAAACAGTTCGAGCATGGGCAATGCAATGCCAAGGGACCGAAGATCGGCACCATGGACGAGCATCGCGCCATACAAGCAGCGTACCCAGCCCGCCTGAGCAGAAGTGTCGATGCGCAACTTTGCCTGCCATAGTAGGTAGGCGATCGCGCCCAATGCATCAAGCGGCTCCAAGATAACCAATTTCCTGACATACAGGATTGCAAATTCGGGCGACGACCACTGAGAAGGCGATCTAGCCGCATCAATCTCAAGCTGTACCTGGGGCGCAAAGGAGGTTTTAACTCTCGCGAGTTGCCCCAGCGAAGAATACTGCCGGTCTATCAACAACCACACCGGGTGGTTGATCAATCCTGCTGAGCCTGGAAATTTCTCGTCTGAGCGCGCGACGAGTGCACTTTGAGGTACCGCCGTGCCCCTCGAGTATCGAATCCATTTGTTTGAATGCATGTGAATTCGATTTTTGTCACTTACATCAACTTTGTACGCGCTCGGCTCGGCCAGCTTTCCCAAAGCATAAGCAGAGATCCCTGGCGTTTCAGACGCCAGATACCTATACCAACAAACGGTCCGAAGTGCGTCCGCTGGACCCCGGGATTTCCCTGCTCGGTTGCGCTTCAGAGGGGTCTTAGACAGCGCGCAAAAGTCAATTAATGACAATTCGAACGAATCTTTCATAGGAAGACTAGAGTAGAAATTCGGCAAATCGTACTTGTTGTGACCTCCAATGCAGACCGATAGCATCTGTGTGATGGACTACCGTCCGTCCACAAATGAAATGGAACAAGTAAATCAGCTTCTCCTCTTTCCCGGCCGCTTGTTGAAGGCCCGCGAAAGATGTTCGACCAGCCAAAAGGCGGTAGCGCTGACCGTTGGGATAGACCAAGCTTTTTTCTGTGGTGTGGAGAAGGGGCGTCGCCCTCCGTTCACTGACCGTGTTCTGGGCCAGTTGTCCTCGTTGCTTCAGTTAAATCAAGGAGATGCGGAGGCGCTCGCTTGGGCTGCCAAGCATGATCGGTGCATCCGCTCAGTATGGCAACTGACCGAATCTGAAGAAGAGACACGCCTCGTGTCACAGCTGCTCACCACAGCCTATTGGCTGGACGGGGCTCAGCGAGCTGGATTGCTGGCTTACCTGGAGTCGCTCCAAGAAAGTGCGACCCGTCTATCGAGGCTCACCGATAAGGGAGGCGATATGACGCACAAATAAAAACGGCGAGCGCGAGGGCTCGCCGGGAAAAGTCTTGGCCAAAACCAAAACCTAAGCAACTGAATTCTCAGGCCAGACACATCCCAGAGTCAAGCATCCGCTTTGCACCACAAAAGCAAGCGCGAGCAAGTGGACTCAACAAAGTCTACGGATTTTGCACGTCAAATCCAGTCGACCCCGCCCGCCCTCAGCTCCTACGAAACTTCCGAACGCTTTGTGCGTGAGGCTTTAACTTCATCCTTGAGCAAGGGGGGAGACGGTATGCCGTCTACATCAAGAAATGCCAGTGCGCTCGCGAGGGAGGCAGGGTACAGCGCGCCTTACCTGTATTTGCTGGAAGAGGACACGCAACCGGTCGGGAAGGCATTGTCGCAATACTCACAGCGGCAACTCGTCAGGGTCAGTACTGCGATTCGCGCTGGAGCTGGACAAGGATATGGCGAGCACTACCAGCCGTGGATCCGAATCCGAAGAAACTTCTCGTCGCCCGTCAGCTATCAAATCTTTGACTCAGTCTCCATTCACAAGAGAAATCATCATTTTCTTTCCGCGCTCGAATTTCACACTGCTTTGATTTGTGCGTACTTGGGCGCAAAGGGACTACGTGAGTGCCTGCCCATGTGGCCCTATGAGCATCCACATCCAGCCCAACATCTGGACCAGGGCCAGCGCACTACACGGGGACTGATCGAGATTGCAAAACACCTAGGTATTGATCACGGGTGCTTTGTCGGCACAACCGTCCCCTACGTTGGTTCTATCGATCTGATGCTGAACGGAGCGGTGGGACAGAAGGCCCTCGCTGGTATCAGTTGCAAGCCCAGGGCAATTACCGCAAAGAGTGTCAGAGCCCAGGAGCGAATTGAACTAGATCGAGCTTATTGCCATGCAGTCGGGGCTCATCATCATCATGAAACGGGCGAATCCATTCATCCTAAGTTTGTTGAGAACCTGAGATGGCTACGGCCGCTAGCCAGCGAAGTGCGCCTTTATAAAGAGTCACGGCAACTTGCCGACTATGTCGCTAGCTTCAATAACTATGCACTTGAGCGCCCTATCCGTGATGCTGTCGCAGAGGCTGCCCGAGAAACATCCGTAGTCGATCGCGACCCCTTTCGACTGTGGCGGTTGGGTATATGGCTGGAGTTGATCGATATCGACCTAACGGTACCCGTTGAGACAACGAAGATGATACGACGCGCCAGTCGAGACTATCTTCGAAACCTGCGCGCAACCTTCTTTGGGGCGTCCAATGAGTGAACTCCATCTCGGCTGCGCACTTTTGACACGACTACCGACAAAACAACCGATGTTGTATGCGCGTGTCATACATATGGACCCGCTTGAAGATGTAGTCGCCATCTCATTCTTCCCAGAAAAAAATTCTGCCGGATTTCAAAAGAACTACATCAAAAAGCCAGTCTTTCGCAGACTCTCATCTCTTGAAGCACAGATCGCTGACGGCGAATTCGCCGTAGCGAAATTCGAAACTCCCAGCCACTGGCTCTTATCAAACAAACAACTTCATAGCAATTCGTCTACCGACTTGCTTAGAAAAACTCGCCGGGATCTACGCAAGTGGCTTAAGCATAGAAGAGATGCATATCTGCTCATCAGACCCTTTGTACACCATCGCACAGTAGCTCAGATTATTCTGGACCCGGAGTTCTCAGGATGGCCGACGATGCGTGCCAAAGAGCTTGGGCACAAGAGTTGCGCCAAGGTGCAGAGGGCATTGAATGCATTCATCCTCGGGCTCGGGCTGCGTAACTCGCTGCTTCCGTGGTATCCACATTCTGGTGGCCCTGGAAAAGAAAAGCACAGTAATAAAAAGACCGGCAGACCTCGTGAGTTTGGCGGTGAAGAAGGTCGCCTAGCGGGCGTCAACTGCTCAAAAGAAGTGCGCAAGATTTTTGCTCTGGGCTGGTCCAAATACAAAAAGCCGGGTGTCTCAACTCAGGTGGCCTTTCACAACACACTCAACGATTGGTTCGCAACCTCAATCAAGTGGGAAGGCAACAGTGCAGTAGTTACTATTGCCCCGGAAGCCCAAAACTACAGCCCGGCTCAATTCGAATACTGGGGTACGCACGCCACCAACGCGCTCACCGCAAAACAGATTCATCGGGGCGAGACTCATGTTCGGCAAGAGTACATGCGCCGCTTGGGAAAGATCAAAGATCGGCACAACTCCATTAATGGGACGGCGTACCTAGACAGCACGCCCGCTGATCAAACTTTGGTTTCTTCGGCATCCAGGCTCAAGCCAATCAGTTCTCCGACACGGACGGAAGTCATCGGAGCCGGATTTGGGATCGATTACATCTTCGGGTCGCATGTGGGCTTCGAGCACACAAGCTCGACGACGGCGCTGCTCGCTATTTTGCACGCCGCAGAAGATAAGGTTGCCTACTGCGCGAAAAATGGGATAACCATCGAGCCGCGCGACTGGCTGTCTCTAAGTTTCCGCCAGTACGTAATGGACAACGGCGAAGGCAAGAACCAAGCCGTGATGAAAACGCTCGAAGAAATCGAAGCAGGCGCAAGCTACGGCGCAGCCTATCAGTCAATCAACAAGGCTCCTGTCGAATCGAACTTCAATCGAGCACACAAGGATCTTGATCACCTTATACCCGGCTCAACGATGGGCCGCCGTCCACGTCGCGGTGAGCCGGCGCGTGTGGAACTTGCTCGACTTAACTTCCAAGAGTTTTTACCACTCGAGATAAAGCGCATTCTGCGCCACAACAATGAAGAGGTAATAACGCTACCCCTGGTGGCAATGAGGCGTGACGGTGTCGAGCCGACACGACGAGGCGCTGTTGAGTGGCTGCTTGCGAACGGTTACATAAGTTCAACAGCACAAGACCTCACCGCGCTCAAGGTACGTTGTCTGCCCCGCCTACAGGGATTTCTGGCGGCAGACGGAATACATCTGTATGACCCTTTCTATAAGCCTAAACGTGAAATTACTGAACTTGTTTACACGAGCGAATGGCTTCTGCGTTCCGGTGCGTTGGGAACACTCGGCGGAAGACGGAAGCCCATTGAGGTTCATATCAATCCGTCAGATCTTTCACAGTGCTGGTGCAATCTTGGCGGATCGCTGCAGCTACTTCATCTTAAAAGTGGGGATCCCGATCTGCACCATATGACGTTGCTCGATTGGCTTTCGATCACTCGAGATGATCGTCTGGTATCGTTTCTCAGTAAAGCTGCTGAACAAAACCGTGGGTTGCAACGTGCGGCCGAGATCAAGCAGGCCACGTCAAAAGCGAACTCAGAACGCAAAGCGGAGATCAAGTTAAGTGGATCCAAGCCGACCAAATCGCAGCTCAAGCGTGACATACGGGCGAACACTTCGCTTGAGCGATCTGCACAAAGTGGAGTTCCAAAATTATCAAAGGCAGAAAGGATGAAATTGGTCGAGCATGCTCCCATTGCACCATTTGTTCTGAGCAGCGCGAACACCCAGGCAATCGCATCGTCGGAAGTCGAGGATGTGATGCTCAAGCTACTCGAAGACTAAGCTGGAGTAGAAAATTTCAATAATTTCAAACCCGTTGCTCGCAGTACTGAAAGACGCAGAGAGCAATCCACTGTTAGCACAGATGCCCCCCAAACTTGGCATGCTAGAACTTGCGAGGGCGGTGCGCAATCGCCCTATCACCAAAGAAAACGTTTCTGAGATTCCGCTTTCCCGTCGCGACGAACTTATCGACGTATTCAAGTCTATTGTGGTTCCAACCAGCGCTGGGATTGAGTTTATATCTAGCGTCCAGAATATGCTCTACCAAGGCCTGCTGCAACGTAACCCGCACATAGAAGCCAATCGGCAACGCATAAATGAGACATCCGAGCTAAAAGGTGCGGAGCTGAAGACTGTTCCTTGGTTTCCCACATTTGCGTCGGGAGCGATTCTCGAAGCCATCACCGGAATGGGCAAGTCGCAAATACTTGATCGATATCTATCGCTATTGCCCACGGTGATTGAACATCACGGTTTACCTGAATGCCAATGGGCCAAGCTTAAGCAACTGGTTTACCTAAAGGTCCACATGCCGTCAGACGGTTCGAGGGGCGGCTTTCTTGAATCGGCATTTCTTGCGTTGGATGAATCCCTTGGTTCTAACTACCGCCAGCAATTCAAAAGCTGGACCGTTGAACGCAAGACCGTCATGTTCTTACATCTACTCTCCCTCCATCGATGCGGACTACTTGTAGTTGAAGAAGCACAGGAAAAAAACCTAGCCCATACAGCGTTCGCACGAGAGTTTCAAACCTTCTTTTTGAGGGTCCTCAATTGGGGAATTCCTACGGTCGTGCTCGGCAATCCTCTGGCCTTCACGGAACTGCGGAGCTTCTCGCAAGACGCTGATCGCTTCTCGGAGGGGGGATGGCACACCATGCTTCCCGCCAACGATCCGACAGATGATGAATGGGTCAAACACTGGATGCCGGGATTATGGAAACCTACTCTTCTCGATGAACCGGATGTTCCATATTCGCCACTCCCAAACAGTAATGCAGAGCCCACGTTAGATCACTTTATATGGAACCGAACGGCCGGTGTGCCAAGGTACTTGTGCCGACTTAGGCGCGAAGTTCAAAAACGTGCACTCTTCACGCAAAAACCGATCAATACGGAGATGATCGATCTTGTGTACCGTAGCAGCAAAACGTTTGACAGCATCCGCACTCGCATCGAGGCGATGGTCGCGAAGGACTGGAAGAAATTGCAATCGTTCTCTGACATACCTGCCGATACGTTCAGACAACTGTGGTGCAGAGACGAGAACAACAAGCCAATGCCTCCCGACACCCAGCGTGTAAAGGCACAAAAGCCTGAGCAGTTGGCTGACAAACCTAAGCAAAATACTCGAAGCAAGACGAATGCACTCAAGACCTCATTACCTCCCCCTCTGGATGAGGACTTCCAGAAGTCTCAAATACGCTACCTCACGCTTGCAGCAAAGCAAGTTGATGCCTGAACATGGCAACTGGAATCAACCAGGAGCTCTCATTCATCCCAGCGTGGAGAGGCGATGAGTCTCTGTATTCGTGGGCCAGTTCGTTTCACAAAATTTGTGGCAATGGTTCGCACCGCGATACTGGAACACTGCTTTTCGGCGCTGCACATGCCTGCAAGGAACGCAATGCCCCTACAGGGCTTCATCACTTTGTGCAAGTTACCGGCGGGAGCCTCGGCGAGGTGCTTCAGCTTCTCAGAACTCGATGCTCCATTGGCCTGTTCATACCCTTCCTGACGTCGGCCAGGCGAGCAATTTTTCTAGACCGCACGAATTCAGTAGACGGACCAGGATGGACGACAACGCTTGGCATGTCCGCAAGCGGTCTATCTCCGAACTCACACTTACGGTACTGCGAATCATGTCTGAATGACGACATCGCCAATCAGCTGTTGCCAAAATGGCGATGGCCCCACCAACTGGTTGGATCATGGGTCTGCTCAGACCACTCTCAACCTCTTAAAACGGTGATACACAAATCATTCACCTGGATACTCCCAGACGTATCGATTGGTGAATATCAGCACGCAGAGCCGACACCAACTCAACTCGAAGTTCTTCGAAAAATGTCCTTGCTCGCGCAATTCGCGGCGCATCAAGAGCATCTCGACCTAAACGCATTACGGCAATCAGCATTGAACGAATTGCGGCGACAGGGCATTTCGAGTTGGTCGCACCCATTGAGCAAAGACAGATTGGCTGGGTGGTTTGCAGCCTCGTCGTTGGCTCAGTGGCTGCGAACCGTCCGGTCTCCTGAATCAAGCCTGGCAACAGGTAGTTGGATTCACGACCTATTGAGGGGACGTCGAGGGGACCACCCGTTGAAGTGGTTGCTACTGTGGTCTGTACTGTTTGCACATGATGCTTCAAGCCAACGACGTTTCTCAACCCCCTGGTCTGAGCCTCAATGGGATATTTTTGGTCAGAGCAGTCTTTGGGTAGAAGAATGCATCGGCCTACCGTCCGACATCAACCAAATTATTTTGGACGCAAAGACTTTGGCTGATGCCGCGAAGCAGCTTGGATTAACGACCGGGGCACTTCGCAATCGCCTTATAAAACTTGGAGAGTTCGGTGGCAGCTTTCGCAGAGAGCAAGGCATACCTTTGCGCCGTCAACGTGCAATGAACTCAATACTCAAATACATTGCACATCGACCCGACTGCACACTCGGTGACGTTCATCGAGAATGCAAAGCTGCCGTGTCCTGGCTCAGAGCGAACTGTCCGGAGGACTTCGCGATAGCAACGCAAGAGCTGCGAGTGCAGTCTTCGCGACAAATGCTCCTTCTCTAAGCACACGCTAGGTCGAATGGCTATTACTAGACAAATCGACCGCAGGATTGCTTAACACCCTAGATGCAGAAACCAGATGCACTTGACCACTGAGCCCACGGCACGGTGACCACGCGTTCCACCCACCCTCTACCCGGCCGACCAGACCCGTGTCACTATTGCTGAGAATGGCCGGATGCTGTCGAAGCGACACGAACGCTGGCACAGTTCTACAACGACAGAGCCCGTTGGTCTGAAGTACAGCCCTACATGCAGTGCTTGCTCGAAATGGCCGATGAGCGCCACAACTCCTCACCGGCAGAGCCATTCCGCTGCCGTTGATGCTGACCACGGTCGGTCACACAACTGATGCGGCAGACCGCCTAGTCTTGAATCAGCTGAGCCAGAGCTTTGCGCTTGCTCAACTTAAGAATCTTGGAGATGCGATCCAGCTGTGCTGCACGGGGATGCACCTTACCGGACTCCCACTTGTAGACAGACAACCAGGAAGCCCCCACAAGCTGCGCCATCTGCTTTTGAGTGATGCCCAGTTCGGCGCGCTTATCTGCAAACTCTTGAGCGTTGAAATCGCCGCCAGCAGCTCGCCTGGGAGCATTCGCCGCAGCCTGGGCGTTCGGCGTATTGGGCGCTTTGGTCAAACGCTGTGCGGCTTGCAACTGCGACGCCAATGCTTTGACTTCACGCTTCAAGGCTGCAATCTCAGAACGATGGCTGGTGATGATTTTGCGCATACCCTGGAGCTCAGGCTTGAGTTCCTTGCGGGCCATCCGGATGACTTCAGCACGAAATGCATTGGAGAACGTATTCATGCCTGCGATGTTACGGGATCGGACCATCTCGCGAGCGTGAGTATTTACTGCGTTTCTGCTGGGCGAGCAAAACAAAACCGCCTGAGACCAACGGCCAGAGGCGGTTTTGAATGAGGCCTGTGAACCCACAGCCTGTGGTTTATTACTTGGCTGCTTTGTCTGCCTTGCGCTTGGCAGCCTTTGGGTCCACCACAGCCTTGAATTTGGCACCCGCTACAAACTTGGGTACTGTGGTTGCTGGGATCTTCAGGGCCACCCCCGTGGAGGGGTTCTTGCCCGTTCGAGCAGCGCGCTTGGCGGACTTGAAAGTGCCAAAGCCCACGAGTTGGACAGCGTCGCCCTTCTTGACAGCAGTTTGGACGGCATCAATGAAAGACTCCAGCACTGCTGCAGCAGCAGCTTTGGACAGGTCGTTCTTTGAAGCCAGGATTTCAACGAGTTCTGCGCGGTTCATAGGTGGTCAATGGGTAGAGGTAAAAAGGGCCTGTTTATAACGCCATTGCATGCAAATGTGTGTGTTGAATGACGGGTGCTCGTATCAGAGTGAATTGCAGTAATCAGGAATTAAACCAAGTGCCCTGCCAGAGCCATTGGCCATGGAGAGCATTCAGGCCCAATAGGTAGAACCCCAACGACATGGCTAGATGTTCACCTGAGATTCGGTTGCTTCAGCACCCACTCACTGAACTCCCACAGACTTTCATGCTGGGAGTGCACGGCATCCAGGTCGGGTCCAACATTGGGAGTGCCGTTGCGGCCACGATGAATCAATGCCAAGTGAACATCAGGCCGAATGCCTTTGAAATACGGAAGGTAGTCGTCTACGAAGGCCACAGGTGCTAACTGGTCCACCGCATTCGCCTTAGGACTGCGGCCAGACACATCACCGCCAGTGGCAATCACCGTTTCGATAGGAAACCCCAAATCGCGCAGGTTGCGAAGGCGGGCTTGCTCAAATTGAGGCTGCAGCGCTGTGACGCACACCAGATGAAACCCCGCATCGTGCAATAGATGACAGGCCTCCACTGCTTTGTCCAATGCCGGAATAGTGGACCAGAATGTCTCGTCCATGCAGTCCCTGAACTGTTGACGGCGCTCTCCCGTGAGTTGGTCAACACCCCAGCGCTGCATGGGCCAATATGCCTGCGGATCGATCTCCTGCGGAAGAATCCCAAATGCGCGTTGCCACGCGTGGGCGTAGGCCAGGCTGTAGTCCAGAAGCACGCCATCAGCGTCCAGAGCAATGGTGGGCTTTTTCACGACAAGCGACTCCTGAGATTGGCTTATTTCGTTGAGACGATGGTCAGATAACGCGAAGGCACTTCATCGGTCAACCAAACCTGATTGTCTGCTTGGTAGAAGGAAACTCCATCTTGGGCCATTTGCCGCGCATCGATCGCCAACAGAACGGGAACCCCGTACCTGCGCCCAACCTGAATGGCAGTGTCCTTGTTTTCGCTTAAGTGAACGTGGTGACGTTGACGCTTTTGCAGCCCCGTCGCCAGTATGGAGCTGATAAAACGCTCAGCTGTTCCATGAAACAAGATCGCTGGCGGATCGATGGCTGTAAGCCCCAAGTCCACATCGACAGAGTGACCTTGATTGGCTCGAATCCGGGTGCCGTCATCACTGAATGAAAAGCGCTTCTTGTCGTTGGTTTGAACGACGAATTGAAGCAACTCAAGTGACAGGGTGTGCTTTGCCAGAGACGCTTTGCGCAGCAACTCATCAACGTTTGCCCAGCCGTTGGAGTCCAGGTCCAAGCTAATCACTTGAGGCTTGTGACGCAAAACCAGACTCAGGAATTTGCTGGTTGCCACGACTTGTTTTTCTGAAAATTTCATAGGTTCTCCCTTTTTTGTTTTTATAAATTAAGTTGTACTATACAACTTGTGGGTTGTGCAGTACAACTATTGACCTTGAGAGATCAAATTTGTGAAACCTCAATTGCCATCCTTGGACTTCCCGCGTCCCATGGTCACCGTGGATGTCGTCATCTTTACGGTTCTGAATGACACACTGAAAGTTGTTTTGGTACGCCGACCTTCCGGTGAGGGTGAGCCGTATCCGAGTCGTTGGGCGCTACCAGGGGGATTCATAGACGTTGACCAAGATGCGAACCTGATGGAGTGCGCACTGCGAAAGTTGCGCGAGAAGACGGGGCTGGACGCCTCCTACCTTGAGCAGTTAGGTAGCTGGGGAGGTGTGAGGCGAGACCCTCGTGGCTGGTCCGTAACCAACGTTTTTTTTGCCTTGGTGCCAGCGAGAGATTTGGTGCTGAGAAAGGGCGCGAATGCTGCTGATGTTGACTGGATCGACGTTGAGGTCGCCAGTCGCAAGAGGTTAGCGTTCGATCATGGGGAAATTCTGGGCAGCGCTTTGGCGCGTCTGCGCAGCAAGGTGGAGTACACCTCCTTGCCAGCGTTTCTTCTGGAGGAGCCTTTTACCTTGCCTCAGCTGCAGCATGCTTATGAGATTGTCTTAGGGCGGCCCGTCGACAAAAGCGGTTTCAGAAAGCGCATGTTGGACGCTGAATTCATGGAAGAGGTTGGAATGATCAGCGGCGGCCTTGGTCGTCCTGCCATGGGCTATCGCTTGGTAGATCGCTCGCATGCCACCTTGTTTCCCAGAACCTTCAGTCCGAGGACTGAACTTGCTGACTCATAAGAATTGTCCGCAGTGAAGACCATCTGCTCGGCAGTAGCTCACAGCATCCACTCTGCAAAGGAGGACGCCCGTTGAATGAACAGATCGAACTGACCGCCATAGACAGATACCGTGGGTGTCTCCTGGGCCTCGCTTGTGGAGACGCTGTTGGCACTACTGTGGAATTTATGCCCAGGGGAACGTTTCGGCCACTCGTCGACATGCAGGGCGGCGGCCCCTTTGGATTGAAGCCAGGCGAATGGACCGATGACACATCGATGGCATTGTGTCTGGCCACTAGCTTGGTTCACAAAGGAGGTTTTGATCCTGTTGATCAAATGAATCGCTATTGCAACTGGCGTAGCGTGGGCTATATGAGTAGCAACGGTGAGTGCTTTGATATTGGCATGACCGTGGCTGCAGCGCTGGATCGTTTCATTTGCTCGGGAGACCCGTTTGCGGGAAGCCTTGATTCGCGAAGTGCTGGAAATGGTGCGCTAATGCGCTTGGCCCCCATACCCATGTTTTACAGGAACAGTGTTGCGAAGGTGCTTCAGTTTTCGGCAGAGAGCACTCGAACTACCCATGGGGCACAAGAAGCCATTGAGTGCTCGCGATTGTTTGGGCTATTGCTCAGGGCCGCATTGACGGGGCAGCCCAAGTCCCTGGTTTTGGCAAGTGCCGCTACAGAGGCATTTGGTCCCAGAGTTTCTGAGATCGCAAACGAGCGATACAGGACCAAAGCAGAAAGTGAGATCAGAGGCTCAGGGTACTGTGTGGACTCGCTGGAAGCTGCACTCTGGTGTTTCGCTAGTACGGAGTCATACTCAGAAGCAGTTCTGAGCGCGGCCAATCTTGGTGATGATGCAGATACGACAGCAGCGATCTGCGGACAACTCGCCGGAGCTTTCTATGGAAGTTCTGGAATTCCGAATCAGTGGCTTGATCGGCTAGTGATGCGCGGTGACATCTCAAGTCTCGCAGATGAATTGTTGAGGTGTAGTGCCCAATTTGCGATTCCCCCGTAACGCGTCTCGATACCGCCGCTTGGGCGCGGGTTTGGGTGGGGTTGGCGCTGGAGGCTTGGGCGGCGGCGGCGCAACCTTGGGAGCGGGCGGCGCAATGAATTCGCTGAGAAGCTCTGCCGGCACGATCACCTCGGCGGCCTTGCGCACCAGACCTGACTGCAGTGCCCAGATGGCGGCAATGTGGAAAAGCACGACGCTGCCGACGATGACGGTATTGCGGCTCACACCCCCGGAAGGGGCAAAACGATCTGGCTGCGACATAAAAATGATAGCTGCCAGCGCTTACAGAATAAGCGCTGGTAGCTATTTTTACGGCGATTTCAACAACGAAGTGAAACTACGCACACAGACCTACCTCACTCAGCGGAAGTGATGCGGGCACAAAGCCACACGAGGCTCTCTCACACACTGTCTCAATGCGTGTGACCACCGTGGGCAGCAGGCTGCACACCAGCACCCAGGGCCCGCACAGGTGCCTTTACTTCCACAGACTCACGCTTGCCATCCTTGCCCTCCACAACGTCTGCCACGTTTCCCGAGGTGCCAATGACCGCATGCGCCAGGCCTGAGTCCGCGTCCACCCCAATGTGCGCCTTCATGCCAAAGTGCCACTCATTGCCCTTTTGGCTCGAATGCATCTCTGGGTCGCGCTTTCTGTCCTTGTTCTTGGTGGAGCTGGGCGCTGCAATCCAGGCGGCATCCACCACCGTGCCTGCTTTGAGCTGCAGCTCTTTGGCCTTCAGCAGCGCATTGACCGTGGCCAGGATCTGATCGGCCAGCTTGTGGCGTTCCAGAAGATGCCTAAGCCGCAGGATGCTCGATTCATTGGGAATCTGTTCGTCCCAGTGGGTCAGGCCCGCAAAGTCCCGAAAGGCTGGCACGTCGTGCAGCGCTTCTTCCATGGCGGGATCGCTCAGCTTGAACTATTGCTGCATGAAGTGGATGCGCAGCAGGATTTGCACTGCAAAGGGCTGCTGACCCCGGCGACCACTCTCGGGGGCGTAGGGATCTATCAGCGAGACCAACTCGGCCCAGGGGACCACCAGTTCCATGGCATCCAGGAACTCGCGCTTGCGGCTGCGCTTGACTGTGTTGCCGTTTATCAGGCTGTTCGCAAGGTTTTGCAGGATTTCCTTAGTGAGTCACTTCTGCGTGGAAATCAACACGGTTTTCTTTCCGGATAGTTGTTGCCCGGCCGCTACGTAACAACTGTGCATTTTTGCCAATGAAGAGCAATAAATAGAAACAACATGAATTTCTAAGTACTATGAATTACAAGATCAGCTCAAAAAACCTAGTGCCATGCGATCTCTCTCCCTTCGTCAAAAGTTGCTTGCGCCGATAGCTTTCAGTCTATTAGCACTGCTTTCACTGACCATGATCAACGCCTACGATGCCAGGTCAAACGCATTTGAGGCGAGACGACAGGCGCTCAAAGATATCGTAGACGCTGCAGACAGTTTGATCTCCTCCATTGCGGCAGAAGCCAAAGCAGGAAAGTTGAGTGAGGACGAAGCCAAAGCGACTGCTATTGCCCGGGTTGGTCAGTTGCGTTACGCGAACGGGGCAGGTTACGTCACTAGCATCACTACCGAGTCTGTGGTGCTGAACAACCCAGCCAGCCCTGGAATTAACGGCAAAAACATGAGCGATTTCAAAGATGCCAAGGGTAATCTTTTGTATCGAATGATTGCCTCCACCGCCGCATCCTCACAAGGAAATGGCTATCTGACCTACTGGTGGCCTCGGCCCGGTGAGAAAGAACCCAGTGAGAAGGTTGCATACGCCAAACGTTCGACTGCTTGGAGTTGGGATCTCATCGCGGGCGACTACGTTGACGACATCCAGAAGGCATTCGTCTCAAGCGTCATCAAGTCGGTTGCAGCGCTAGCCGCACTAGGCGCCGTCTTGACGCTGATTGCGTGGACTGCAACACGCAGCGTTCTCAATGCCATCGGTGGAGAGCCCTCCGCCGCATCCGATATCGCCAACCGCATTGCAGCCGGTGATTTGTCGCGGTCCAAAGAAGATGAAGAACGCAGCGCCCCCGAGGGTAGTGTCATTGCCGCAGTAGAGAGAATGCGCGAACAACTGCATGAGTTGGTCACGCGCATTCACGAGACTGCGGGCGTTATCAGCCACTCGGCATCAGAGATCGCAACCGGGAGCCTGGACCTTTCGCAGCGCACGGAAAGCCAAGCTAGTTCTCTGGAAGAAACGGCTGCCTCCATGGAGGAACTGACGGCCACGGTGCGCCAAAACGCTGAAAACGCGCGGCATGCGCGGGAAATCGCCACGGGTGCGTCGGCAGTAGCTGAACAGGGAGGCGCGGTGGTAAATGAAGTAGTACACACTATGAACGGCATAACCGAGGCATCCAAGAAAATCTCCGAGATCATCGGCGTAATCGATGGCATTGCTTTTCAAACTAACATTCTTGCGCTTAACGCTGCGGTAGAAGCAGCCCGTGCTGGTGAGCAAGGCAGAGGGTTTGCTGTGGTAGCCAGTGAAGTGCGCAATTTGGCCCAGCGCAGCGCCGAGGCTGCGAAAGAAATCAAACAACTCATCGGCGCATCGGCTCAGCGCATTGAGACGGGTGCGGCCTTGGTCGACAAGGCAGGGGAGACTATGCGTGAAGTAGTCACGACGGTGCGTAGCATCACGGGGCTCGTCACCGAAATTGCATCTGCAAGCCAAGAACAAAGCTCTGGCATTGAACAGGTAGGGCTCGCCGTAAGCGACATGGACCGGGTGACCCAGCAAAATGCAGCATTGGTTGAGGAATCATCTGCGGCTACCCAAGTGCTTCAAGACGAGTCCCAAAAGCTCGCTCGCCTCATAACATCCTTTCGGCTCTGATCTTCGATCGCCGCAGTCCACCATTGAGTGGCGCGTTCACCATAGCCTGAGGGTCGCCACGGAAGACCTCATGCGTCCCGCACAAGTCACTACCTTTGGGGAAGTAGTAGCGTATTAACCCATTGTAGTTCTCGTTGAGTCCCGTCCCGTCCACAAGGCTTTGGATTTGGTAACGTTCGCTTTGGCTCAGATGGGTGTAGTTCATGGTGCACTTGGGTTGACTGGCAGGTCACACAAGTCATCTTCACTTACTTGTCTAAGCCTACCTTTTGGCAACGTGCACCTCGTTGTTTAAACTGCTGATAAAAATGACCATTTTCGCTTTGCAATCAGGCTCGTTAAGCTATTGAAATAGGAGCATTCGGCGGCTGCTGAAATGTGTCTTGGAGCCTCCTCCATGAACCTGCGATTTGTCGAAGCCTTTTACTGGGTGGCCTCCCTCAAAAGTGTGACGCGTGCGGCCGAAAAGCTGTTCCTCACGCAGTCGGCCATGTCCAGCCGCATCGCCGCGCTGGAAGAGGAACTGGGCGTGCTGCTGCTCGACCGGCGCGACAAGCACTTCAAGCTCACCGTGGCCGGGGCGCGTTTTCTGGTCTACGCCAAGCGCATGTTGGAGCTGCAGCGCCAGCTCAAGTCCGAGATGGGATCGGGTGGCCCGTTGGAGGTGTCGATCCGCCTCGGCGCCATCGAATCGGTGCTGCATTCATGGCTCATCCCGTGGGTGGAGCAGCTGCGCAAGGACAACCCGCTGCTGGAGCTGGAGCTGACGGTGGAGACCACCCCCATGTTGCTCGACCAGATCCGCCGCGGCACCCTGGATGCCGTGTTCGCAGCCCTGCCGGCAGCGGCGGACGGCATCCGCAGCCAGGCGGTGACGCCCATGGAGATGGTGTTTGTGGGCAACAGCAAGACGCACCGCAAGCGCCGCTACGCGCTCGAAGACTTTGCAGGGGCCGACATCCTGACCTTTCAGCGCGGCTCGCAGCCGCACGTGTCGTTGCTCGACACGCTGCGCCAGGCGCAGGTGGAGCCGCGCTGCGTGCACACCATCTCGTCCATCTCGGCCATGGTCCAGCTGGTGCAGGGCGGCTTTGGCGTGGCGACGCTGCCCCGGCTGGCCGTGCAGCGGCTGCTGGCGTTCCCGGACCTGCGTGCGCTGGCCTGCGATACCGCGCTCAAGCCTCTGCCCATCCACGTGAGCTACCGCGAAGACCCCTCGTCTCCGGCCATGGAGGCCGTTGTGCGCTCGGCGCTCAGCTTTATCGACGCGCAACAGCCGCCATCCAAGGTGCGCAAAGCACGCGCCTGAGCGGTCCCGTACGCGCTTCTTTGCGCACTTTTATGCGCTCCATGCACCGGCGCAGTGCATGGAGCGCAGCGGCTGCAATGTTTGTCCGGCGTCGCACGGACGCGGAGCGGGGAAGCAGCACTGCCAGCACACGCACGCGCTACAGCGATGAGAGTGCAATTTTTTGTTCGGGTTAACCCCTAAATTTCAAATAAGGGTTAATCCTAGAGCACCAGTTTGGTTCGCTCTGCCCCAATGAAGTGCATCGAAAAAATCGATGAGCTAAGAGAAAATTTTCGAATTTGCCAGCAGGCAGTGCAGCCCAACACAATCCGCCCAACGTCATGCAATTGACATTTCTCAATGCAAGGAAATACGGTGGATTCAGCTCAAGACAAAGCGCTGGCAGTGTTTGGCGCCGAGGGCATCAACAACCCCGGCCACGTGCGCAGCGTCGTCCGGCAAGGGGCCTGGGCATCGCACACCAGCGGCCTGGCGCATGGCCGGGTGCAGGGCAACCTGGTGATCCTGCCCGAGGTGCAGGCGGGTGATTTTCTGCGCTTTTGCCAGCGCAACCCCAAGCCCTGCCCGGTGCTGGCCGTGAGTGCGCCCGGCCAGGTCACGCTGCCTTCGCTGGGGCAGGGCATCGACATCCGCAGCGACGTGCCCCAATACCGCATCTGGCGCCACGGCGAGCTGGCCCAAGAGGTGACTGACATCACCGACCTCTGGCGCACCGACCTCGTGACCTTTGTGATCGGCTGCTCGTTCTCGTTCGAGTCGGCGTTGCAAGACGCCGGCATCAGCCTGCGCCACATCAACGAGGGCAAGAACGTGGCCATGTACCGTACCAACATCGCTACCGAACCCGCAGGGCCCTTCGGCGGCGCCATGGTGGTGTCCATGCGGCCCATGCCTGCGGCCGATGTGATCCGCGCGGTGCAGGTCACTTCGCGTTTCCCTAACGTGCATGGCGCACCGGTGCACATTGGCGACCCGGCACTCATCGGCATTGCTGACATTGCCAAGCCCGACTACGGCGACGCCGTGGCGCTGTTGCCTGACGAAATCCCTGTGTTCTGGGCCTGTGGCGTCACGCCGCAGTCCGCCATCCTCAACGCCCAACCAGCGTTCTGCATCACCCATGCCCCAGGTTGCATGCTGGTCACCGATCTTCTCAACCACCAACTCGCCAGCTTCTAAGCGGCTTACCCCAGGAGTCTCACCATGAAAAAATTTGCACTGTGTATGACGACCGCCCTCAGCGTGTGCGCGGCCCAGGCCCAGGTCAAGTGGGACCTGCCCACCGGCTACGGTGCCAACAGTTTCCAGACGCAAAATGTGCAGCAGTTCGCCACCGATGTGGACAAGCTAACGGGCGGCAAGCTCAAGATCACCGTGCACCCCGGTGGTTCGCTGTACAAGGCCAACGAGATCAAGCGTGCCGTGCAGACCGGGCAGGTGCCCTCCGCCGAGTTCATCCTCTCGGGCGCATCCAACGAGAACCCGCTCTTCGGCGTGGATTCCATCCCCTTCCTCGCCACGAGCTACGCAGACTCCAAGCGCCTGTACCTGGCTGCCAAGCCTGCGCAAGAGAAGCTGCTGGCATCGCAGGGGGTGAAGGTGCTGTTCACCGTGCCATGGCCCGGCCAGTCGCTGTATTCGCTCAAGCCTGTGAGCACGCCAGCAGACTTCGTAGGCACCAAGATGCGCGCCTACAACCCAGCCACCACCCGCATTGCGCAGCTGCTCAAAGCCCAGCCCGTCACGATCCAGCTGTCCGAACTGGGCCAGGCCTTGGCCACCAACACCGTGCAGAACTTCTTGACGTCGAGCGCCAGCGGTGTGGAGTCCAAGCTGTACGAGCAGGTCAAGTATTTCTACCCCGTCAGCGCCTGGCTGCCGCGCAATGCCACGGTGGTCAACCAGAAAGCCTTTGATGCGCTCGAAAAGCCCTTGCAGGACGCTGTGCTGAAAGCTGCAGCCGATGCAGAAGCGCGCGGCTGGGCCACCAGCGAGCGGGTGGACAAGGAGTTCATCAAGGAGCTGGCCGCCAAGGGCATGACGGTGGCTGAGCCCAGCGACAGCATCAAGAAGGAACTCGCCAGCATTGGCGAGTCGATGACCGCCGACTGGGTGAAGTCGGTCGGTGCCGAGGGCCAGGCCATCATCGACGCCTACCGCAAGAAGTAAGCGCCGCGCTCCAGGCCCCGCCAAGGGGCCGGGCAGCGCCCCCGTGCGTGCTGCCCCGTTTCCAGCCACTCCCTTTTCATTTTTCAAGCGTTACCGGAGTACGCCATGGACAAACTCGTCCGAAATTTCTACCGGCTGCTGATGCTGCTGTCCGGCATCTCCATGCTGGCTGCGTTCGCCGCCGTCACGCTGAGCGTGTTTGCCCGCGAAGTCATCCACCTGAACATCGACGGGCTCGATGCGTACGCAGGCTACGCCATCGCCGCTGCGCTGTTCTTCGCCTTGCCCAGCACGCTGCAAAACGGCGACCACATCCGCGTGACGCTGGTGCTGGACCGCCTACCAGCGCGCCTGCGCTCGGCCTTCGAATGGTTCTGCCTGAGTGCCGCCTTGGTGCTCACGGTCTACATCGCCTGGTATGCCGTGCGCTCGGTCTGGATTTCTTACATCACGCACGACATCTCGCCCGCAGCCGACGCCTCGCCGCTGTGGATCCCGCAGCTCAGCATGGCCATGGGCTGCATCGGCTTTGCGCTGTCGTTTGCCCATGCCCTTGTTCTGCGCTTTCAGGGGGTGGCCTTCATGGCCGTGTCCGAATCAGCGCGTTCCGAGTAACCCGAATCCGGAGACACCATCATGGACGTCCTCATCGCTTTGGGCCTGATCGTTATGCTGTTCGCAGTGCTCGGATCGGGTCTGTGGATCGGCCTGTCACTGCTCGCAGTGGCCCTGTTCGGCATGGAGCTTTTTACCAACCGCCCCGTAGGCGACAGCATGATGCTGACGATCTGGGGGTCCACCTCCAGCTGGACGCTGACGGCTTTGCCCCTGTTTCTGTGGATGGGTGAGATCCTGTTCCGCAGCAAGCTGTCGAGCAGCATGTTCAAGGGCCTGGCCCCGTGGCTGGAGCGCCTGCCCGGCCGCCTGCTGCACGTCAACGTGGTGGGTTGCACCATCTTCGCCGCCATCTCGGGCTCATCGGCCGCCACCTGCGCCACCATCGGCAAGATCACACTGCCTGAACTCAAGCAGCGCGGCTACCCCGAAGACATTTCGGTAGGCACTTTGGCTGGGGCGGGCACGCTGGGCCTGCTCATTCCGCCGTCGATCATCATGATCGTCTATGGCGTGGCGGCCAATGTGTCGATCTCCAAGCTCTTCCTGGCGGGTGTGATTCCAGGCCTGCTGCTGGCGGCATTGTTCATGGGCTACATCGTCGTGTGGGCGCTGTTCAACAAGGACAAGGTGCCTGCGCCCGATGCCCAGCTGAGCTTTGCACAGAAGCTCTATGCCTCGCGCCACCTGATTCCCGTGGTTTCGCTCATCGTGGTGGTGCTGGGTGCCATCTACAGCGGCATCGCCACGGCCACCGAGGCCGCAGCGTTGGGTGTGGCCGGGTCGCTGATCCTGGCCAAGATCGAGGGCTCGCTCAACTGGGCCCGCTTCAAGGAAGGCCTGGTGGCTGCCTGCCGTGTGTACTGCATGATCGGCCTCATTTTGGCGGGCGCAGCCTTCCTCACGCTGGCCATGGGTTTCATCGGCCTGCCTCGTCACCTGGCCGAGTTCATCGGCGCGCTGCACCTCTCGCCGTTTGCGCTGATGCTGCTGCTCATCGTGTTCTTCATCCTGCTGGGCTGCTTCCTGGACGGCATCTCCATGGTGGTGCTGACCATTGCCGTGCTGCTGCCCACCGTGGAGGCTGCGGGCTTTGACCTGGTGTGGTTCGGCATTTTCATCGTGCTGGTGGTCGAGATGGCGCAGATCACGCCGCCCGTGGGCTTCAACCTGTTCGTTCTGCAGGGTATGACGCGCCGTGAAGTCACCTGGATTGCCCGCACCGCGCTGCCGCTGTTCGCCCTGATGATCGTGGCAGTCATCATGACCTACTTCGTGCCTGACGTGGTGCTCTGGCTGCCGCGCCAGATGCAGGGCTGATCCACCGCATTGCTGCCCAGCCTGCACAGGAGTCCCCCATGAAAACCGTTGTGTTGCTGGCCGCGCTTGCCGTGGCCCCGGTGCTGCGCGCCCAGACGCAGTGGAAGCTGGCTACAGGCTACCGCGCAGAGTCCTTCCACACCCGCAATGTGGTGCAATTTGCGCAAGACATGGAGCGCGCCTCGGGCGGGGCGTTGCGCATCGAGGTCCATGCCAACAACACGCTGTTCAAGCTGGGCGAAATCCCCCAGGCCGTGCAGGACGGCAAGGCCCAGGCGGGCGAAACCATCATGACCAGCCTGGTGCAGGGTATGCCCATTGCCGGGGCTGACACCGTGCCATTTCTGGTGCGCAGCTACGCCGATGCGCGCCGCCTGTGGGACCTGCAGCGCCCGCTGATCGACGTGCACTTTGCAGCCAAAGGCCTCAAGGCTTTGTATGCGGTTCCCTGGCCGCCCCAGGGGCTGTTCTCCATCGGGCCGGTGCGCTCGTCGGCCGACTTCAAGGGAACGCGCATGCGCACCTACAACCCGGCCACCGTGCGCATTGCCGAGCTGCTGGGGGCCACCCCGGTGGACGTGCCCATGGTCGAGGTCAACAAGGCGCTGTCGGCGGGCAAGCTCGACTCCATGATCACCTCGGCACTGACCGGGGTGGAGAACCAGGTCTGGGGCCAGATCAAGCAGTACTACGGCATCAATGCCTGGCTACCCAAGAACATCGTGTTTGTAAACCAGCAGGCGTTTGATGCGCTGCCCCCGGCCGCGCGCCAGGCCGTGACTCAGATGGCAGCAGAGGCCGAGACACGTGGCTGGGCCCTGAGCGCCGCCGTGGCCGAGGAGTCGGTAGGCGAGCTGCAGCGCAAGGGCATCAAGGTCGAACGCGCATCCGCCGAGTTGGACACCGAACTCAAGCGCCTGGGCGAACGCTTCTCCCGCGAATGGGTGCAGTCGGTGGGCAACGAAGCCAACAAGATTTTCATTCCCTATTACTTCCAACGCTAGTCCGACTTCCAACGCCGGTCCGTTAGTTCTTCAGTTCATCCGTTAACCAGTGAGTCCAATCACCATGCAAGCACCCTCCACCATGACCACCGCACCGGCCGGCAACCGCTGGCAGTTCTGGATTGACCGGGGCGGCACCTTCACCGACATCGTGGCCAAGCGGCCCGACGGCTCGCTCACCACACACAAGCTGCTGTCTGAAAACCCCGAGCAGTACAAGGATGCCGCGGTGGCGGGAATTCGCCACCTGCTGGGCCTGCAGCCTGGCGAGCCGGTGACCCCGGCGCTGGTGGAGTGCGTGAAGATGGGCACCACGGTGGCCACCAACGCGCTCCTGGAGCGCAAGGGCGAGCCCACACTGCTGGTCACCACCAAAGGCTTCAAGGACGCGCTGCGCATCGCCTACCAGAACCGCCCGCGCCTGTTCGACCGCCACATCCAGCTGCCCGAGCTGCTCTACACCGAGGTCATCGAGGCCCGCGAGCGCATGGGCGCCCATGGCAACCTGCTGCAGAACCTGGACCAAGCCACCCTGCGCGGCGACCTGCTGGCCGCCTACGGGCGTGGCCTGCGCAGCGTGGCCATTGTGTTCATGCATGGCTATCGCTACACCCAGCACGAGCAGGCAGCCAAGCGCATTGCCAAAGAGGTCGGCTTCACGCAGATCAGCACCTCGCACGAAACCAGCCCCATGATGAAGTTCGTGAGCCGGGGCGACACCACGGTGGTCGATGCGTATCTGTCGCCCATCCTGCGCCGCTACGTGGAGCAGGTGGCCGACGAGATGCCGGGCGTCAAGCTGTTCTTCATGCAGTCCTCAGGGGGCCTCACCGATGCGGGCACGTTCCAGGGCAAGGACGCGATCCTGTCCGGCCCTGCAGGCGGCATCGTCGGCATGGCGCGCACAGCGGGCCTGGCCGGGCACGAAAAAGTTATTGGCTTCGACATGGGCGGCACCTCCACCGATGTGAGCCACTACGCCGGGGCCTTCGAGCGCGAGTTCGAGACCCACGTGGCGGGGGTGCGCATGCGCGCTCCCATGATGAGTATCCACACGGTGGCGGCGGGCGGTGGCTCGGTGCTGGCGTATGACGGTGCCCGTTTTCGCGTGGGTCCCGAGAGCGCTGGTGCCAACCCAGGCCCTGTGAGCTACCGCCGGGGCGGCCCGCTGGCCGTGACCGATGCGAACGTGATGGTGGGCAAGGTGCAGCCCCGTTATTTCCCCAGCGTGTTCGGCCCCGCAGCCAACGAAACGCTGGACGCCGACGCGGTGCGCGTCCGCTTTGAAGAGATTGCGACGCAGACCCAGCGCAAGCCCGAAGAAGTGGCCGAAGGCTTCATCCAGATTGCCGTGCAGCAGATGGCCAACGCCATCAAGAAGATCAGCGTGGCGCGCGGCTATGACGTGACGCGCTACACCCTGCAGTGCTTTGGTGGTGCAGGCGGCCAGCATGCTTGCCTGGTGGCCGATGCCCTGGGCATGTCGCGCGTGTTCGTGCACCCGCTGGCAGGTGTGCTCAGCGCCTATGGCATGGGCCTGGCCGACCAGACCGTGATCCGCGAGCAGGCGGTGGAGATGCCGCTGGCGGCTGAATCTCTGCCCTTGATCGCCGAGCGCCTGGATACGCTGGGCGCTGCCGCGCAGGCCGAGCTGGAGCGCCAGCAGGTCAGCACCAACCCCGTGCAGGTGCGCCATAACGTGCATGTGCGCTATGAGGGCACGGATTCGGCCCTGGTCGTGCCGTTTGGCGACATGGCCAGCATCCAGGCAGCCTTTGAGGCCGCCTACCGCCAGCGCTTTGCCTTCCTCATGGCCGGCAAGGGCCTGGTGGTGGAGGCCGTGTCGGTCGAAGCCATGATTGCCGGTGACGCCCCTGCCGAGCCGCGCCTGCCCGTGCACCCGCACCGCAAGCACCCGCAGCGCGAGGTGGTCCAGATGTACTCGGGCGGCGCCTGGCACGACGCGGCCCTGGTGGTGCGCGAGGACCTGCACCCCGGCGACGTGATCCCCGGCCCGGCCATCATTGCCGAGAAGAACACCACCACCGTGGTGGAGCCCGGCTGGTCTGCGCGCCTGACCGACCTGGACCACCTGGTGCTAGACCGCGTGACCGCCCGCAAGGTGCAGTACGCCGCAGGCACCACCGTGGACCCGGTGCTGCTGGAGGTGTTCAACAACCTGTTCATGAACATTGCCGAGCAGATGGGGCTGCAATTGCAGAACACGGCCTACTCGGTGAACATCAAGGAGCGTCTGGACTTCAGCTGCGCGTTATTCGACGCGGCCGGCAACCTGATCGCCAACGCGCCCCACATGCCCGTGCACCTGGGGTCCATGGGCGAGAGCATCAAGACCGTGATCCGCGAGAACGCGGGCAAGATGCACCCGGGCGACGTGTACATGCTCAACGACCCGTACCACGGGGGCACCCACCTGCCGGATGTGACGGTGATCACCCCGGTGTACGTGGCCGAGGGCAACGAGCCCACGTTTTATGTGGGCAGCCGGGGCCACCACGCGGACATTGGCGGCACCACACCGGGCTCCATGCCCCCGTTCTCCACGCGCATCGACGAGGAGGGCGTGCAGATCAACAACGTGAAGCTGGTGGACCGGGGCATCTTTCTGGAAGAGGAAGTGCGCACCCTGCTGGCCACGGGCGGCGGCACCACGCCATACCCCAGCCGCAACCCGCAACAGAACCTGGCCGACCTGCGCGCACAGATCGCGGCGAACGAAAAAGGCGTGCAGGAGCTGTCGAAGATGGTGGACCAGTTTGGCCTGGATGTCGTGCAGGCCTACATGCGCCATGTGCAGGACAACGCCGAAGAGTCGGTGCGCCGTGTGATCACGCAGCTCAAGGACGGCAGCTTCACCCTGCCGCTGGACAACGGCGCGCAGATCAGCGTGTCGGTCAAGGTCAATGTGGCCGAGCGCAGCGCGGTCATCGACTTTGCAGGCACCAGCCCGCAGCAGATGAACAACTTCAACGCCCCGCGTGCCGTGTGCATGGCGGCCGTGCTGTATGTGTTCCGCACGCTGGTGGACGACGACATCCCGCTCAACGCCGGTTGCCTCAAGCCCCTGCAGGTGATCATCCCGCAAGGCTCCATGCTCAACCCCAACCCGCCGGCCTCGGTGGTGGCGGGCAATGTGGAGACCTCCACCTGCATCACCAACGCGCTGTTTGGCGCCCTTGGTGTGATGGCGGGCAGCCAGCCCACCATGAACAACTTCACCTTCGGCAATGCGCAGTACCAGTACTACGAAACCATTGCCGGTGGCAGCGGTGCGGGTGCGGTGCTGGACGCCACAGGCCGGGCGGTGCGCGGTTTTGACGGCACCAGCGTGGTCCAGACCCACATGACCAACTCGCGCCTCACTGACCCCGAGGTGCTGGAGTTCCGCTTCCCGGTGGTGCTCGACAGCTACGAGATTCTGCGCGGCTCGGGCGGTGCAGGCCGCTGGGTTGGTGGGGATGGGGGCGTGCGGCGCGTGCGGTTCCTGGAGGCGATGACGGCCAGCATCCTCTCGAACGGGCGCCTGAACCCTGCCTTTGGCATGGCGGGCGGCCAGCCTGGCAGGCCTGGTGCCAACCGCGTGCTGCGTGCCACCGGCCAAGTTGAGGAGCTGGGCCACATCGGCTCCGCACTGATGGAGCCTGGCGATGTGTTTGAGATATCTACACCCGGCGGTGGCGGGTTTGGAGAGTCTATTTCGCATTGAACACGGGGGGCGAGCGCAGCACTACGCTCGGCCCATCGCTCAGACCTGCCGTGTATGGCTTAACCAAGAGAACGCTCATGGACTATTTACCCACGTCATCTGGTGCAACCTATCGCACCGCATTGTCTGGAATGCCTGTGGATACTCCGATGGCTTTCGAAGCCCGGCGTCCCATGGCGCGTGCGCAGGCTCGGCGCAGCTTTAGCGTCGGCCAGAAGCTCGCGGCCAGCTTTGGGGTCCTGGGCTTGGCTGTGGCGCTGCTGGGGGCGATCACTTGGATGACGGGCGTGGGCACTGGCCGCCAGGCGGCAATCTTAACGGTGGAACAGTTGCCCATCGAGCGCTCGGTGCGTGACTGGAAAACCCAGTCTGTTCATATCGGCCAGATTGCCTTGCGCGCTACGCTCTCGTCCGATGTGTTCCCCCTGGTAGCCGAAATGCGTACCCAGTTGGCGGCTGAGGATGCCCTGCGCCAGCGCATCGAGGCTGCCTTGACCCAAGCTTCGACCGCTGAAAGCACTAAACCCCTGTGGGCCGAGGTCCAGGTGCAACGGCAGCGTTATGCGGTGCTGCGCGATGCATTGGTACAGAATGCCCTCGAGTCCAAGATCATCAGTCAAAAAGAGCTGCAGGAGCATTCGGCTGCCTTGGTCCAGTACCTTAAGGCCATAGACCAGTTGCTGGGCGCTTCGGAGCGGGCATCGTTGAAGGCGAGCGACAGTATGATTGCTGACGCTTGGCGAGCGCAGTGGATCAGCGCAATTGCCGTTGTGGTCGTGGTGGCGCTTTCGGCGCTGTTTGGTTTGCTGCTGCGGCGCTCCATCGTGTTGCCGTTGCGCCAAGCTTCCCAGGCGGCTGCCGTGGTGGCGCAGGGCGACCTCACGGTGCGTATGCAAACCCAGCGCACCGACGAGATCGGCCAGTTACTTACTGCGCTGGACAAGATGGTCGAGTCGCTGCACTACGTGGTGACTGAGGTGCGGGACTCGGGTGAATCCATCCATGTCGCCAGCTCCGAAGTGGCTGCGGGTAACACCGACCTGAGCGTGCGTACCGAACATGCGGCCAGCAACCTGCAGCAAACGGCGGCCAGTATTGCGCAGCTGGCGCAGATGGTCGCAACCAATGCCGACAGTACGCGCCAGGCTAACGCGCTGGCGCTCAACGCCACAGAGGTGGCCGGCAGGGGGGGCGAAGTGGTCAACCAAGTGGTCAAGACCATGGAGGAGATCAATGCCAGTAGCAAGAAAATAGCCGACATTGTGGGCATTATTGACGGCATTGCGTTCCAAACCAATATCCTTGCGCTCAATGCGGCTGTGGAGTCAGCACGTGCTGGTGAGCAGGGGCGCGGCTTTGCGGTGGTGGCCAGCGAGGTGCGCAGCTTGGCCGGGCGCAGCGCCAACGCAGCGCGCGAGATCAAGGCATTGATTTCCGACAGTGTGACCAAGGTGAGCGATGGGGCTAGGTTGGTGGTGACTGCGGGTGCCACAATGGGCGACATCGTGCAGAGTGTGGAGCGCGTGACCATGCTTATGTCCGAGATCAACGCCGCCAGCAGTGAGCAGAGCACGCAGATCGGCCAGGTGAGCCACGCGGTGGACCAGCTGGACCACATGACACAGCAAAACGCAGCGCTAGTGGAAGAGGGAGCTGCAGCGGCCCAGAGCCTCAAGGACCAGGCCAACCGGCTCGCGCACGCGATGGGTAAATTTCAACTTACGCGCACCGCTGCGTGATGGCCTGTGCTACTACAGTCAGTGTGCATGCTATCGATTTCGTAGCTTACATGCCTGCGTAGTTCGGGCCACTTCCCCCTTCGGGCGTCACCCACACGATGTTTTGCGTGGGGTCCTTGATGTCGCAGGTCTTGCAGTGCACGCAGTTTTGCGCGTTGATCTGCAGGCGCTGGGCATTGCCACCCTGAGCGGTGTCGGGCACAAATTCGTACACGCCTGCGGGGCAGTAGCGTGCCTCAGGGCCAGCGTACTTGGCCAGATTGATGTTGACCGGCACGCTCGCGTCTTTCAGCGTCAGGTGCGCGGGCTGGTTCTCTTCGTGGTGGGTGTTGCTGATGAACACGCTGGAGAGGCGGTCAAACGTCAGCTTGCCATCGGGCTTGAGGTAGTCGATGGGCTTGCACTCTGCCGCGGTATTCCTCGCGCGGGTCGCACACAATGATGGCAAAGCCGTTGAAGAGCGCCATGGTGGCCAGGTACTCCGTCAGCTGGCCCGCGCCAATCAGCAGCATGCGGTATTCCGGCCCAAAGGTGTTGGTGAGCTGCACATCGTCCACCACCAGTTCGGCGGGCGCTGCCGCAGCGAGCAGCGTCACGGCGCCGTCGGACAGGCACACCGTGCGCTGCATGAGGCGGCCGGCCTCCAGGGCGCGGATCAGATCCGTCAGCGCGCTAGGGGCGGGGTCGTACTCCAGCAGCAACTCGAGCGTGCCGCCGCAGGGCAGGCCAAAGCGGTGGGCCTCGTCTGCAGTGATGCCGTATTTGACGAAGGTGGGCGGCCCGCTGGGAATGCGCCGGCTCGCGGCATCACGGGCCGACGCACCCGCCACGCGCGCATAGGCGCGAGTGTGCCGGTCAATCAGGTCGTCCTCGATGCAGCCGCCGGACACCGAGCCCACTCCCGCACCGTCCTCGCACAGCGCTATGATGGACCCCACCGGTCGCGGCGAAGAACCCCAAGTGCGCACCACCGTGGCCAGCAGTGCACGGCGACCCGCAGCCCGCCAGACCTGCAGCGTGCGCAACACCATCACATCCAAGTTTTCCACATTCTCTCTTGTTCAAAAGTTCAATTTGCGATTGACGAACAACTGCGCTGAGGATTGCTCACGATCTCGCTGTACAAACGCACACTGCAGTTGGCATTCGACTGCAGCATGCAGGTCAGCAGTAGACGCCGCCTGTTGCAGGCATCGAGCTTTGCCTGAGATCAGCTATCCTTTTGGATTAGCGCTGCCGCGGGCGCCCACATCAGAGGCGGTCACCTAGCAAGAGGGTTTGCACCTTGCGCAATGTCTAGGATTTTCCCGCCCAGAGGAAACGATCACGTACGTCTCTGCATCAAGAGCTCAGCCAATTGGCTATTCCAGAGATAGCGGGAGTCGCGTCACCCGCTTGCCTGTCAGACGAGCAACGGCATTGGCGACGGCAGGGAGTAGCGGAGGCAAGGCTGGCTCACCCACCCCTCCAGGAGGCGCTGAACTCTCCATGATGCGTACGGGAATGTTAGGCATTTCCGACATTCGAAGCACTGGATAGTCGTGAAAATTTGACTGTTGTGGTACGCCTCGATCTATGCGTACCTCTCCATACAACAACGCCGAAAGGCCGTATCCGTCAAGCCACGGGAATGGCTACTGCATGAACGGACGAACTGCCGCTGACGACTCATGTGCGGCGCAAATTGCATACGGAGGTGCAGCTACCATACGTGGGCCCAGCGGGCCGACCGCTCAAGCTGTTCTGTTCAAAGTTCCGGTAGCAATGTCGCCAGCAACGAACCTGTGGTTGAGTTCGGCGTAGGCAAGTCCAAGGAGGGGTAATGCTGTTGATTTCCACGCAGAAGTGACCCACTAGTCCCCAGGATTTCCATCTAAATCTGACCCACGTACTAACCCTAACCTGCTGCTTTGTTGAGCAGCAGGAGACCAGGAGTGATAGACGTGGCAACACTGAGTGTCATCAGGCGCTGGGCCCTGCGAGAGCAGCTGTCCATCAGGGAGATCGCCCGCCGCACGGGCCTCTCGCGCAACACCATTCGCAAGTACCTGCGCGCAGGCGAGGCCGAGCCGCACTATGCCAAGCGGGTCAGCCCTTCCAAGCTCGATCCCTTTGCCTTGAAGCTCTCGGGCTGGCTCAAGACGGAAGCTGGCCGATCCCGCAAGCAGCGGCGTACCGTCAAGCAGATATACGCCGATCTGCAGGCGCTGGGCTATACCGGCTCCTACAAACGGGTCGCGGCCTTTGTCCGCCTCTGGCAAGAACAACGCCTGGTGGCCCAGCCGACCACCGGCTGCGACACCTTTGTGCCTTTGGCCTTCGGCCCCGGCGAGGCGTTCCAATTCGATTGGAGCGAGGACTGGGCTGTTCTCGCCGGAGTGCGCACCAAGCTGCAGGTAGCCCACTTCAAGCTCAGCCACAGCCGAGCGTTCTACCTGCGCGCCTACCCCCTGCAGACGCACGAGATGCTGTTCGATGCCCACAACCATGCATTCGTAGTCCTGGGTGGCGTTCCCCGCCGTGGCATCTACGACAACATGCGCACCGCTGTAGACCGGGTGCGCCGTGGCAAGGAGCGCGACGTCAATGCGCGCTTTGCGGCCATGGTCAGCCACTTCCTGTTCGAGGCCGAGTTCTGCAACCCGGCCTCGGGCTGGGAGAAGGGCCAGGTGGAGAAGAACGTGCGCGATGCCCGCCATCGCCTGTGGCAAGTAGTGCCTCCATTCCCAAGCCTGCCCGATCTCAATGCCTGGCTTGAAGAGCGCTGCGTGGCGCTGTGGCACGAGATCGAGCACGGCAAGCTGCCGGGCACCGTCGCGGATGTCTGGGCTCAAGAGAAGGCAACCTTGATGCCGATGCCCCGGTCCTTCGATGGCTTTGTGGAGCACACCAAGCGCGTCTCACCCACCTGCTTGGTCCACTTCGAGCGCAATCGCTACAGCGTGCCGGCGCCGTATGCCAATCGGCCGGTGAGCCTGCGGGTCTACGCCGATCGCCTGGTGGTCGCCGCCGAAGGCCAGATCGTGTGCGAGCATCAGCGCCTGATCGAGCGTAACCACCATGGTGCGGGACAGACCGTGTACGACTGGCGCCACTACCTAGCAGTGCTGCAGCGCAAGCCCGGGGCCTTGCGCAATGGTGTTCCATTCCTGGAACTGCCAGCAGCCTTCAAGCGCCTGCAGGCCGCCCTCTTGAAGCAGCCAGGCGGCGACCGAGAGATGGTGGAGGTTCTGGCTCTGGTGCTGCACCACGATGAACAAGCTGTGCTCGCTGCAGTGGAGTTGGCACTGGAGTCAGGGGCTGCCAGCAAGACCCACATCCTGAACGTGCTCCACCGCCTGCTGGACGGTAAGCCCGCCCCAGCACCGGTCACCTCGCCCCAGGCCCTCAAGCTGCAGGCGTGCATCAATGCAATGGATACACGCGCGATATCTCGCAAATCCACAGAGCTTTCACGGACGATGGCCAGCCAAGAACTCGCTGATGCGCTCAATGCTGAGCTTCGCTGCCTCAAAGTCCATGAGCTGTATATCGGCATGAAGCCCGAGTCCCCAGGGGGCAAAACTCAATTCAAGCTGACGCTGCAGCTTCCCGGAGGTGGCGCGCCATCCGCAGTCCTAAGCGAAGGTGAACAACGTGCGATCGCCATCGCATCCTTCTTGGCGGAGATCAAACTCGGAAAGGGCAAAGGTGGCATCGTCTTTGACGACCCCGTCTCCTCCCTTGACCATCGACGCCGGTGGGAGGTGGCAGAGCGCCTCGCGCATGAATCAAAAGTCAGGCAGGTGATCATCTTCACCCACGACATCTACTTCCTCGCAATCTTGGAGCAGAAGGCTGAGGCCGTTGGCGCATCGCTGGCCAAGAACTACATCCGAAGGACTGCCAACGGCTTTGGCGTTCACTCCCAAAGTCTCCCGTTCGATGTCGAAGGAACCAAGGCGCGTGTGGGTCAATTACGGCAAATGCAGGTAGATGCCCAGCGAGCCAAGAAAGACGGAGATGATGACCGCCATCGAATGCTAACGACTGCGGCTTACGGGCGACTGCGCCTAGCCTGGGAGCGTTGCGTCGAAGAGGTCTTGTTCAATGGCGTTGTCCAGCGTTTTGGCGAAGGCGTGTCCACACAAAAGCTCAAAGCCGTTGTAGTGACTGACGATGACTACAAGCAGATAGAAGCTGGTATGTCGAAGAGCTCGAAGTTTGAGCACGATGCGGCCAGCCCGGTTGGACGGCTTCCAATTCCGGATCCAGAAGAACTCTTGGCAGACATCGAAAACCTTGAAGCTTTCCGCGTGGCAGTGGACAAACGTAATCGGCAGGGAATACCAGCGCGGGCATAGCCAAGACAAACCGAAGGCGCGATATATCCATGCAGGCCCGCTCCCCGCAACTGGTGCCCATGTATGGCATCGGGTGGATGAATGGTTTCCGGACGTAGGCGCACCAACTCGACAGCACCCGCTGTTGTCATATGCCTCGGCTCCGATCATCTCGGACCGTGGAGCATCCGTAATTCAACCACTACTGAGCCCCTGGTTTCGCTCCCGCCGCCTGGTTGAGGCACTGCGCTAACCAGCCAGATGCCCGGTCGGGGAATGAGCGGTCATTGGCCAGGAATGACTGACGACCCGCTCCCAGCCTGAAGCAGCTATCCAACCACCTTCATGCCTTCGCGTTCTGAAAACAAAAAGCGCCTCAACTGAGGCGCGAGGAAACCATGGCTAAAGGCGCACATCACCATTACAGGTTTTATTTTTAGGTTACAGAGTTTATTTTTACGATCATGTTGGAGTCAGACCTGCGCTCAGCACCACGGTCACGCCTCTCTTAGCGAAATTGCGCATCTTGTCCACTCTTCAGCAGTTTGCAAAGTCGGCGCTGCCCCTTGCTATTCCGTTCCTCGCCTATCAGGTACGCCAGGCCACGCGAACGATTGATAAAGTCCAATCAGTTCAACATATTTTGAGACTTTGTTTTGGGCCGCTAGATCTGCGACGAACCGAGCTTTGAAACTATGTTCAGTTTTTTAAAACTTTGTTCAGCACTCCCTAGTCCTTGGCGCCGTCAAAACAGCGAAGTTCTAGTGCAATTTGGATTACATGACCTGCACTTTTCTGGGGGCAGAGAAAATTCCTAACAGAGAGTGGATAGGGGGCGCTGAACATGGCTTCAAAGCTCGGTTCGTTGTAGATATCGCGGCCCAAGCAAAATCTCGAAACATGTTGGTCCAATCGGACCTTATCAATCGTTCGCGTGGCCTTGCGCATCGCATGCTGAGGAGCGGAATAGCAAGGGTCGCACCGACTTCGCGCAGCTGCTTTGAGCCGTGCTTCTTGACCAGGTGAGACTACGAGTGGACAGGATGCGCAATTTTGCTAAGCACCTGTTCAAAATATTTAGAGTAGTTGAGCCAAGAAAGCCAGGTGGATGAATTGGCGGGCTTCTGTACTTTCATGTTGGCCAAGCGTGCAGCGCGTATGGACAAGAACCCATCGACCGGCGCTGCGCTGAAGCTCCCTGCGAGCAGGGTACCTAAGTTTGTCGCAGGTACCAAGTTCAAGGCCGTGGTGGATCTCAAGGCTGCCAAGCGTAAGGCGGACAAGGCTGGGAAGTAAGTATCGCTCGTTCGATCTCCTCCGGAGCAAGCCGCCATGGGCTCATGTCTCTGGCGGTTATGTATTTTGGAAACGCCGAGGGTGTATCGGCCGATAGTGTGCGGATGTATCCCAACAGCTACTGGACGATCTTCCAACCCATCTCTCGGCTGAGTTGCACCGCCGCTGCTTTGGTTGGTACAGCGTCCATCCAGAACGAGGGATCGTCCAGCACACGGATGACCCATTGCGGCTCAGCTGATTCGGTGGTGTGCTCAATGATCACCTCCAGCCTGTCTTCCAGGGCATAGCGGATGGCCGTGGCATAACTGACTGGCGCTTCCTTCTTGAACTCTTTCGCCCAAGGCGTTTGTTCAAGTGCTTCCTGTGTCCAGGTGGGTTTGGTAGTCATGGTGAGGAATCTTACGAGGTGGGGGCGTCGATTTTTAGCTCTCGGTGGCTGGTATCGGTTCCAGCATAGTTTGCAGCGCTTCCTCGATCCCGACGATTCCCGCTGCGTGGAGTTCCTCAATGAATACAAGGCCGAAGGCATACCTCAAGCCCCGGTCGCCGAGAATATCGCCTTCCATACCGAGGAAAGAATGCCCTCTGCCGCAGGTGCAAGATTTTGAAGACGGTAAGGTCGTCAGCGACCTCTGCACAGAAACACCCAAAAATGTCCTTGGCATGGAGTTGAAGCATGCGGGCGAAGTTTCTCGCCGGGCGGTCGTCGGCTCAACAGGGTACCAAAGACTTGGGGCTGGAGCACCGAAGTCAGCGGTTAATCTGATTCGCGAGGGAGGCTTGATTCAAAGCCTGAGCGTAAAACCTCCAACTTCAAACCCAAAACCAGAATCAAAGGTAGCCCCGAACCCAAGAAAGGCATGCAGCGGGCGTAAGGGAGCTCGTGCGTAAAAGGACTGGATTCCAATCGAGAGGGAGAATAAAGAATACCCAAGGAAGGGAATTCAGTCTCGGGCCGGGGAAGTAAATTAAATCCGGGGAGAAGGACCAAAGGCGATTCGAAGGGAGAGAAAGGCAAAACTCCATCGAAATTTCAGGCGAAACGCAAGAAAAACAAAAGCCCAAAACCGGGAAAGATCGTGGGTTCATTTTAAGGGCGAGTAGAGGGAAAAGGCCCTCACCATGCACTCATAGATTCATACATTTACATAGAGACTGAGCTTGGGGCCACAATAAACGCCGGATCGCATACGTGAAAGCCGTGAAGAAAGGGTGATGAGGGGGCAGGAAGGAAAGGAACACAGCCGCAAAACCAAGACATGAGGCTACGAATACAAAAACCACATGCATCTCATAGGATTTCGGACGCATGATTCCTTGCGTGAAAACAAGTCCTCGTAGTTTTAAGAGTGGTATCTCATGCATTTACATAGGACCTATTTGGCCGAATCCTCTTCCGAAATATCTTCATCGCCTCCTCCGTTGGCCTTGTAGACTTTGAGTGCGTTTCTCACATACGTCATCGACTTAACGATGTGTTTTGCTTTTCGTCTTATCGCATGCAATTTGGCTTCAGTCTCCATCACCTTGTCGATTTCCCATTCTTTGGCAAACGGAGTCAACTTATCTTTTGAATAAGACATAGTTTCACCTACAGTGGTGATTCGAACACGAGCCATCTTTCGATTGTTCTTTGGTCCGTACCATCTGACACCAGTCCATTTCAGATCCAAGTGATTGCCACGTGGAACGCATGACAGCTGCAGTGTGGCTCGAGACTCCCAGCCTGTCGCCCTGGCCTCCTCACGGTCTACAAAGGCCATGTAGTCATCGGCAGCCGTGACTGCCTGGTTGTACAGCTCCATGATGCAGGTCTCCAGTGCGGTCATGGCATCTTCATAGCGCTCGGCTTCAGTTCGGGGTAGATTCATCTATTTACCGTGGATGGAGGTACCCGGTACATGCATCCTGGCGGGATTTGCTCAAAACAGCAAGTTTTCCGGGATGAAAGTACCCTATATATTCATCCTAATAGGATGTAGCAGATAGCTTTCAGGGGATTGTGAAAAAGTGCTTCATCCTATTAGGATGTAAGTACCGGTCAAATTCATCCGACTAGACCACCGTTTTGGCTCTTGCGGAGCACTTCGATAACGAATGATGCCCGCAATGAGGTCAGGATGAAAGTACCGTGCCTATTCATCCTAATAGGATGTAGTCAGTGCAATAGACTTGTACAAGGAGGACGGATGTCTACAGCTCTTCAGGATGAAAGTACCCCTATAATTTCATCCTAATAGGATGATTGCGCTTGTTCTTCATCTTGCTCGCAGTTGAACTGACAGAGATACCATATCTCCCTCCTCCTTCGCCAACCGCCATAGACGTGCTGAGCGTAGGGAGACAGAATAGGCCTACTTGGGAGATGATCAAGGGATGCTGGGGGGCGACAAAAGTCGCACAAACGCCACTTTCGATGCAACAAATATGCAAGCATTGGCGATTTGTTTAAATAACTGCAACAGTTTATTTTGTATGGAAAAATATCGTATATTAAAATCTCAAAACCGGATTTTGCATATCAGAGGATGAGGTGACAACCGTCATTCACCCAACGGGTGTTGCACCCAAAGCGCATTTTGGTAGCCATTTTGACGGGAAAAAGCAAGATGACTCCCTGCATGTGAATGTGGCCAAGAGTGGTGGCAGGGTATCCACTGATCACGCCGAAATGTGGGAACGCTCACTGCACACTGAATACCAAAAAGCAGATTCATATAAGGTACTGTTCCACGCAGGCTTGCTGTTGATTTGTAAAAAGAAAATTGACCTGCTGGTGACTGAGCTGCCCGTTTCTCAATTTCAAGATGAATCGTTGCGCGAAGAACTACGCAAGCGATTCACTGTTGAGTGCAATGTGAATATGAAACCTGCAAATAAAAAATTTTGCGGATGGGTGCCCTTCCATATTGTTCAGTGTGCTCAAAGCAACCCCAGCGCGTATGGGCGCTTAGCGGTTAAGCGGTCTTACCAATTTGGGATTGCATTTGGACAATAGTTCTTTCGCATTGAAGGCAGCCATCAACCAGATGGGCGCGGTCGTTTCTTCGGGTATGCGCAAGTAATTTGAGAGTGCCCAGCCCGCGCACTCTGATGCTCCGTTTGCAATGTATTGCAGTGCAGACACATGCCAAATCCGAATCGGCTCTCAAAAAACCTCGTGTGGCCGACATCTCCGCGCCAGTAGATTCCGTCTCCTCTGCTCAGCCCCTCGAATAACAAAGTGGGTAAGGGCGTTCGCAGTTTCGCCCGATTCTTGGGAAAATAAATATGGCAACGTCTAGAGAAAAACCGAGGGCCCCAAAACCGTCACTGTCATTTGAATACAAGGTGGGTATTCCCCCTATGAAAACCAGGGTGGCCATTGCAGTGCGCAAGTGGTCTGGCAAGCATGAGGGCCAGTACATCGAGCTGCTCGCTGGCAGTTCCACGCGCTACTTGGAGGCCATAGGGCTTGATGCGATTCCTGCAGCCCAGCACCACGGTGACCTACGGGCAAATCCTGGAGCAAGGCGGGATGGAGATCATCATTGATGAGCGTGGCTCGCCAGTGGCTGCCTACCCCAACTGTGTGCTGGGCTGGTCCTACGTGCCCGAGTTCCACGAGAACATCAAGGCAGCTACCAGTGCGGATGTCGCCATTGACGCAGTGCGCCGACGCTCACGCGGTGCCGCGAAGGCAGCCCCCAAGGACTGATCGCTGCGAGCCAGATCATGCAGCAGGTGTTCGTTCGTGGCCACAGACTCTGCATCCTCTCGCTGGATGTGAACCTCTTTGAGGGATGCGTCATCAATCGGCACTGGTATGGACAGAGCAGCCGCAGGCATGGTCGTCGTCAGGAACTCTTCGCAGACCTGGAGGTGGCGAGGAGACGCTTTGTGAATGTGATGGCCTACCTGATCAAACGTGGGCACAAGCTGCACACTTTCGGCTAGACCTCAAGTCGAGCCTTTAGGTGCGGGCTTACCTCTTTAAGCTCCATGTTCTAGTGGTCGTTGTAAAAGCCGGTTAACTCATTTCCGTGTTCGGCTGCAAGCCACTCCATTGCGTTCCTGTCCGCAATGAGCATCTCCTCACGATCGTTCAGCTTGATGCTAGGGTCGCCGATGTCATCTAACGCCGCCCAGGCATGCATGAAGTTTTCAGCTTGGTAGTGCACTCCAACCGGTTACCTATTTCAGAGAACAACCTGTGCGCCACTGCCGCCAGTGTCCAGCATCCGCCCTCCTCGAAGGAGCAGCTGATTTCGGTTACTGCAGCAGCGTGAGCCATACCCGCGTCAAAACACTCCAGCCCATCTTCGTCCGTAAACGCTCCATTGTTGCGGTATCAGCTATGTCGCTAGGACTGGGGCAGATCCACATAAACAATGAAAACTATGTCGCCAATCGCAGTCTGCGAGCTACTTAGTGATTGTTATTAGCGACATTAAAGATCCTGGCATGAGTTTGACTATCATCGGGTTTTGGTGAAAATATGTCTGCAATCACAGCCTTTGTTCCGAACAAGGACTGTAATTGCAGACGCTGCCATCTGCCCAACGCAACGTCAAAGCCCGGCCGGTTTCTGCCACCTTGCAGCAACGGGGTTCTACCTTTGCGGGATATCTATGAAGTACGACGAATCACTCCGCACGCCTGATGTCCGCCTGAAAGAGGCAGAGCAGATTGGCGCCCATCTCCGCAAACTGCGCATTGCGCGCAGCATGACCCAGAGTGAGGCGGCAGCGCGCGCAGGTGTTTCTAGGTCCACCGCGGTGCTACTGGAGAAGGGGGACGAAAGCCGAACGCTCTCGCAGGTCCTGCGCTACTTACATGCCCTAGAGCCCGAGCTGACCCTGGTTGGCTTACTGACAGACAAGTCGGCGGCGGTGCGTGTTTTCAATGAGGCTCCCCTCATCCAGCGCGTCTACAAGTCGAATGCAAGCGCCAGACGCAAGATCGCAGTCTCCACTTTTGGTAACAAAAGTGGGTCCACAGCGACCTTTAGGTCTGATGCTGGGCAATCTACCGAAATGACCGCCATGCGCAAGGTTGAAAAAGACCCATATGACTTTTGACCGTAACCCCTACGCCCGTCCTCCCAGTGACGTTTTTGTGTTCGCATACGTGGCGGATGAGCATGGCGCTGGCTTCGTACCAGCGGGTTCGCTGGAGGGTGCCAACACCATGCAGCCGGTATTCGTCTACGGCAAGCGCTATGTGCAGCGCCCCTACGCAGTCGAGGTGGACCCCGTCGCCTTGCCACTGAAGGATGAGGAAGGTGGGGCCAAGCGCTTCGTCTTGGCTGGACTCACGGAGTTCGGGGGTATCCGCGACGCTGCCCCTGATGCCTGGGGGCGTAGGGTCATTGAGAATAAGCTCAAAGTAACTGTAAACAAGTTGCCGGAAGTGGCCTATCTCTTGGAAGCGGGCTCAGACCGGGTGGGTGCCTTGGATGTGCGCCTCGCGCGAGACTCCGAGGCTACGGCCCCGGTGTCTGCCGAGATGGACCTGACGCGCCTTCTGGAGGCGGCAGACCGCATCGAGAATGAGGAACCCGTCGGGGAGGACCTCGCCATATACTTCGGAAGCCTTGGGAGCGCCGGCGGCGCGCGTCCTAAAGCTTCCGTGCGCACCGATGACGGTGTTCTCTGGCTCGCCAAGTTCCCATCCAAATCAGACCGCGCCTGTAACGCTGTCCTCGAAGCTGGTGCAATGGAGCTTGCGCGTGCCGCGGGACTTCGTGTGCCTCCCATAGAGGTCAAGCAGGTATGCGATACCAAGGTACTGTTCATCCGGCGATTCGACCGCTACTGGGCAGAGCCTGGGGTCGTTCCTGACCCCGACAAAGAGAGTTGGGAGCCGTTGAAGGGACCTAGTCTGGAGTCTATTGAAGGCCGCATAGGGTTTTGCTCGGCACTCACACTCATGGGCATCGATGAACATGACGCAATACGTAGCTCCTACAAGGCCTTGGCTGAGCAAATGCGTGCCCGCGCGCTCCCCAGGTACCTTGCGCGCGACTTGCGTGAGCTGTTTAAGCGTCAGGCTCTCAACATCTTCGTCACTAACACTGATGACCACTTGCGTAATCATGGATTCCTGTACCAGGTCGCAGCCAAAGGATGGACGCTCAGCCCGCTCTATGACGTACTCCCTATGAGCGTTGTTGCCCAGGAACGGATGCTGCACTTGGAGGTTGGGGAAAGGGGTAGGCTAGCCACCCTGGACAACCTCATGACCCACTGGGCGGTATACTTTTCGAGCAGGATGGAAGCGCTGAAGGCGCTGCACGAGGTGTGGCTGGTGGCTCGTGCGTGGAAGCCATTTTTCGAGAAGTTTGGTGCCTCTCAAAAGGACATGGCATACCTCGAGGGGGCTATTCGGAGGTTGGACCAAATTGCATCTCCAGAGCTCGAAAATACGCTACGGGGTTTCCGGCGCTAAAGTTCTTGAGAGCGTTCTCGAACCCTTGGAAATCGCGACTGGGCACGGTTTCGCATCACAGCCATCAGCATGATATGGTGACAGATCCCTTTTTTTATTCCCCGACCGGCTTCTCTTTGGCGGTAGACACTTCGAGGGCGTTTCTCCAAGCCCGACGCTTCTTGTGGTCGTAAACAGCGGTCACTTTCAGACTGGAGTGCCGTGCTTGAGCTTGGACGTAACGAGGGTCCACACCCGCCTCCATTGAGTGCGAAACACCGGTATGCCGCATCCAGTGTGGTGATGCCCTTCGCAGCCTCTCAGCTGCCGCCGCATCCTCTGGCTCTATCAGGTCGGCTGCTGCTGCGAAGATTTCTTTGCAGATCAGATAGATGGCTTGGTGGCTGACACCTTTTCCCTTGCCGGTGACAGCCAGAATGGCAGGAGTGGTCTCTCCGTATGCTGGAAGTGGGGGCAGTCCCAGTGAGGTGCGGTACAGGCGCAGCTCGTCCATGAGCTTGGCCGTGGCAACGATGTTCGCCCTCTTGTTGCCCTTGCCCACAAACTTGATGTTCCACCCGTCTTGACTCGCTTGGAAACACCCCATCGTCAAAAGCGCCGCTTCTTCGCGCCGCAGGTAGGCACGGTAAAGCAGCTGGGTGAGCCAGCGGGCCCGGTGGTAGTGCTTTTGATTACGCTCGGTGTCGCGCGGCAGGGCCTCTACTGCGCGCTGCACTGCATCCCACTCCTGATCTGTCAGGGCTTGCTCGATATCTTCGTCCTGCGTGGTGCCAGCGATGCCATCGTGGGCGAGCTTGACCGGATTGAACATGGCGTAGGGAACATCGCGCGAGCGGCGAAGCTCTCGCATGGCCGTGTACATCCGAAACAGCACCGTGACGGTGTGCTTGATGGACTCTTCGGACAGCGGTTTTCTGAACGGCTGATGGTCCCAGCCCTGCGAGAGTAGATACTCCTCATCAAAGGGACGGGGCCTTCTCAGAAACTGCAGGTAGTCGTTGATGTCCTGCGGCTGCACCTCGGGCAACAAGTCTGGCTCGGGTGATTGCCTGGCGCGCAGCCACACCAGGAAGCGGTAGCACTCTTTTTCGTAGGAGCGGGTCGTGTGGCGTGACTTGTTGGAGTAGGTGTCCAAAAAGGCCCGTATCGCTGCCAGATCGTCGGTGATGTACCGCGTGATCAGCGTCAACGCGGCATCGTCAGAACGGGGCCTAATCGGATGGTGGTAAGGGGTCAGGTCGTTCATGGCATGTTCAGCTCAGCTCGGGCACTGATGGCTGACGCCTGGGAGAGGGCTGTGCTGATCTCGAATGCCCTGAACATCGCCTCGCCACGCTCCAGCAGATCATTCATCTTCGCGTTCAGCTCTTCTCTGTCAAGGATGGCCATGCCCACCATGTCATCAATGCGGGTGATCTGTACCTTACAAAGCAAGCTCATGAGCAGCGGAATGGCGCCAGAGTCCCTGGCCAGGAACCACATCCAGTGCGGCCACTGCTGAATCAGGGCTCCCATGAAGCGTCTGACCTCTGGGACCTCGGCCAGTTCACGGGGATCATCGTCGTAGCCGGTGACGTTGAGAAGCAGGCATTCCTGAAAGCGCAGGGCGTTTTGCTTGGTGTCTGTCATCACCATCAGTCGCTCCAAAGCGCTGGCGATGTTGCCGGTTTCGATCTCGCGCCTGGACAGCTCCAGCACAACAAGGACCTCCCCTGTGGAGTTAGCCAAGCCGTCTGCGTCAGTGCGCAGGAAAATGATTTTGCGGTCGTCGCTCATGGGCTGTTATGGACGGTAAGTGTTCAGGCCGGTGGACGAGAAGTAATGGTGGAAGTCTTTTTCTGGGAGCCAGTCTTCGCCCGAAGGACCTTGCACCAAAATGGCAAGGTCCCCAGCCTTCTTGGTTCCCCTCACGCTCACGATCAGCGCCTCCTCATCCTCGTCTGCGAGACCGGATGACCTGATGGCGATGACCTTATCGCCTGGCTCAAACTCGGGGGGGTGCTCGCTGGGGGGCGCTACGTGCTTTGGCTTGGCTTGGGCGCTGGCCTTGCGTGAAGCACGCAACTCTTCCTTGATCTGAGCAGTGCACACAGGCATTCCGGCGATGGCGCACTCCCACAGCCTGGCGCGGCCTGGGTCATCAAACACGGTGTACAGCCTCTGGCGCGAGACCCCCAGGTATTGCGCGGCGTCCCGAATCGACCAGCCCTTGGCACGCAGGCGCTCTGCCATGAAGCCGCCAGCCCGCGACGTGGCTGCATTCATGGGGGTGGTGGCAGGGGCAGCGTTCATCACTTGGCCAGTCGCTGGATACGCTGGGAAGCCAGATCCACATGCGACTGGAGCTGGGTAATGCAAGGCGAGAAATCAGCGCTGAATCCGTCCGAGTGACCCAGCCGGTGCACATAGCCCTGTGCCAAGACCAGGGCTATGTGCCATGTGGCTACAGGAACGGAGTCTGCAATGTTCAGCGTCAGCTTTCTTTCTGCGAGTTCGCTCTCAGGTTTTGTGGCAAAGACCATGGACGTGATCTTATGTGCAGGAGCGATGTCGTAGCGCCATGCCTTGGCTTTGTTACAGGCAAGATGGTCGGCATTTCCGATCGGGGTGCCGAATGTCTGGCGCCTGCCGCCAGTGTCCTGATGATGTCAGCACGCGAAAGCCCGTTGAAATCGCTGTCACTGTATCTGCATGCTCTAAATCTTGTATCTTGGAACCTGTTCAAAATCTTTTGGGCAGCAGCGCCAAGAACGCCAAGCGATCAACTGTAAGCTGGTGTTAAGCGACCTCTCGCAGTTTCTTCCACAACCGCTGTTCTTGTCCAGCCAGGCAAAGCTGCGCTACACCCCCCAACGCTTGGACATCAGCTTGTGAAGTTATGCGGCTCAGTGCGTTTAGGGATCTGTACGGTGACGTGCGCACCCAGAATGTCTTGAGCGCCTCTGGCGAATGGCTTGCCCACATAGCCGCTGTCACCCAGCAAGACTTGCACTTGGCTCAAAGCCTATCTACAGCGCTGCAATGCATGCAGCGTTTTTGGCGGTCCGTCACCTCTGCCGTGGTTACCGCAATAGCCTGCCTAAGCTCTATCAGTGTCCACCGCAATGTGGATTCCAGCAAGCGCACTCCCTGCGCAGCAGTGGCTCAATTTCAGCGAACTTCTATCTGCTTATCTCGCTTTGGTACGGCATTCTTTTCGCCAAACAAAGATAGTAAACAGACTCTCAGAATCTCACATCCATGTTTTTTAAATGAGTACATCAAGCCTTGATTTCGGAACAGTCACCAGTTGACTTGTCGTGCACTAATCAGATTTGTGTGGTGATTGAAGCTTTCGGTAAAACTGTCCTTCGGAGTTCACGAATTTGTTTTCAATACACGTCACGCCGATATCGCCCTTGCCGCAGCAGGTCGTCCAGTGGCTGCGCACCCAGGATGAGGCGCAGCATCTGGTCCACCTCTTGCGCCATGCCCTGCAGGCTACCGCATACGTACAGCGCGGCCCCTTGGGCAACCCAGGCGCGCACGGTGTCGGCCTCATCACGCAACACATGCTGCACATACACGCGGTGGGGCTGGTCGCGGGAGAACACGGCGTCCAGCCGCTGCAGGTGCCCCTGCTGCAGCCAGGCTTTCAGCTCGTGCTGATAGTGGAAGTCCAACGCGGCATTGCGCTCGCCCCAAATCAGCCAGTTGGGCCCTGCCTGGAGGGCCTGGCGAGCGCGCAGGTGTCCACGCAGCCCGGCCAGGCCCGTGCCGTTGCCGATCAGGATCAGGGGGCGGCGGGCATTCTCTTCCAGCCGGAAATTGCTGTGCGGGCGCAGCCGCAAGGCCACTGCCGAGCCCAAGGGGGCACCGTGCGTGAGCCAGGTGGAGGCCACGCCCTGCGTGCCATCGGGCCGCAGCAGCTGGCGCACCAGCAGATGAACGCGCCCGTCGCTGGCCACCGAGGCAATGGAGTATTCACGCGGACGGTCCGGCTCCTGCGGCGGTCGCACCTGAACCAGGTCACCTGACTCCCACGCCAGCGGCCCAGCGGCCCCCTCAGGTGGGGCCAGTTCGATGTGAAACACCGGTGAGCCAGCGCTGCCGGGGTTCAGATGCAGGCGGTGGCTCAAGGTCCAGTTTTCGAACTCCGGAGCCCGCCAGGCCGACAGGTCGCTGACGTGGGCCACCTGGGCCAGGCTGGCCTGCCACTGCTGCAGCGCCTGGGGGTCTCCATTGTCCATTTCCACTGGCACAAATGACTGCGTGGCACCGCAACGCTGCAGCCATGCGTCCACGCTGCGGCCAAAGCCGCAGAAATGGGTGTACTGCCGGTCCCCAAGCGACAGCAGGCCATAGCGCAGACGGGAAAGATCCAGCGCGCGCGCCATGACCTCGCTGGCAAAGCGGGCGGCATGGTCGGGCGGGTCGCCTTCGCCGCAGGTGCTCAGCACCCACAGCACATGCCGGGCGGCCTGCAAGGCATCGGGCGTCAGTTCATGCATGGGGCAGATGCGCACAGGTTCGCCCGCCGCATGCAGCTGGCGGGCCGTCTCCAGCGCTATTTCCTGGGCCTGCCCGGTTTGGCTGGCATAGACGACCAGCAAGGCATCCACCCCTTGCCGCGCGGCGGCCAAGGCGGCTGCTTCTGCCGCAGCCCGTTGGCGCTTTGCGCGCTCGCGCCACCAGATGGCGAAACACAGCGCTGCGTAGCCCACCACCAGCGCACCAGCAAGCAGCCACCGCGTGGCTGTGGGGTTCCATCCTGTCATCAAGGGGTCAGTCCTTCTGTTCCCACGCAGCACTGGCGTGGAGCAGCGGGCCGTGTGCCGTGCGTTCGCACAGCAGGGCCGCAATGCCGTGGTCCTGCGCAAACGTGAGGCCTTCCTGAGGGCCCAGCACGGTCAGCACCGTGGCCAGAGCGTCGGCCTGCATGCAGTCGGGGTGCAGCACTGTCACGCTGCTCAGTGCATGGGCGACAGGCTCTGCGGTGCGTGGATCCAGCGTGTGGGAATAGCGCCTGCCTCCGTGCTCAAAGGCATGCCAGTGGTCGCCCGAGGTGGCAACCGCCATCTCCTGCAGGCGCAGCACCAGGGGTGCCCCGGTGTGTCCGGGTACCGCCGCCACCTGCACGCGCCAGGGGTGGCCGTCGGGCCGCTGACCGTGGGCACGCAACTCGCCGCCCACTTCCACCAAAAAGGCACTGAAGCCCAGCGCATGCAGTGTGCGGGCCACCTCATCCACGCCAAAGCCCTTGGCAATCCCACTCAGGTCCAGCTGCACGCCACCGGGCTGGTGCATCTGGCACTCAGCCAAGCGCAACTGCAGACGGTCAAACCCCACCCGCCCCAGCGCCGCCTGCAACACGTGCGGACTGGGCGGCAACCATTCCTCACCAGACGTTGCCCTGCTGCGCGAGGCGGGGCCAAAACCCCAGGCCTGCACCAGCGGCCCGACGGTCGGGTCCCACGCGCCACCGCTGGCCTGCCACCAGTGCATGGCACAGGCCATCACCTGCGCAAACTCCGGGGCCAGGGTGTGCCATGAGCCCGCCGCGGCGCTGTTGAAGCACGAGAGGTCTGAGGCAGCGTCCCAATGGCTCATTTGCTGCACCACCCTGTCCAGCGCAGCCTGCACGGCCTGCTGCACCGGCTCCAGCGGAGCAAAGGCCGGATTGGCCAGCCGCACCGACCAGGTGGTCCCCATGGTTTCGCCTGCCAGCGTGTGCAGGACCGTCGGGTCACGAGCGCGCAGCACCGGTGCAGCTAGGGCGGAAGCGCTCCACCCTGCGCCCTGTGGCTGGGGGGAGGTCGCTGTGGGAGCTGGCGGGCAAAGCCCACCAAGGTTGCAGCCCGCACCAAAGCGCACGCGCACCGGGGGCGCAGAGCGGTGGTACATCAGCCTCAAGGCAAGACTTCGAGCGTGCCTACGTACGACAGACGTCGCTCCTTGGCCTGGGGAACGGAGGTCTTGTCATCATTCACATCGGCATCCACCCAGTACATGCCTGCTGCGGGCCAGGTGATGCTGAACTGGCCCTGCGCATCGGTACTGACCTTGATCTCACCCAGCTTGTCGCGGTAGCGCGAACTGCCCGCCACCAGCGTTACCTCCACATTCGCCGCAGGCTTGCCGTCCACCTGGAAGGCAAAGGTGGCCTTCTCACCCTTGACCAGGTCATTGGGGTGGGTCACGGGCACCAGCTCCAGACCCTTGCCGGTGGGCTTGACGGCACTGGGCTTACCCACCGTGACGTAGGTCTCTACGCGATTGGCCGACTGGATAACCTTCAAGTCCTGCGCATCGGCAGGTACTTCGGCGGCAAATTTCTCGGGGGTTCCACGCCAGCGGCGCGGCTGGCCGTTCTTGTCTTTGTAGGTGGCCATAAGTCCCCCGTTGACTACGGCCAGGCGGTAAGTGCCCGGCTGGGTCAGGTTAAGGTCAAACACACTGCGCAGCTTGCCACGCAGGGTGTTCTCCGGGGCCACGGTGGAGCCGTCAGGGGCTGTCACGACCAGATTGTCCAGCCCCAGGGGGACGTGATTGAAGAAGAACAGGTCGTTGGAGACTGCGGCATCCACTGTGATCCATTCAGCCTTGGAAAGTACCGTGCTGGAGGGCAGCAGCCATATGTTGTGGGCCTGGGCCACGGATGTCAGACCCGCCAAAAGGGCCGCGCCTGCGGCAAAGCGTGCGAAACGAACAGGAAATTGCATCAGTTAACTCCGAGTGAGCGGACAGTCAGTTGGAACTGTCGGTTAGGAAAATTTGCACAGGGCCTGCCGCCCGTCAGGGCTTGAGATCGAGCGTGATCTCGCCCAGCTCGCTGCTGCCTGCAGCGCGCAATTGCTGGGCCTTGGCCACAGGCCAGGTGAAAGGCACGGAAACGACCTCGCGCCCCCCCACTTCGCGTGCGGCCTCCACCACCAGCTTGTAGTTGCCTGCGGGCAGCGCAGTAAAGGGGTTCTTGCCTTCGGTGAACTGCAACTGGTGCTTGCCTGCCGGCCGGGTCGGGCTGGTCACCCCGTCGATGGGCATTTCAAGGTCTCGCCCCGTGCGACGCCACCATTGGCGCATGTCCTTGAGCCACTTGGTTCCCGAGCCCTCGGCGTTCTTGAGCCGCACGTCATACCAGACCGACAAGGTGGAGGCGACGGTGTTGTCAGCCCGCTCCAACCAGATGGCCACGTAGGGGCGGTGGTATTCAGCCACCTGCAGGCGGGGGATTTCCACCCCTACGCCCAGCCCTGCAGCAAAGGCAGGTGCCCCCAGGCATGCGCCCAGCGCCACGGTGTAGCGCAGCCGGGCAGACGGGCGCGATGAGAAACACATTGACATAGACAGGTCTTTCTTCAAACGGATCAGTCAGAAATCAAAAAGGGACCAAGAGGGGATCCAAGAGGAATCAATGGATCAAAAGCAGTGCGAGCAGGGCTGGCAGCACCAGCCCGAGACCGACCAAAGGCCAGGTCCAGGGGCGGTTGCCCGCATGCATCTTCAAAATGAAAAGCCCGGTGATGGAGAACACCAGACAAGCCACCGCAAACAGGTCGATGAACCAGTTCCACGCAGCCCCTGTGCTACGGCCTTTGTGCAGATCGTTGAAATACGCCACCCAGCCACGGTCTGTGTGCTCGTACTCCGCCTCACCATCCTGCAGGCCCACGCGCAGCCAGGCATCACCGCCTGGGCGTGGCATCGACACGTAGATTTCTTCCGGCGCCCACTCGGCCTCCCGCCCCTGTAGCGACAGGCCCCATTGCTGTTGCGCCCAATGCGCCAGTTCAGGCGGTACGGGCGACCGTTTGGTGTCTTCAGCCCTTGCAGCCAGCCCCTGCAACAAGGCCTCTGGGACCTGGGCGTGCGAACGCGTCACGTCTGGCTTGGACTCAATCTGTCCGGCATGGTTGAGCGTGATGCCAGTGATGGCAAACAGCAGCATGCCCAGCAGACAGATGGCCGAGCTGACCCAGTGCCACTCGTGCAATGTCTTGAGCCAGAAGGAGCGTCGGCGATGGTCTGAGGGTGGGGTCATGCAAAGGGAAAAGCTCTTGCAACCACCTCACGAAATCGGCGTTGCATCTCAAGCAAGCGATTTTATTCTTTGGTAATAGCAATGATTCGCGTTTGCAAAAACTTTACAAACAATCAATGATCACAACTAGCAATGCTTTTTAGCCTCGCTCCCACAAATTTAAAGAAACTAATTGGCGTACAGATCAGTTTTTCACTCCTGCCCACTTGCTTGGCAATGATCGTGATGACTAAGGAGCCCTTTTGATCGGATATGCAAATTGCAAAGATGGGTGCGATGGCGGAAATGGACTTTAAGGCGGGCTAGAAGCTACCGAGTACATCAGGCTCACAGTGGGCAGCATTGCTCAGCAGTGCCCTGCGGCCCTGATCGCCGACGAGATGTATACGTGGTAGCGGGGTGAGATCGCGAGTGCTCGTCCAGCGCGTGTTATGAACTTCCCGCTACAGCGAGTATCGTGCGGTAGCGTGCCGCATGAGCACCGCAACCACCAGGAAATGCAGCCCACCCAGCACCTCGGGTAGTCGCTTGTAGTCCCTGGAGAGCCTGCGAAACCTCGGCAGCCAGCCAAAGCTTCTCTCCACCGCCCAGCGACGCGGCAGCTGTACAAAGCTTTCCTTGCTTCGGGCAGGTTCACTCGTATAGCCTTTATCTGCCCAGGCCAGTTGTACCGTGCGGCGCGTGGCCTGCTGTATTCTTCGCACAGGCGCTGCACCTGCGCACGTTCCTGTTCGTCTGCAGGCGTGACATGCACTGCCAGCAAGTGGCCCAGCGTGTCCACGGCCATGTGCACCTTGCTGCCGCGCTTGCGTTTGTGTCCGTCGTAGGCTGCACGTGGACCGCTCTCGCAACTAGATTGCAGCGTGCGCCCATCCATCACTACTGCGCTGGGCTGGCCCTGGCGCCCTTGTGCTATGCGAATGATGGAGCGCAGATCCGACACCGTCGCCTCGAAGCAGCCCGCGTCAAGCCAGCGCCTGCTTTGCTGGTAGACCGCTTCCCAAGGCGGCAGATCGTTGGGCAGCATCCGCCAGGGTGCTCCCGCGCGCACCAGCCAACGCAGCGCGTTGAACACTCGCGCAGATCATGCTTGCGCTGGGGCGCGTGCTGATCCATCAAGGTCAAGTCAGGCTTGCGGGGTCTCTACAGACTCTCCCCTCGGTTCCGTAATCACGGAACAAAGTTCATTACACGCTCTAGTTGCCTGATACGAGTTACGTACAGGTGATCTTTTCTAGTGCAACGACGAATAAAAATCTCATCCAAATGCTATATTTTTAATATATTGATTGTGTTGCATACTCCGCTGAAACTGAGCCCAGATCGATGAGAAAAGGAAGGGGACTTGTATGTTTGCAGGGAAAAGCCTTGTTTTTAAGATCAGTTTTCTTTTGATCTACTGCATCTCTGGCCTGATCATTGTGTCGGCTTTGGGAGGAACCCAACTGCTCAGGGCTTCCAGTGCTGTGTCCAGTATGTATGGCGACACCGTCGTTCCCCTGCGGCTTGTGGTGGATGCTGGACGCCAAGCCGCGGTCCACTTCCGACGCATGTATCCCTATATTCTGAAAACAGATGAGAAATCGCGTGCTGAAACTTTGGACTTGAACGGAAAAACAACCAAAGTAATTGAAGAGGCGATTGCTTATCTGGAAAAGGACGGGCTAACTCCTGAAATCAAGGCTGTTGGTGGAAAGCTGCGCTCCAAGTGGGCGGAATACTCCTCATCGGTTGGGCGCCTTTATTCTGAAGCTAATGCTGGGCGAGCAGATGGGGCCATGGAGGAACTAAACAAGAAAACCGATCCCTTGCACGTTGAAATCAGAAACTTATTTCTCGAAGCTGGGAAACTGCAGGAAGCTCACGCCCAAGGGGTTAGTACAGGAGTCGCCAATTCCGTTAATCAGACTGTGTATGTCTTCGTAGTGATTTTCATCTTCTTTTTGATATCTGCATGCGTACTGGGTTGGTGGCTTGTTGCGTCCGTCAAAAAGCAGTTGGGGGGTGATCCAGCAGTTGCCGCCGAAGCTGCCCAGCACATTGCTGCAGGGGACCTCGCCACAACGGTTCCTGTGGCTGCGACAGACCAAAGCAGTCTTTTGTATCAGTTGGAGCGTATGCGAACGCAGTTGGTCGGGACGATCTCACAAGTCCGAGGCTCTGCAGACTCTGTATTTACCGCTGCGCGAGAGCTGTCGGCTGGAACTGGCGATCTGAGTGCTCGTACTGAGCATCAAGCCAGCGCATTGCAAGAAACCGCAGCCTCCATGGAAGAACTGAGTTCCACAGTTCGCCAAAACGCCGACAACGCCCGCACCGCCAACCAGCTGGCCATGAACGCCTCCAGCGTGGCAGAACAAGGCGGCTCCGTCGTTGCCGAAGTGGTTGAGACCATGAAAGGCATCAACGCCAGCAGCAACAAGATTGCCGACATCATCACCGTCATCGACGGCATCGCCTTCCAGACCAACATCCTGGCGCTGAACGCCGCTGTAGAAGCTGCCCGTGCAGGCGAGCAAGGCCGTGGTTTTGCGGTGGTGGCTAGTGAAGTGCGTAGCTTGGCAGGGCGCAGTGCCGAGGCTGCCAAGGAAATCAAGAGCTTGATCATGGCCAGCGTAGAGCGAGTGGAGCAGGGCAGCCTCTTGGTGGACAAAGCCGGTGAGACCATGACCGAAGTCGTCACCGCCATCCGCCGCGTCACCGACATCATGGGCGAGATCAGCGCCGCCAGTAGCGAACAAAGCCAGGGCGTGGGTCAAGTGGGAGAAGCCGTCACGCAAATGGACCAGGCTACCCAGCAAAACGCCGCCTTGGTGGAAGAAATGGCCGCAGCTGCAGCCAGCCTCAATGGTCAGGCCGGAGAACTGGTCAACGCTGTGGCCGTCTTCAAGCTCGCACAAGACACCAGCTACCGCAGCGCAGCCCCCGCGCCCAGCATCAGCCGGACTACAGCCCCCGCTTACAGCGCCAAGAGTGCTTTGGCAGGCAAGACCAGCCAGACGGCAGCCAAGCTGGGCAAGACCCCGGCATCCAAGCCAGCGGCCAGCCTGTCGGCACCGGTGGCCAAGGCTGCGCCAGCGCTCAGACCCGGGGCAGGGGGGGCGACCAAGCCCGCAGCCAAGGCTTCCGGTGGAGCGGAGGATGAATGGGAAAGTTTTTAAGGTAACGCTGAAAAAATCCAAGGATGGCGGGATGTTTGCATGTATCGATGCACCTGAAAAGTGAAGCAACAACCCATTGGCGGGGGGCGCATATCTACGCGAAGGATTCGAACCCTACCGTTATTGGACCAAACGTGATACGTTTCTGGCGGTGATAGAACAGAGCGTATCGTGGCATAAGCTTTGCGCCGTGATCGCTCCTCAGTACCTAAGTGCGGTAACGGGCGCCTACCGATTGGGCTCGAATGCATACTGCGAATGAACTTCGGTTAGCACTGGTTCGACTCTTTACTAAGCGGATCGTCCAATTCGATTACTTGTTCAGCAAGTGCCCTAAATTTACGCTTTACCCTTTTTGGGGACCAGCGGTCACGGCGAACCTATGTCACCGGTGCTACTCCCGCCAAACAATTCGAATATCATGCCCCTCAGCCACTGATTTACCGGCTCGCGGTGTACTTTTGCATGCCAGAACATACTGATGGGTGCCTCGGGCAGTTTCACCGGATGTGTGCGTGACACTAGGCCAAAAGGCTCCACCAGCTTCTGTGCCAGACGTTCAGGCACCGTGGCCACGAGTTCCGTGCCTTGCAGAATATGGCCCACGCTCACGAAGTGCGGCACGCTTAGCCGCACAATGCGATCAATTCCCGACTTTCGTATCAGCTCATCGACAATCCCGTGCCCGGTCCCGGCAGAGACGATCACCAGATGTTCCGCCGCCTTGTAGTCAGTGATTAGCAGTTTCGGTCGGTCCAGTGTGTGCCCCTTTCGGAATAGGCACACATACCGTTGACGGAACAAACGCCTTTGAAAAAAGCCCGCTTTTAGCTGCGGCAACAGGCCGATGGCCAAGTCCACCTTACCAGCCTCCATGTCTTCCCGTAGGTTGGTGGCATTGTTACGCACTGTGTTCAGCGTGACACCAGGAGCCTCACGACTCAAGCGTTCCAGCAGGGTTGGTAGAAAGACGATCTCACCGATGTCTGTCATGCCCATGGTGATGGTGCGTTTTAGTGTGGCGGGCGTGAATTGCGTCCGCTGGTTCAGCCCGCTGTAGATCATGCCCAGCGCGTAGCCCACGGGTTCGGCGAGCTGTTCAGCAAAGGGCGTGGGTACCATGCCGCCAGAGGTGCGTAGGAACAATTCGTCGTCAAAGATGCGGCGCATCTTGGCCAGCGCGTTGCTGACGGCCGACTGCGTGAGCCCAAGGTTGTCCGCGGCCTTGGATACACGCCGCTCGACCATGAGTTGTTGAAAAAGCACCAGCAGGTTCAGGTCTATATCTGATAGCTCCATCGCCGTTCCATCAAATCAGGTGATACGAAGCGCTGATGGTATTGCAGGCATTGGTTCGTCGGCACAATGACGAGGCAATTGCCCGCATCGTTCGTATGCGTGGCTTGCTATATATGACCTCAAAGGCCGCCTTCCATGGACATTCTTGTTCAACCGCTTAACCGCGTGATCCGCGCCAAGCCCGGCACGAATCTGCTTGAGGCTTTGCGCGCAGCGCAGGTTCCAATGTCCTACTCCTGCCTATCAGGTCGCTGTGGCATCTGCCGGTGCAGAGTGCTTAGCGGCGAAGTGCTTGACGGTGGGCGTGAGCAGCAACGTCCGCTGGACGGCATGGACGGTGCCGTTCTGGCCTGCCAGACCTATTTGACGGCACCTTGCACCATTGAAGTACCGGCTCCCGAAGATGCCGTAGTCCATAAGGCGCGCTCAGCCAAGGCTACGGTCATAGCCATTGATCATTTAGCGGCGGAGATTCGGCGCCTGCGGATCAAAGTGGCCAAACCGATTGCGTTCTCACCGGGCCAGTACATGCATATTGCATTTACGCCAACGCATGTGCGCCCCTATTCCATGGCGAGTCTTCCGGGCGAGGACCTGCTCGAATTCCACATCCAGCTCATGCCCCGCGGCCGGGTTAGCAACTATATTGCCGAGCAACTGAAGGTTGGGGATAAGGTCAAGGTCAGCGGCCCTCTGGGTGCAGCCTACCTTCGCCAGCAGCACAAGGGGCCGATACTCTGTGTGGCCGGGGGAACAGGGCTAGCGTCGGCGCTCTCGGTAGTGCGCGCTACGGTGGTCGAAGGCATGCGTAACCCCGTCCATCTGTACGTCGGTGTGCGCTCGTCCCGCGAGCTGTATGGCTTGGGATGGCTTGATGAGCTGCGGAGCCAGCACCCTACACTCAAGGTACATGTGGTTGTTGCTTCAGGCGCAGACCCTGCAACACAGCGGCGTGGCCTGGTAACCCAGGCTATCGAACAGGACCATGCCAGCCTGCATGGCTGGCATGCTTATCTGTGCGGCTCACCAGCTATGGTTGAGACAACAACGCTGCTGGCCCTGAGCAAAGGCATGGAGACTTCCCATATTCATGCTGAGGCCTTCTATATGCAGGGCGACTGAGGCTTGCCACAGCTAACCATTCGCCACACGGATAGTTGTTCAGAATTGCCTTACTGCGCGTTGTCATTTGATCTTAGCTGGCATCGGGTTGCGCGCTCGGCGCCGCTTTGCGAAAGGCGTCCAACTGCCCGCATGCCGCGTCTACTGCCATTATTAGCGGCCAGCGTGCTAAGTCTACTTTGAAGCGGCGCGCACTCTCCACCTGCGGCACCAGGTACACATCGGCCAGCGTGGGGGCGGTACCAAAGCAGAAATCACCGCGCTGCGGGTCCTTCGACAGCAGCGCCTCAATGGCATCAAAGCCTGCGCTGATCCAAGTTCCACACCATTCGTTCACAGCAGCCTCATCGGCACTGAAGCGGTGGCGCAGCGCCTCCAAAATGCGGCGGTTGTTGATGGGGTGAATGTCGCAACCCACGATGGCGGCCAGGGCGCGCACCTGGGCGCGGTCACTGGCATCGCTGGGCAGCAGCGGCGGGTTGGGATAGCGCTCTTCGAGCCATTCGATGATGGCGGGCGACTGGATCATCAAGCGCTCTTGCACCTCCAGCACGGGCACCAGCTGCTGCGGGTTGATAGCCTTGAAGGCATCGCCCAGATGCTCCTCGCGCCGTAAATCGACCGCTACCTGATCGTAGGCCAGCCCCTTGAGGTTGAGTGCAATGCGCAAACGGTGAGAGGTGCCGCTGCGAAAGAAGGAATAGAGTTTCATGCTCGGTCTCTGTTTCAGTCCAGGGCAATCTTGGCGCGTTTGACGACTTCACCGAAGGTGCGCGAATCGCGTTCGATGGCCTTGGTAAGCTCCGCGGGAGGGCCGATGTACGGCTCAAAGCCAAAGGTCGCAAGACGCTCCTTGACCTCTGGCGTTGCCAGCACTTTGCCTACGTCGGCATTGATCTTCTCGATGGCCGCCTTGGGCGTGCCAGCCGGCGCAAACAAGCCCACCCAGGTCTTCACTTCAAAACCGGCCGGTCCGCCCGCTTCGCCCATGGTCGGGATGTCGGTAAAGCCCGCCAGGCGCTGGGGCGCAGCCAGGGCCAGAAACTTCACCTTCTTGGCCTGGAACATCGGCCCAGCCGTCGCTGCCGTGCCAAACGCCCACTTGATGTCCCCCGTGGCCACCGAGGTGTAGACACTTCCCATGTCTTTGTAAGGCACATGCATCATCTTCGTGCCAGTCGCTGCTTCGAGCATGGCCGCGCCCACATGGGCTACGCTGCCGATGCCCCAAGATCCGTAAGTAATGTCGCCCGGAGTAGCCTTGGCCGCCTTGATCAAGTCACCTACATCCTTCCACGGCGAATTTGCAGCCACCACCACAAAGAAGTTGGTGAAATACACCGGTGCGACGGGCTCGAAATCTTTGGTCGGCTCGTAGGGCAATTGCTTGAACAAATGCGGCTGCAAGGCCATGTGCGTATTGTCCACCTGCAGCAGCGTGTAGCCATCTGGCGCCGAGCGCTTGGCATCACCGATAGCGATGAAACCATTGGCCCCTGGTTTGTTGTCGATGACCAATTGCTGTCCCCAGTTGCGCGACAGGCGCTCGCTGAGGATGCGCATCACCGCATCGGGGCCGCTGCCGGGTGAATACGGTGCAACGGAGCGAACGGGCTTGGCGGGGAAGGTCTGCGCCACGGCACGGGGCAAGCTCGCGGCGGCCACTAGGGCCAGCGCGCAAAACGCCAGAGCGGGTTTAAAAAACTGTGAACGAATGGCGGTCAGCATGGGGGGGTGTCTCCTTGGTTTTATGAAAGCCGTATCCGGCTTGGTAAGTGATGGATCAAACAGTGACTTGCGCACGGTGGCTGTGCAGCGCCTCAAAAATCGGCGCATCACTGAAACGGAACAGGTCGATTGCGCCCGCGGCCGACGCCTGGGCCGAGAACGGCTGCCACGACGGCACCACAAACAAGTCGCCGCGCGCCACCTGCCAAGTGCGCTCGCCCACCGTGACGGTGCCGCTGCCGTCAAACACCTGGAACACCGACGACCCCACCTCACGCTGAACCCGCGTTGCACCGCCCGCGCGCACGCGGTGCATTTCGGTCCGCATGGTGGGCAGCACATCGGCTCCGGTGGTGGGGTTGGTAAAGCGCACCGCCGCATGCCCGGGGCTCAGCGTGCCCGGCTGGCCTTCGTCTTCCAGCGCGAGCTGATCGGCCAACGCGCGGTCGGTGTCCACCCAGCGGTAGGCCAGCAGGGGCGTGGCGGGCTGCGCCTGCACCATCGACACCGGGCGCAGGCCCGGGTGGCCCCATAGCCTTTCGGAATATGAACGCTCGGCGGTGGTGCGCTCAGCGGGAGGAAGCTGCTCGCGCCCCACTTCAAAAAACTGGCTCTCGGTGTAGTACGAAAACGGAATGTCCAGGCCGTCGATCCAGGCCATGGGCTCGGTGGCAGCGTTGTGGTGGGCATGCCAGTTCCAGCCGGCTTGCGGCAGAAAGTCCCCCCGCGACATACGCACGGCGTCACCATTCACCACCGTCCACACGCCCTCGCCTTCCACCACAAAACGAAACGCGTGCTGCGTGTGCCGGTGCTCGGGCGCGTCTTCGCCGGGCATCAGGTACTGAATGGCGGCCCACAGCGTGGGCGTGGCAAACGGGCGCCCACCCAGCGCCGGGTTGGCCAGCGCAATCGCACGGCGCTCCCCGCCACGGCCCACGGGCACGATGGCGCCCGCCTGTGCGGCCAGGGCCTTCAAGCGGTCCCAGCGCCACAGATGGGGCACGGCCTTGGATTGGGGCTGGCGGGGCATCAGGTCGCCAATCTGCGTCCAGAGCGGCACCAGCAGCTCTTGCTCAAAGCCCCGGTACAGCTGCTCCAGTTCGGGCGTCGGCTCGGGCTGGCCCTTGCCCGCAACGGCATGCAGCCGCACGGGGGAAGGTGTGAGGTCGGTGGTCATGGTGGGGTTGTCTCCTGGATGTGGCTTTTTTTCTTATTCCGCCGGGCCAACGTGGAGCGCGATGCTGCCCACGCCCTCAATGTGGCCGTCGATACGGTCGCCTGCCAACACGGGGCCTACGCCCTCGGGGGTGCCGGTAAAGATCAGGTCGCCCGGCTGCAGGTGGTAGAACTTGGACAGGTCGGCAATCAGCTCGGGGATGTTCCAGATCAGCTTGGACAGGTCGGACTTCTGGCGCACCGTGCCATTGACCGAAAGCTCCAGGTTGCCCTGGCCCAGCACCACCTGCGGCATGGGCACGATCTCGGAGACCACGGACGACTGCTCCACATCCTTGCCCAGGTCCCACGGGCGGCCCTTATCCCGCGCCACCAGTTGCAGGTCGCGGCGCGTCATGTCCAGACCGCAGGCGTAGCCGTAGATGAGGCCAGGCGCATTGGCCTCGCTCACCCGAAAACCGGGCGCGCCAATGGCCAACACCAGTTCCATTTCGTGGTGGTAGTTTTGCGTGCCGGGCGGGTAGGCCACGGTGGCGCCCGACTCGACCAGTGTGGACGGCGCCTTGGTGAAATAGAACGGCACTTCGACCGACTTGTCCACGGGCCGCCCCATCTCGACCGCATGCGCGTGGTAGTTGCGGCCAACAAAGAACAGGCGGTGGACGGGCAAGCGTTCGCTGCGGCCCCGCACGGGCAGCGAATACACGGGGGGTGGGGTCCAGAGGTAGGTGGTGGTCATCGCAGTTTCTTTCTTCAAAGGGAGTGGGTCAGGAGGGGCAAGCGTTGGCTGTGACCACCGATGGCGCCAGAGCGCCAACCGTGCACCGCCAGAGCTGGATCAAAGTTTGGACATGGGTGTGGCCGGGTCGGCAAGCAGCTCTGTATCGACCGGCTTGCGCTGCTCGATCAAGCGGCGGGCAAACCGCAAATCACGCGCAGCGTTGGCGCCGATGGCTGCTTGCACCACATCGCCTGCCAGGTAGAACAGCACAAAGCTGCCGCTGGCCGCATCGCCGCGCTGCACCACGCGGTGCGTAGGCGTGGGCATGCCGTAGATCTGCAAGTTCATGCCGTACTGGTCGGACCAGAACCACGGCAGCGGCTGGTAATCCACGGCATGGCCCAGGGCCGAGCGCGCAGCGGCCATTCCCTGCTCCTGCGCGTTCTGCCACGACTCCAGCCGCAGGCTCCGGCCCGCCCACGGGTTGGGTGCTACGGCCACATCGCCCGCAGCCAGAATGTCGGGGTCGGACGTGCGGCACTGGGCATCTACCCGCACGCCGCCATCGCAGGCCAGGCCCGCCGCGCGCGCCAGCTCGTCGTTGGGCACCAGGCCAATGCCCAGTACGATGGTGTCGCACGCCAACACACTGCCATCGGCCAGCAAGACCTCTGAGCGGCCATCTGCAGCACGGGCAAAGCCCCGCACGCCAGTGCCCAGCAGCACGCGCGTGCCCTGCGCACTGTGCAAGGCCAGCAGATAGTCAGAAATCTCGACAGGCACGGTGCGTTCGCACAGGCGGCTCTGGGTCTCGACCACCACTACGTCGGCGCCCTGCTGGCGCGCCGTAGCCGCCACCTCTAGGCCAATCCAGCCGCCACCAACCACCACCACGCTGCGGCCAGGGGCCAAGGTGGGCGCTAGTGCCTGCGCGTCTTCAATAGTGCGCAGCGTGTGCAGCTGCACTTGGTCGGTACCTGGCACATCGAGTTGACGTGCACGCCCCCCCGTGCATAGGATCACCTTGTCGTAGGGCAATGTTTCGCCATCCGCAAGCAGCACCTGCCGGGCGGTGCGGTCAATGCGTTGCACTCGCGTGCTGGGCCGCCATTCCACGTCCAGTGCGCTAAAGGCATCGGGCTTCATGAGCCAAGTTGTCGTGGGCAATGCCGCGCCCGACAACACAGCCTTGGACAGCGGTGGCCGCTCGTGTGGTGGATGCAACTCGTCACCGACAAGCACCAGCCTGCCCGTGAAGCCTTCGCTGCGCAGCGTCTGCGCCGCCCAGCCGCCCGCCTGGCCCGCGCCAATGATTACGATGGTGTGGATCGGACGGACGCCTGCACTGCCATCCGGCAATGCGGCAGCTCCGACCGCAGGTCGCTCATCGAGCATGGGGTACTCCTTCTGGGGGAAAGCAGCGCTCAGTCGAGGGCCAGCCACACGCGACCGCCCTCGATCTTCACGGGATAGCTGCGCAGCGGCTCGGTGACGGGCGCACAGGTGGGTTTGCCGTTGCGCACATCAAACTTGCCTTGGTGCAGCGGGCATTCAATCTCGTGCCCTTCCAAAAAACCATCGCACAAGCGTGCATTGCCGTGGGTGCACAGGTTGTCGGTGGCAAACACCTCGCCGCCCACGCCATACAGCGCAATGTCGCGCCCGGCCACGGCCAGGCCCATCACGTCATCCTCGGGCACATCGTCCAGCGCTGCGGCGTCAATCCAGTTCGTTGTCATCGTCGTCATGGCGGCTCCTCAGATGGGGTAGATCAGCGAGTTGGGGATCATCTCGCTGTCGTAAACGACGAGGCGCGATGCGAACTTCAGGCCCTCGGGCGTGGGCACCACCTCATCCAGCGTGCGCCCCACGTTGAACACCGTCGATTCCTTCGACAGGCGCGTGCGCAGCACCGCATAGTTGGCCTCGCAGTGGATGCGGCCATCGGCATCCACCTTGTGCACCAGCGGCACACCCACCACATGGCGCTGGTAGTAGGGGTCGTGGAACAGCGTCTCGCGGATGCCGTAGACGCGGTCTTTCAGCATGCCCTTGCTGTCAAACGCCAGCGTGGCCAGCGGAAACCCGCGCTCGTGGTTTTCGCGCGGCTGCAGCTTGTACACGCAGTGGTCGATAAAAAATTCAGGCCACGCCTCCCAGTCCGCCGCGTCGAGCGCGCGGGCGTAGCGGGCGTAGAGCTGGTTCAGTTCGAAGTAGGTCTGGAAGTCCATCATGGTCAAGCCTCCGCCTCCATCACCTTGCGCCAGTATTCGTACATGCCCCGGATCAGCGTCTCGGTCACCATGTGGTCCGTGTCGCCCACCTCGCGCCCGCCCAGCTCGGCCAGCGTGCGGTGCGCGGGCTTGGTCTCAAAGCCTTCTTGCGACCACTCGATCACCTCGCCATCGTCGGCCGACACAAAGCCCGCCGGGCCGAACAGATTGGCCTGGCGCAGGCGGCGCTGCGTCATCTCCTCGCTGTCGTCTTCAAAGCCAAAGTGCGTCCACACAAAATCAAAAGCGCCTTTGCCATCCGGCTGGATGTGGCGCGTGGACACGCTGTTGACCTGCTGCTGAAAAATCACGCTGGGGAACACGGTCATCATCACCGCCGTGGGCACCGGTGCCGCCGCGCTCGGCGCCGCAGCACCCTCCCCGCTGGCCGCCGGGGCCGGCCCCGCCCACCAGTGCTCCTGCGCAATGTCGAGAAAGCGCGGGTCGTTCAGCTCCATGCCCGCCTTGAAGCTGGACACCTGCGTCACATCCGCCGCCTTGCCCGCCGCGCCACGAGTCGAGACCATGGCCGCATGGCGGTGCTGCGCATCCATCAGCAGTTGCGACTTGTTGTCGGCACGCCAGAGCCCAAAGGTAACGAACCAGGTGTGCAGCAGGCCGGGGTGGTACGGGTCCTTGATGTTCTCTTGCATCAGCTTCCAGTTGCCCGGAATGCGCTGGCGGTTGTAGCCCAGGATGGTGAGCTTGCGACCATTGAACAGCCGGTCAAAGTACCCCAGGATGGTGGGGCCCAGGAATTCCTCCAGCGGCTCCACGCTGTGGTCAAACGACGCAAACACCACGCCGCCACGGGTGGCCACCTTGAGCTTGGTCAGCCCATGCTCCGCCGGGTTGAAGTCTGCAGGCATGCCGCCATTGACCTTGCCATCCTGCTTCACACCACGCCGAAACGGCACGCCCTGCAAGTCGCCCGACAGGGTGTAGTTCCACTGGTGATATGGGCAGGTCAGGCTCTCGCGGTTGCCATGCCGCTCGCGGCAAAACGCCATGCCCCGGTGGGCGCAGACGTTTTCCACCACGTGGATCGAAGCATCCTTGTCACGCACCAGCAGCACCGAACGCTCGCCAATCACCGTGCGTTTGAAATCCCCCGCGTTGGGAATCTCCGCTTCCAAGCCAACATAGCACCAGTGCCCGTTGTAGAACAAACGGTCCAGCTCCCTGCGGTATAGCGCCTCATCGGTATAGGTCTGGAAGGGAATGCGGCTAGTGCCGTCTGTCTCCCAGCGGATCTGCTGCGGAAACAGGGTGACGGGGCATTCATGCATGGGCGTCTCCTTTGTTTTATATCGTTGCCAATCGGTTGATCAACCAGATCGTCGGGCCCCGTGTAGAAGCACGCAGCGCCTAGGGATCAATCATTCGCTTTGCAGCAATATCAGTCAATGGAACGCTGATGATGTTCTATATCACTTGTATAAATATTGCTCTTAACGCGTGTGATGATTTTTCACTGCCATATTTGGTGTAACGCGCACTAGGCCGCGCTCTATTTAAGTCGTGTACACAATGCAGATGAGGACATTGGAATAGTCTGTCGAAAACATCTACTGATGAGTCTGTGCAGCGAGGACAGCCTGTATGACGAAGAGTTTTTTTTAAGAAAGCTTGTCGGACGAGGGGGCATGCGGTGGCATTTCAAATCAGTTCGCAAATGCTGAGGCGGGAGGGGCAGATGCGTTGATTTCGGCTACCTTGCGATCTTCGAGAGCTTGTTCGTAAGCCAGTCGCCGGAATATGTGAACCATGTCGCATGGCTGCTGTGTCGAAAGCACGGTGCAAGAGGTCTTCATCTCCCTCAAGGGCTGGCTTGTTTGTGCCACAGGGGGCTTTCCATTTTGGGTGCCTAAAACAACAGCTTGAGCAGCATGCGTAAAAGTGGCGATGCCAGCTTGAGTAGTGAGATCAAGCTAGCGATCCACCGTGAGCATCGCTCCTACGACTGCGGGTGTCGCTATGATTTTTTGGTGAGAAGCGGCAGGGGGCATTGTGGGTACTCGTGCACCCGTGGGCATTCTTATCTCTCCAACGGCTGCAGGGAGCTTTCTTTGAGCACGATGTCTGGGGTACCGAAGTGCCTACCGTGACCGTGAAATGCAAGATGGCCAGCGAGCTTTTTGATGACGAGTCCCAAGACACACCTTTTCGCTGGGTGTTCAATGAACGGTTTGAGGCAGAGGATGCCACTGACCCGCCGCCACTTGGTCAAGGGTGAAGATACAACGCTGGTGGTGGTACCGCTTCAACCTGGCACGTAGAGCGTCCAAACATGCAGGCGCGCAAACCCCGACTTGTCTTCAAGGTACAGCTTTCTCAGCCCCTTCTCGAAGACACGCTCGAAACGTTGACCTGGATCTTGTGGGGAGTCGAAGATCCGTGAGATCCGCTGCATCTGAGCCGGGTTTTCTTTGAGGAATCGTTTGTAGGATTTCGGTCCGACGCTGGCGTTGTGATGCACTGCCAGGCACTGGTCGCTGTCACTTTCGAGCACTAGCTCTGCCACGGCGTAGACCACGATACGATCCTGATGGGTTTTGAGGCTGCTGCGGTTGATTTGAAGCAGCGCTTGAGCTGGGCGGGTCTCGATGTCTCCAATCTGAGATGCGAAGTTGGTTTTGAACTCACATGCGGTGCTCGACGGAGCATCGCTCCGCACGCTGGTCAAAACCAGGTCACGGCGACCGTCTGACTCGGTGAAGGCAGTACGGCCCATGGCCTCTTCGATGGCTGGCATGCACACGTTGCGCAGCGTCTGCTCATACCCGCCGTTGCGCACGCCACTCATGAACCATGGCTTCCACAGGCAGGCAAGGCCTGCTTCGAGGCCAGCGCGAAAGCTGCTGTAGGTGTCAGGCATAAGCACTATGCCTCAGCGGTGGTGGCGCGAATGGCTTTCATGGCTTGCCGTGGGCCCATCTTCAAAACCTCTTGCAGCCGCTCCAGCTGCTTGGCACGAGGATGAACGGAGCCGGTTTCCCACTTGTAGACAGAAAGGCTCGATACCCCAAGCAACTGCGCCATCTGGGCTTGCGTGAGGCCCAGCTCATGACGCTTGGCGATCAGTGCTTGGTCGTCAAAAACAAAACCATCAGGAGAGCGGGGCACGCGCGGCTCTTTGACTGGCTGCTGGCTCTGGAGCAATTTTTCCATTCTGGCCAGCTGCTTGGTGAGCGTACGCACCTAGCCGCTCAGCGCTTTGACTTCTTGCTTGAGATTGGTGACTTCCTCGCGCTGTTTACGGTCAGATTGCTTGAGCGCGGCCTGATCATCCTTGACCTGCTTGCGAACCAGGCGGGCGATCTCCGCCTGAAAAGACACTTGGAATGCCGTCATGGGTAAATTCGTTGGATATCGAAGTTAAAACGCCGCCAGTGGCGTGAGACCAGTGGCGGCGTTTTCTATGGGAGTAGGGCGGCTGTTTACTTAGCTGCTTTGCGCTTGGCAGCCTTGGGGTCCACCACAGCTTTGAACTTGGCCCCTGCAACGAACTTGGGCACCGTGGATGCGGGGATCTTGATGGCGGCACCAGTGGCTGGGTTTTTGCCGGTGCGCGCAGCGCGCTTGCTTGCCTTGAACGTGCCAAAGCCGATCAACTGCACCGCTTCTCCTTTTTTGACGGTGTTTTGAATGGTCTCGATCAAGGTGTCCAGCACCCGGTTTGCGGCGCTCTTGGACAGTTCGTTCTTGGACGCAATTAACTCAACGAGTTCTGGACGATTCATGGTGTCGTTGCCAATGATTGTTGTGAGCGAAGTGTAAGCGGCGATGCACAGAGTGTGTGCAGGTGTGGGCTACTGGATACAGCTGCGCTCGCAGCTCAGGCGTCTCTATTCTTCTCACTGGTTTGAATGCCGAGGGTTTTCGCCGACTCGGGGTTCTGCTCTATCCAGTTTTGCAGTTCGGCACCAGAAAAAAACATGGGATTTTGCAGCCACTGTGGAACCGTGTAGCTGAGCTGTTTCGAGGTCTTCAGTGGCGAGGACGCCCGCGCACTGATTCCTTGAGTGCGGGGCTGGTGTTTTTCATAGACGGTTGCCAGATGCCTGCTCGTAGTGCGCACCAGCGCATCAATCAACTCGGGGAATAGGGTACCAATGAGCGCATCGTATTTGCTGTTCCGAACGTAGCTGTGCTTTATGGTTGCAATGCGGTGCCGTGCTGCTTTACTCCATTCCCCAAAAATGGCCTGCTGCTCTGAGGTCATTGGCACATCGAAAACTTTGGCCGCAGCAAGGTATATCGGTGTGAGTTCGTGGGTGATCCCCTTGCCCTCCGACATCAGCACATTTAACACCTCAAACCCTGTGTTCAGCTTGCGCGATAGACCACGATCAAATTTGAGTGAAAGCAGCCCTTCCAGCAGCCCGCGTGGGTTTAGAAAATCGTTCTCATCGGCGCCTGGGAAACCTTTGGCGGCAAGCAGCCTTGCATGCTCGCACAACTGCTGCTTTGCTTTCACTACAGCAATGAACTGTGAAGAGTTTTGCGCTGGCCAGCTGCCCTCAGTGTCTTGGAAAAGAAGGAAGTAACGGTAAGCAGACTCAATGTAGAGATCAACTATCTGGCGCCGAGGGATCGCCTTGATCCGCTCAAGCTTTTCTCTTTGCTCTTGGAGAGCATCGTCCTCAGCGGAAGCCAAATCACGGACCTCTTTATCGAGTTCCATGGATCTATCGCGCAACACTGGATTGAAGATCCACTGCTTCAATTGGGATGAGTTGACGACCAGTTGTTTGAGCTTGTCCCTGGTGATGCGCCCCTGCAGGCGGCTGAGGTCAATCTCAATCGCAGGCATTCCAACCTTCTGGATCCTGTTGCGCCTCTCCTCCGAGATGCGGTTCGATACCGTGACTTCTATGCACAGAACAGGGTAGGAGGGGCCATTTGAGGTATCCACCGCCTGGCAGACGAGATCAGGACGGGTCAGGCCCAATCTCTTTTCCATTTCCACATTGGAAAGCCGCAAGCGCTGCTCAGGAAGCCTCCATGTCCGGTGGTGGTGATCAATCTCAGAGAAGGCCTCTGCATACACAACAGCTTCAGGGGTATGCAGCTCACCAGCCTCCTTGAGAATGTGCTTCACAGCGTAGTGAAGGACGGTTTCAGACTTGAGTTCAGCGGGCATGTCGCTGGGAAGCTCCAGGTCATCGGGGGCAAGCGCCAGATGCTCAATGGCGGTATCGCGCGCCTGACTATTGGCCTCTTCCAGAATTTCCGCGTCATTCCAATGCTGACGCCAGCAGGCGGCGGGGTTCAAGGTGATGAGCTGCCTCAGCTCTTGAGGATCCATGAGAGCGATATCAGGATCGTCCACCTCTATGACAATGGTGGCCCCATGGGTAGTTGAATCATGGGGGGATGCTGCATCGCCATGCAGCACGACGTTGATTTTTCTGCCATCGGCGCAATGCAGCACTGCCGGGGCACTGTTGCTGAACTCGACCTTGGTGATGTAGATGCGCTCGGGTGGTCTGGCCGCGATTCCTTCATAGCTGGTGCCATCCAGTCCTGTCATAGTGGCCTTGCGTTCGCGTGCAGGCAGATCTATCCAGCCCAGTTCATTCATAGAACGCAGAAGGGCCAGCCGCGCAGCCACGATAGAGCAGTTCTTGCTGTTGACGCCTTGTTGGTGGCGGAAGTGGGGTCGAACCTTGCGCTGGATTTTTGCGTTGTTGACGGCGATCAGCGGACTGCCGCAACCAGGGCAGAGACAGCGAGATTTGGCACCAGAGCGGTCAGGGCCTAGTTCCAGGATGTATGTGGCCGAGTTCGTATCTGCATCATGGGCCCAGGCAATGATCAGCTCACGCAATGCCGCGCGAGCCTTGCCTTTCTCAACTTGCTTGATGGAAGTCGTTCCTGCCACTGTGCAATCGTACCCCTGGCTCTGTCCACTGCAATCAGTGACTGGCTGAAAGTGACCTTAGTTCATCCTCGCGCTCCAATTCGTAAGTTGCTCTGAGCCACTGGCGCATCGTGTAGATCAAATCCCGCATTTCATTGAGGGCTTTTGCGAAATCATCATTCGACATTTCACACGGAGGCCTCAGGGACGTTTTGGGAGCACTCATCAGCTGCAATGCCTTCTTGTGCAGATCGTTTGTCATAACAGATAGGACCTGAGCCTCAAGTAGCAACCGCGTCGGAACTCTTGCCTTTACTCCCGCATGTTTGAGCAGATCTTTCAGACCAGAAACCGAGATTCGTTTCACGGTTTCTTCGTATGACGCGGGGCGTTCCTCCGTGGTCAGCAAACTACGGATCGCAAGACTACTACGCACTGAGGGAGCGATTGATTGGATGTCCCTCACAGCAACTGAACCGCCCCGCATTTTTTGAAGGTAAAACGTCAACGCTGCGGCGGGAAGATCGTCAAGAGCCGTGAAAATAGCATCCCAAGGTGCTTTCCAAGCCTCAGGGTTGCTGAGCCTGTCGTAGGCGATCCCCGCAGGCCAGAGCACATGCCCCTTGATTGCGATCACTAATGACTCATCCAGGGTCATGAAAAGGTCCTGAGATGCCATGAATTTCGACGCATCTGCCATTGAGCGGGCACTGATGCTGACGGTCCGAGTGGCATCCAACTTATCTGCGAAAATGAACCTTTTGGACGGCTTATCGCCCATGGTTGACGTGCTCAGAAACCTGGATTCAGTGAGAGTGTGGCTCTGAATGCCCAATGAATCCGCTTTCAGGACTTCTATCGCCCTATCACGAACAACTGATTTTTGTAGCTGGGCCTTATGACGATCAATCGCTAGGCTGTTCAAAAAAGGTTCGCAGTTGGGCGCTGTAGCACTCAGGAAGTATCGAAGACCCATGGTGTGGACTTCGCCTGCGTGCGTTCTGGTGCGTAGGATTTGTATCGTGCCTGCATGCTCATCCACGGATAAGATTTCTCCATGGAAGGGGTACGTCGAAGTTCCCTCACCACGCCTCTCAAACGCCATCTCAACGCGCGACCCAGCGAGCGCTGTGAGTATCTTCACGAAGTCATCGTCTATCTCTTCGTTCATTGGCTGATCCAGCTAAGCAAGAGTAATCACAGATGAGAAGACACAGCTCACATGGCTGATTGCTGTGGAACCGTGCGGTGCAAACCCAGAAGGACTGATCCGTATTCGTACGGAGTGCGCTGCAGTATTACGGGATGATGGCAACCTGTGCACTCCATGCGGCTTGAACAATGCTGCGGTGAAGCCGATCACTGCCAGGTTGTGCAAGGGGAGTAGCGACTGCAGCACCGGGTAGTGTTCGTCCAGGCCGCGCAGATCAACAAGACGGAACCGGGCGCGGTATCAAAAGCAATCAGTGAACGCTCCCGTAACTGCTGCCGCGAGTAACTCTTCGCCTCGCGCCGGAAAATGGCCTCATAGGGTAGTAAGCCGGGATATGACCAGTTTTGACTCATAAGCTTTTTAGCTATTAAAAAGCTGCTGTTTATTCCTTCTTTCTTTGACGTGCTTTCCATTGTCGGTATTTCTTGGCCCGCTGAACTCACGACCTCGACAAATCAATAATTCGTGGATCCACCCCGAACATGAGGTGCCGTGGTCACAACGCGCTGTCCTCGGTCGTCAAACTCCATCGACCCGCTAAACTGACAGCGCGGAGTCTAAAAGATGCACTTGGTGACTCCAGCGCCAGCCTGATGGTTTTGCGGGAGAGTATCCAGTTGGGGCCCTCATTGATCCATAAAAAAAGCCAACCCGTGGGCTGGCTTATAGTGGCTCTGAGTGTCCTCAACAAAATTTATATGGCTTGAGCAGCGACTGCGTTGTCATCACCAGCTTGCAACTGTTTCCTGGCCGCGTGAAACGTTGAGTCACCACGGGCTAGTTCTTCAATATAGACGCCACGCTGGCCGACGATTTCGAAAGCTTTAGCTGCTGAGCAGCCCTTTGCTTCTTGGATATTTTTAGCAGCGAGCTTCAGCAAGTCATCAACTGTCCCTGTCCGGACGGCCTCAAGGTAGGCGTAGGCCTCACCATGGGCGTTTAGGGCAGCGCGGGTTGATTCCGCCGAGGAAATGGTTTTTCCCACTATGTCGTGAACTTTCATAAAAAACTTCCTTTTGGGCCCGTTACCGTAAGAACGCCGCTCCCGGACCAAAAGCCGCAGCGCCTTGTGAAACTGTTTGGGTCGTTGACTGGTGGCGCACCTCATCAGAGCCATTAACTACGCCCGTGATTGCGGCGTACCGCTGACGTCACGTATAGCGGTGCTCCGTTTGTCGGACTGGATCAATGCAATGCGCCTGCCTATTTTGGGCGAGCACCATAGAGCCTGATCAAGACTCTCGGCACCCTGTCTTCAGATGTTCAGGCCTTCAAAGCGCTGCTCAAATAGAGAGTCTGAAGGGGCCTGAGTCTTCGTGAAGACCCAAACACCGCCATAGCGCCGCAGCCGAAGCGCGCGAGCGTGGCGACCCAAAAACTGCTCTAGCGTTGCCAGATCCGTTTCGACATGACCAGCGGCGACCATTGCTGCGGAAAGTTGATCGGTGGTGGCGCCTGTCGCGCCAGAAGCACGTAAGCGTTCAATAGCGTTTGTGATACCGATGGCATTTACTGAGGCAGTGCAGTGATGCCCCAGTTCTGGATGCATATGGAGAGTTAGGCAACGAGGGCAAACCTTCACTTCCGGCAGGTCGGCAACAGACTTACCAATCAAATCTTCCAGTTTCGGTTCGCCCGATGCCTGCTGTTGAGCATCAGTGACGACAAACTTCATGATCAAGTTCACGCGCCAGCCGTCAGGATGCGCTTCGTCAAAGCTCATTGTTGGCGACAGGAGTGTGAAGTGAGGCTTGCCGCGAAAGTCTTTGTCCGGTATTACGATGGTGAAGTTGAGGCCCAAACTGGTACGAGCCGTGTTGTTTAACACGGAGTAGCTGTCTTCAACGGCAGGCGTCAAGGCGCGAATCTGTGTCGATGGCTTCAACCAGAGGTACGCGGTACGTTTCCCGAATTCCCTGGCGTATTGGGGGGCAACGTCGTGCAAACGCTCTTCCAGGCTCGTGCGGGTTGGATAGGGCAGCAGGCCGCGCCGCATGGCAACAGTGGCTTTCGTTGGTGCGAAATCCACATCGTCAATAGCTTTGAGAATTGAATCGCGGGTGGAGAGGTGTTCGCTTTCGAAAATCAGGCTGTGCGTGTCTACCGCCAATCCACTGTCGAGCACTATCCGATGAACAATGGGGACCAATGCCTGTGCAGCCCAAGTGGACACGCCAAGAATGACTTCGATGCGCTTAGTCAGGTGCGCCCAGTGTCGAGGGAGTTCTTCCCGACGCTCGTAACGATGCACCAGCCGTGTTGCTAATGGGGTGGCGTGCTGTCGGACGAGGCTGTAAGTCCAAAATCCTAGCGCTGCGGCCAAGACCTCATGGGCATTGGAACGGCCGAGGTGGTGACCTTCGGAAGCAAATGCCTCAATTAGGGCCGTGCAGATGGGCTTGAAAAGCCCAGCGTCGAAATCAGACATGAAATTTCTCGCGTAAAAATTTCAGCCATCGAATTAGTGCACGGGTTGTAGTCACGATGGCCGAGATTTACGGAGGTCCGAAACTCGAAAAAGCGGTCGTGTGCAGCGACAGTTCCTTGTTCAGCCTGTGCGGTCTAGGTCAGGTTGACGCTGCCTTTTTAGTATCGGCCGGTATGTAGGCCACTGTCAAGTGATCGGATTTACAGCATCGAGTGCCTCCCATCTCAAGGTGTCGGTGCGGACCGCCATTGATCCTGCGGGCATCATCTAGTCAGCAGCGTTCCAACGCCACATGCTTCGCAGCCCGCCCCACTGAGCCATCTCGTGCAACGCAGCGCCAAGGGCACGCCGCGCGGCGCTTAGACGTCACGCGAGCACGTCATCGGCCCACGACACAGTAGGCACAGGGTCAAAAACTAAAGATCACTGGCGCACTCAGGCAAATGAAGTGGCGTTCAGCATTTGTGTCAACCAGATGGACACACCCAGATCTTCGTCGAAAACTACCATGTGTCAACCATTTGGACACGACTTTGGAGCGGTCTGTCTCGCGCGTTCTCGGTGGCGCGGCGTAAGTCACTGATTCCAAATGGAATTTTGGTGAGTTTCGCACCTAGTAGCTGACGCCAACCAGCTGCAGTAGGCACAACATCAGTTGCGTGAACACTTTTCGTTTTGAGGTGCCTCTCTCAACGTCGTTATTTCTTACGATAAGAGCCGTAATCATAAAAACTATCGTAAATTAGTAGCGTACATTACGTAAAACGTAACGACTACAAATACCGTATTTAAGCTAAAATGCGCCATCCACCCCTCACTCAAGGCAACGCCATGCAGGAAAACAGCGCTGAAAACCACGCCCTTGCTTACCCCGCCATCACCGCTGCGCTTCGCGATCTGCCTGTGGGCGCTGGCCGCAAGGAAAAAACGAAGCTGGTGGCCAGGATGCTTTTCTTGGACTTTGGTATCCACCCGTCTGCAAAGGTGGTGCTCGATTTCACGCGGCAAGGCTCCATGAGCGACATCAGTCGTGACCTCAGGGAGTTCTGGGAGGAGCTACGCAAGCGGATCCGGCTTGAGCTTCAGGTGCCAGTGGTACCCGAGCAGCTTCAAGAGGCATTCAGCGAGGCACTGAGCAAGATGTGGGCGTTGTCCAGTGAGCACGCGCAGCAGAGCCTGGAAGTCACTCGTCAGGAGTGCGAGCTGCAGGTGCATGAGGCGCAAGGTCAGGTGCAAGCTGCCCAGCACGAGTGCGCGAAGGCGTGGAGTCAGGTGGAGGCGCTGGGCGTTCAGATGGCGGCTTTGCAGGAACGGCTGGTTGCTGCCGAAAAACGCTCAGAAGCGCTGGTAGCCGAGGTCTCAGCACTTGAAGCCAAAGCCCAGAGCTGGAAGGACCAGGCCGAATCGGCTGCCGCAGAGCGCAAAGAATCCGAAACGAGGTTCCTCCAAGAGCTGGAGAAAGAACGCGCTGAGCGCCGTGTGGAGGCCGAGCGGTTTGGTGGGGAGATCAATTTTGCGAAGCGCCAGATCGATACGGCGCGACAGGCAGAGAAGGACGTGCGAGAGCAGCTGCAGATGGAAAAAGCCAGCAAGGACGCAGAGGTGACCACCTACCGCCAGCGCATGAACAAGACCGAGGAGGCGCTGATCGCTCTTCGTGCCGAGCATGCGCAAGCCAACAGCCAGAAGGCCTGGCTTCAAGACAAAGTGGCGGAACTGCAGGAGCGCGTCAAAGAGCTGGCCAAGGCGGGCTCAGCCAAGGCACCACGGGCGCCACGCCGTGCCGCCATCAAGCGATCAAAGTTGCGGTGAAAGAGGTTCGGCAGGGATTCATGTAAAAAACCGCAGAAGTGGGCTTAAGCCCATGATTGCACTGCATTTTTTGCAGTTCATCCTCCTTCCCGCTGTAGGACCTCGCCAAAAGTGCGGTTGAACCGGCAATGCAAATGCATTACTATGCGTAGCATTCCTCCTTCCATTCGGAGATTGCGTCATGCCAACCGCACTTGAAGCAGAGTCCACTCTGACCGACCGCTACCAGACCACGGTTCCAGAAACCGTCCGCCGAGCGCTTCGCCTGGGTAAGCGCGACAAGATCCACTACGCGATCCAGTCCACTGGCGAGGTCGTCCTGACCCGCGCCGCTGCCGCAGAGGCGGACCCCGTCATCGGGCAGTTCCTGGATTTCCTGGCCCGCGATATCGCCGTGCACCCGGAACGTCTCCAGCGCATTGACATGGGCTTGGTGCAACGGGGGCGCGAGCTGACCGTTGGTGTGAAGTTCGACATGGATGCACCACTCTCACCAGAAGACGAATGAGCCGCATCCGCCATGTGGGTGCGGGTGTTCCGCCGTCACGCCTGCCCAAGTCCTCAGAAAATTCGACACCGCAACCCGAGGTGGTTATCCATGGATGGACGGTCTTCGCGCACCCTCTGTTCCTTAATCAGTACGAGAAGCTGCTCCAGCAGGTTGCCGAACTGCAAGCGAAAGACCCGACGGGCTACGAGAAGAAGAATTCCGCAAAGAGGCTTGCAGCCATCGTCAGCCTGGCGTTTGATGTGATTCCGCAAGACCCGGCACGGCCTGAGTACCGGCAGGGCAACACGCTTGGCGATGAAAACAAGCACTGGTTCAGAGCCAAGTTCTTCCAGCAATATCGGCTGTTCTTCCGGTTCCACGCGCCCAGCAAGCTGATTGTCCTGGGCTGGGTCAACGATGCAGACACCAAGCGCGCATACGAGAGCGATTCTGATGCGTGTCGGGTGTTCAAGAAGATGCTGGCCAGTGGTCACCCACCGAGCGACTGGGAGCAGCTGCTGGTAGAAGCGCGTGCCCAGGTGGCACGGCTGCGCGGCAGCATGGGGAGCGCTCCACGCTGACTTCTCAGGAACGGGAGGTACTTCTCTTGAGGCGGGAATCGTACTGCGATACGTAATACGGCATTACATACCGTTTTCGGCACCTTTGCGGTCACGGTGACGGCATTTCCTCACATTTAATAATCTGGCGTTATTCAATGTGAGGCCGGTTTTGAGCTGTTCCGCCCGGTGCGGCCGGTACGGATGACCGCTGGGGTTGCTGGCAAAAGAGGCCGATGCTGAGCCGCGAATTTCTCAACGGAATCATGTGGTTAGGCTGAGTTCTGCGGTTTTTTACATGAATCCCTACCGACCCTCAGCAAATGTCGATGCAGATGGAAAGGTGCTGAGCTTGCAATAAGGGGCGGTACATCTTGATGGCCAATCTCGTGAGACGATCCGACCATCAGTCTTGAATCGATATTCACCGCTGAATTGATTTCTGCACGGTGATCCCCTCGATATTTATTCCGCACCGTAGACCAGACTGTAAAGAACGAGCGACTCTTCTTCGACCGGTGTAAAGCTACGCGCAGCTCAGCGGTCGTAGCTCAGGCTCCACCGCCTCATTATCTTTGTGCCTTGTAGCCCCGGCCAGCTTCAGGCGTGGTCCGTCTGGCAAGTGTTGACGCAAATGCAGCAAGCCCTTGGCATTCTTGAGCCCTGCCCTAACCACCACCTCGTCTTGGTGAACGCCTTCATGCAGCAGCCGCACCAGCAAGGTGTTTCGCACAATCTGTGGACCCAGGCGCAGAGGCGGCGCTTCATCCACAGAGGCACAGGCCTTCAGCAGAAAAGCACGCACCAGGTTCAAAAGCTGCTCGTCGGTCAGCACCTTACCCGTTTTGCCAGAAAACAGGATCTCGCTGGCAGCGTGCGCTGGCGATGTTGCCTTCACCCGCAGCCACTCCACGATACCGACACGTGTGCGCTCAGAGATCAGAAGCTCACGCACTCGGGTGTAGCTCTCGCCATCCACCTTGATGGAGGCATCCTGTTGGCCAACCTTGTCCACGAACGCTTGCACCAACAGCCCGCGCAGTTCAGCCGGTGTGAGCCCCAGCTCGAACAGCACTCGCAGCAAAGCTCGGTTGCGCACCGCGATCTCATGCTGGGCGACTTCGGGGCCAATCGGCTCATCCAGCATTTGGATGCAGCGATTCCAAACGCGTGGAGAAAGAATCGCGCCCAGCGGGTTTTCTTTGGGAGGTTTTTCTTGTTCGGACAAAGAACTGGCTGGGTTGTTTAAAAGGATGCCCTTTTCGACAGCAAAAGCATAAATGCGGTCTAACACACGCCAATAACGACGCTTGGTGATTGCACTGACGTCTGCGCCGGTTTTTCTGCTACCAATCCCAGAGTGGAGAAAATTCAATACAAAAGGCGCAGTGACATCGGCCCAGTGGACAGAGGGCGCGCAGGCTTTCACACGTTCGCCATCCAGAAAACGCTTCCATGTACTCCAGATGTACCGGTACGCATCCGCATCCTCTTCTGAAATAGGACGGCGATCAGAAACTGCGCAGTGGCGAAGCCATTGCTCAAAGATTTCATCTGCGCTGAGGATGGAAATGCTGGACATGACGGGTAAGCGTTATGCCCGATTTTAAGATTTCTAGCTTCAAATATCAAACCAACCCTAAGAAAATCGATTTATTGAAGTCACCGGTGCTATTTTCACCTATAGAACAACATTTTAAGACTCGGAAGCAAGTAAGCTCTCTTTCGTGGTAACAGCTTTGGCTATTCAATAGCGCGTGATATGTAATCCAAGTTGACTCATTAAGAGAAAATACCGCATCAACATCAGGTAAATATCCTTGCGGCGTGCCACTCAGAGCGAGTGACAGATATTAACCTGTCTTATTGTGGCGCACTTTCAATCCGTGAACTGTAAACCACTGTCCTGATAAGGGCTTCAGGAACGTAGTGCACGTATTTGCATGGTGACACTTTGGCCTAAATTGTGGGCCCGGTTATGTAATCCAATCCTAAAAGATGAGCAAAGACGAAAAAAACCCCGGCCACAGCCCTAAGGAAGGTCTGCAAAATCCCATTCGCCAGCCCGGCACAGCCTGATGTCGAGCGCCGCCTCACCTGATGCCTGCGCAATCCGCTTTTTGGGGCCGGTTTGACACCGTTTGCAGGCCTGGTTCAGCCCTTGTGGCACCACTTTGGCACCCCACAGACGCACCTATCCCTGCAGCGCCATGATCCGCTTCCTGGCCATCCACAGGTTGCCAAGCGCAAACAGCATCGTCAGACGCGCCGTGTTCTTCTCTAACCCACGGTAGCGTATCTTGGCATACCCAAACTGCTGCTTGATCACCCGGAACGGGTGCTCCACCTTGGCCCGCACGCTGGCCTTCAGTCGCTCGACCTTCTCCAGCAGTTTGTGCAGCTCCCGATTGGCATCGAGCGTCTTGCGCTTGCCCGGGCGCATGGCTACGTGCCACTTGATCTTGGCCTTGCTCCCTTGCATCTCCTGGCGCTTATCCACGCCCTGGTAGCCCGCGTCACCCCAGGCATGCTTCTCTTTGCCATGCAACAGTCCTGCTGCCTGCGTCACATCGTTGACGTTGGCAGCTGTGCCGATGACGGTGTGCACCAGTCCTGAGTCGGCATCCACGCCAATGTGCGCCTTCATGCCAAAGTGTCACTGGTTGCCCTTTTTGGTCTGGTGCATCTCTGGATCTCGCTCACCTTCTTTGTTCTTGGTTGAGCTGGGGGCAGCAATGATGGTGGCGTCCACGATGGTGCCGGTCTTGAGCATCAGGCCTTGCTGGGCCAGTCCGGTGTTGATGGCCGCCAGCACCTGCGGGGCCAGTTGGTGCTTCTCCAGCAAATGGCGGAAACGCAGGATGGTGGTCTCATCGGGCATGCGAGCTGCACCATCAAGGCCTGCAAAGCGGCGGTACAGGGGCCGCTCGTGCAGTTCTTCTTCCATGGACGGATCGCTCAGGTTCCACCACAGCTGCAGGCAGTGGATGCGCAGCATGGTCTCGATAGGAAACGGTGGGCGCCCACCCAGGGCCTGGTGCGAGCCCCGGGCGAAGGGGGCAATGAGAGCCACCAGCGTTGCCCAGGGCACCACCTGGTTCATCTCATCGAGAAAGACCTCTTTGCGGGTCTTCTTGGGCAGTGGGTCCAGGCCCAGGGTGTATTGATCCATGGCGCCATTGTCTTGGATGCTTGGCGCTGGGGAGGATCAGGTCAGGAGGTTTTGCAGACCTTCCCTAGCTTACAAAGGGAGTAGCGACAAATGCTGAATCAATCTGCCTGCTGGAACTGGTGCACCATTTGGAACCGTTTAACAACGAATTATTGTGTTCGGCTGGCGCATTGGCGTCTGCTACTACCTCAGTGGTCGTATTCGGTGGACGCAGCAGGTCGTTATACCCATCGCTGTGGGCCGCCATCGAATCCATCGCCTAACGAGATATTGAAGCTGGCCAGCGCGTTTTTCGCTCAGGCGGAGCTCTACCACCGACTCAAGCCGTGAAGGCCTTTATCGACAAGTAGCGCAATGCTTTCGGGGTTGAGCCGCTCTGAAAGGTCTTGAAGGGCGCCCCGTCTGCGTATTGACACCACGCCGCCCTGATGCGCGAGCATCACAAGTTGCTGCGCCAGAGCCAAGCGCGACGAGGTGCTTATGCCGCAGATTCAACGCGTCTGGCAGGCCAACGTGCAGGTCTACAAGATGTGACAGTGGCGCGTTGTAAGGTCGAGCGCCTGATGCTCAGCCTGGGCCTGCGCGGGTAATGCTTGGAAAGGTGATGCGCACTACGGTCGGCGATGCAAAGACACCCTGCCCGTTGGATCAGGTCAACCGCCAGTTTTGTGCTGAAAGGTCCAATCGGTTGTGGGCCAGCGACTTCACTTACGTCTCGATCTTGCAGGGCTGGCATTGCGTAGCCTTTGTGATCGATGTGTTGGCCCGTTGTATCGTCGACTGGCGAGTGAGAGGTTCGATGCTAACCGACTTCGTGCTCGATGGGCTGGAGCAAGCCCTGTACGCCCTCCAGCCTGAACTGGATGGAAGCTTGACGTGCCATAGCGACCGCGGGTCGCAAAACGTCAGCATTCGGTACTCTGAGCGACTGGCTGAAGCGGATATCGAGCCGTCAGTGGCCGCAAGGGCAGAGCTATGACAACGCCTTGGCTGAGACCATCAACGGTCTCCATAAGGCCGAGTAATCCAACGCCCGCTTGGACTCAATGGGTAAATCCCACCAGTAGAAGCTGAGGCAAACTACTATTTGTAACTCGCCAGTCAGGCCACTGTGGGAGTACGCTGACTTGAACCAAACAGCCTCCGCAAAACAAGGTGCGATCTACATTCTTGCAGGCCTTCCACATGAAAAAGTCCTCTCGGAGAACTTCATATGATGCCCTACGAAGACGTATTACCGGGTGATCCGTTTGAGCGCTGGCACCAAGTCACATGTCGCAACTACTCTGTGACCGAGTGTCAATCGATCAAAGACCATGCTTTCAGCGCAAAAGTACAAGTTCATCCTTTCGGCGATCTGGCGGTGAGCCAAATCAGCTCTAAGGTAAGTCATGGTGTGGACTTGAAGGTGACCCGCAGCAATAGGGAGATCCGAAAAGACTACCGTGATGACTTTGTGATGTGGACTAGCCGACAAGGTACGATCACATTTGAGCAAGCTGGCCGTTGTACGCAGTTGCACGCGGGTGACATGATGCTGCACGATCAAGCTGCTCCTTTTAGCCTCGCCTTCAGCCAACATTCAGCGGCCTTGATGGTTATCGTACCGCGCCGCCTCATGCTCTCTCGGTTTGTGCAAGCAGAGCACTACACCGCCATGCGGATCCCATCTGAGTCGCCTCTGGCACGCATTGCTAGGGCAACGGTCAACGAGATCGTCTCGCCCGACTGTTCCGCCCAGATGCGCACAATCGGTGAAAAGGTCTGGAGCCCTATGTTGGATCTCTGGCTCATGGCCTTACAGACCAGTGATGCACAGCCTGTACAGCCGCGCGAGACACAAAAAAACATGCGCCTTCAATCGGTGCAGCGCTACCTGCGTCAACGCTTGAGTGATCCTGATGTCAGCCTGCATAGCGTTTCTTCAGACCTGCACATGTCCAGCCGCACGTTGCTTCGTCTTTTTGCATCGCAAGGAACCACACCTATGCACTGGCTGTGGGAGGAACGTCTTAAGTCCAGCTATGCAGCTCTCGCGTGCGGGCAGTTCAAACGGGTCAGTGACGTCGCGTATGCGCATGGTTTTAGCAATTTAGCCCACTTCAGCCGTTCCTTCAAGGCGCTGCATGGGATCAATGCTCAACAGTTGGTTCGCGATTTCCAGGCGGATCAGACCGACTGACGGTTGCCCAGTGTGAGTTGTCTTTTTTAGGAAATCAGATGTCGATCACATGCAAATAGATTGGAGATCCGAGGGATAGGATCATTCTGAATTTCCATCAACTCAACTCAGAGGTCCTCGCCATGCCCTATCAAATTGACAGCATCGACCCTAAGAAAACTGCGATGATTGTCGTAGACATGCAGAATGACTTCGTTGCCGAGGGGCTTCCCATGCAGTCGGCCCAAGCATTTGCCATGGTCCCCCGACTTGCTGCCACTTTGGCGTTCTGCCGCAACCAAGGCATCAAGGTTGTATATACCGCCCACGTTCACCGCAGGGATGGCAGCGATATGGGGCTATACGACGATCTTTATCCTCCGATTGCCAACCGCTCGGCACTTGTCGACGAAACCCCTGGTGTCGATATCTTTCCTGAGCTTGCCCCAGCGCCCGGTGAGCACGTGGTCAAGAAGCACCGCTACAGCGGTTTTTTCGGGACAGACTTGGACATCATGCTTCGAGAGTGGGGAATCGACACGGTTATTATCTCGGGTACCACGACTGAGTGCTGCTGTCTCTCAACTGCTCGTGATGCGATGTTCCTCAATTACAAGACCGTATTCCTTTCGGATGCAACGGGTACCTTCGACTATGCGGATGTAGGTCAGGGCGCCATGAGTGCCGCAGAGGTTCACAAGGCAACGCTCGTCATCCTTGCTAGTTCCACTGCGCACGTTATGACCGCCCAAGAATTCCAGGCCAAGGTGCTCTGATAATCGCTTCGCCACACCGCTTCATTGCACAGATAGCCCCCATTTCTGGGGTGTGTGCAATTTATAGCTAAAGACCAGCTACAAGCTCCCCTATTGGACTGAGTACAGCGAAGCAAGCAAAGCCCGTGGGGCGCGCCGATGTGCCGCAAACACTAAAAGAAGAGAACGAACGACTGCGTGCCGAGGTCGCGTGCCTCAAAAAATTGGAGGCCTTGATTCGGTCGAGGAGATCAGCTGCGCCGACAAAGCGCGTCTGATTTCCGGGTTGAGGAATCGTCATAAATTGGCATACCTGTTGCAGGTCGCAGGCCTGCCACGCAGCACGTTCAACTACCAATGCAAGGCGAGCCAACGCACTGACCAGCAAAGCGCCTTGGATGTATGGTGTGACGAGCATGAAGGACGCAACGGCTACAGACGGATCACGGCCGCGCTATGCAATGCGGTGGCGGAGCTTATCAACCCCAAGTGCGTGCAGCGTCTGATGCGCAAGAGGGGGCTGCGCGCGATGATTCGGGCGAACATGCGGTCCCGGCGTGCTCTAGGCGTCAGCGATGCACACGTGCCGAGCGTTCTGCAGCGAGACTTCTGTGCGATCGCACCAAACCAGAAGTGGGCAACCGATGTCACCGAGTTCAATGTGAATGGCCACAAGCTCTACCTGTCAGTATGCATGGATCTGTACAACCGCGAGATCGAGGCAGCGCTGGCGCGGACCGTTTGCACGGGGGAACTTTCGTCCATTCCGACCAAGGTTGGCACTAAAGGATGCAGCCCTATAGAGCGTTGCTTGTGCAACGGGGAGTCAAGCAGAGCATGAGCCGAAAAGGCAACCGCTTTGACAATGCGGCAATTGAGAGCTTCTTCGGCACCCTCAAAGCAGAGTACTTCCGGCTTGCTGTTCCCAACAGTCTTGGAAACGCTCGAAGCGGGCGTGCAGGATTACGTTCTCTATTACAACCATGAGCGCATCAAGCTCAGATTGAACGGACTCAGCCCGGTGGGATACTGGCTGAGAAACACCGCCTGATTGGCAGCAAGGCAACTGTCCAACTTCTGGGGGGCAGTTCAAACCCGGGGCGATTTAGTGTTAGACGTTGTGCGAGGTGCTGTCCGACCTTGCTTAGTGTTGACTCATTCACGCCCCATTTGCCCACTTTCTAAAACAATTGCTTGTTCTGAAGCTAGGGAAGGTCTGCAAAACCTCCTGACCTGATCCTCCCCAGCGCCAAGCATCCAAGACAATGGCGCCATGGATCAATACACCCTGGGCCTGGACCCACTGCCCAAGAAGACCCGCAAAGAGGTCTTTCTCGATGAGATGAACCAGGTGGTGCCCTGGGCAACGCTGGTGGCTCTCATTGCCCCCTTCGCCCGGGGCTCGCACCAGGCCCTGGGTGGGCGCCCACCGTTTCCTATCGAGACCATGCTGCGCATCCATTGCCTGCAGCTGTGGTGGAACCTGAGCGATCCGTCCATGGAAGAAGAACTGCACGAGCGGCCCCTGTACCGCCGCTTTGCAGGCCTTGATGGTGCAGCTCGCATGCCCGATGAGACCACCATCCTGCGTTTCCGCCATTTGCTGGAGAAGCACCAACTGGCCCCGCAGGTGCTGGCGGCCATCAACACCGGACTGGCCCAGCAAGGCCTGATGCTCAAGACCGGCACCATCGTGGACGCCACCATCATTGCTGCCCCCAGCTCAACCAAGAACAAAGAAGGTGAGCGAGATCCAGAGATGCACCAGACCAAAAAGGGCAACCAGTGACACTTTGGCATGAAGGCGCACATTGGCGTGGATGCCGACTCAGGACTGGTGCACACCGTCATCGGCACAGCTGCCAACGTCAACGATGTGACGCAGGCAGCAGGACTGTTGCATGGCAAAGAGAAGCATGCCTGGGGTGACGCGGGCTACCAGGGCGTGGATAAGCGCCAGGAGATGCAAGGGAGCAAGGCCAAGATCAAGTGGCACGTAGCCATGCGCCCGGGCAAGCGCAAGACGCTCGATGCCAATCGGGAGCTGCACAAACTGCTGGAGAAGGTCGAGCGACTGAAGGCCAGCGTGCGGGCCAAGGTGGAGCACCCGTTCCGGGTGATCAAGCAGCAGTTTGGGTATGCCAAGATACGCTACCGTGGGTTAGAGAAGAACACGGCGCGTCTGACGATGCTGTTTGCGCTTGGCAACCTGTGGATGGCCAGGAAGCGGATCATGGCGCTGCAGGGATAGGTGCGTCTGTGGGGTGCCAAAGTGGTGCCACAAGGGCTGAACCAGGCCTGCAAACGGTGTCAAACCGGCCCCAAAAAGCGGATTGCGCAGGCATCAGGTGAGGCGGCGCTCGACATCAGGCTGTGCCGGGCTGGCGAGCGGGATTTCGCAGACCTTCCCTAAAGCAAAGCAGCCTGAGCAACACCACTAAGTGAACACGCAAGCGTGAATTCCTTGACGCAATGGAACTGTGGGGATGTAATGGGCTGAACTGGTCTCGCTGATAGAACCGTTTACATCCGAAGCTAGGCGCAATTTTTCGGTGCAGCCCCCCTGGTGCGCATCCACTTCATGCAGCAGTGGTTCAAGCTCAGCGACCCAGCCATGGAAGAAGCGCTGCACGACGTGCCGGCCTTCCGTGATTTTGCAGGCCTATCTCACTGGGACGAACACATTCCCAGCGAATCGAGCATCCTGAGGTTTCGCCACCTGCTGGAGCGCCACAAGCTGGCCGATCAGATCCTGACCACCGTGTCACCTGCAAGTTAAAGGGTTGCAGCTCAAAGCGGGCACTGTGGTGGATGCCACGCTGATTGCTGCGCTCATCGATACCAAGAATCGAAGCGCAGGGCGTGACCCGGAAATGCACCGAAGCAGGAGGGCAACCAGTGGCGCTTTGGTATGAAGGACCACATTAGTATGGATGCTGATTCAAGCTTGGCGCACAGCGTTCGAAGCACCAGCGGCAATATGAACGAGGTGGTTGAAGCAAACAGTTTGCTGTATGGGCAAGAGAAAGATGCCTTTGGTGAAACGGGCTACCAAGGAGTGGACAGGCGGGCCGATGCCAACAGGAACGTACGCAGGCATGTGGCCTACGACCATGAGCACATAAAGCGCAGATTGAATGGACTCAGCCCGTGAAATATTGACGGACAAACACCGTCGGGTCGGAGGCAAGGCCACCGTCCAACTTCTGGGGGGAAGTTCAAATCCGGAGCGATTCAGTGCTGTGGCCTGCGGGAAATGAGTAGTTCAGAGTAGTTCATAGAACATCACCTTGTTGCAACAAGGTGATTGCCAAGCAGCTACGGGGTTATCCATCAAGCCAGAACTTGTTCATAGAACGTCACCTTGTTGCACCAAGGCTGCTCGCGCAGCCGCTGTTAGGAACATATTTCTTTGGAAGGTCGAGCCGCGGCTGATACTCGCGGTGCCACCCTTCAATACATTCTGGGTTGGGTCCCCAGCGGACGGATGGTCGGGCTGCTGCGTTTGCCGAGCTTGATATAGAGCTCAACAGCTCGTATTCAATCTCCGTAGGAATACAGAACTACCTCCTAGTAATCCAAGTTTTAGACGCCCCCCGACGGCTGGACGGTGCGGAGCTTATCCCGGGCATTCATAACAAAACGTCAGATCTTTAATGCGTCCAACTCAAATCGGTAGCCTACCCCATAGATAGAACGTATGGGTTCCTGCCCTTGGCATACAGATTCCAGCTTGCGACGTAGATTCTTAACGTGGCTGTCCACTGTACGGTCACTAAGGTTGCGCTGATCATCATGCAGCCGGTCCAAAAGCTGGTCCCTCGAAAACACCCTTCCAGGGGACAGGGCAAACGTACTCAGCAGCCGAAATTCTGCAGGAGTTAGATCCAAGGGGGTACCGTTCCAAAAGGCCAGATGACGCTCCCGGTCTACATGCAGGCCTGCCCCAGGCACAAAGACCACCACCCCATCCTGAGCAGGCGCGGGACGATATCGCCGCAGCACGGCCTTGACCCGAGCGACCAGTTCGCGGGGACTGAAAGGTTTGCAAAGGTAATCGTCCGCACCAGCCTCCAACCCAATCAGTCGGTCCACTTCTTCTACCCTGGCTGTAATCATCACCAGAGGGATATCACTGTTCGCACGTAGATGACGGCATAGCGTTAGTCCATCGACACCAGGCAGCATGAGGTCCAAAACAATGAGATCAGGCCTACGCTGCTCCACCCATGGCAACACCAGACTGCCATGGTCTAGCGCATGAGCCTCATAACGGGCCTGACGCAAGTAGTCACACACTAGTGTCGCAAGGTGAGGCTCGTCCTCCACCACAAGGATACGGGGTACCAATGACACAGTCACGTAGGTGCTCCTGAAGTCAAAGCCATCGACAAAGGCAGGTGCACCTCTACGTACAGCCCTCCCAAAGAAGAATTACAAGCCTGCACGTGCCCCCCGTGGGCTTGGGCAATGCTCTGGACAATCGCCATCCCCAACCCGCTGCCACCTGCAGCACGGCTGCGTGAACTGTCTGTCCGATAAAACCGATCGAACAGACGGGGCAAGGCAGCTGCGTCCACACCCGGTGCACTATCTTGCACAGCCAGCGTGACAAGCGGTGAGACGGACGATGGCAATACAGACACACTTACCTGCACCTGTCCTGGGCCGTCGGTATAGCGCACACTGTTATCCAGCAGGTTGCGCAGTAACTGGGATAACCTTGCTTCATCACCCGTGACCATGACAGGCTGCGGGGGCAAGAGAAGCTGCAGCGTCAGCCCACGCTCAGTGCACCGCCCTTGAAAGGCCTGTACCGTCTGGCGCACCAACGACACCAAGTCGGTATCAAACATGCGGTATGCTAATGCCCCCGCATCGGCCAACGCCAACTCATGCAGGTCCGCTACCAACTGAGACAAGGCCGTGACCTGGGACTGCATCACGCGCAGCAACTCAGGCGTGAGGGGGTGCACCCCGTCCTCTACGGCTTCGAGCTCGCCACGCAGCACAGACAGTGGGGTGCGCAACTCGTGTGACACGTCGGCCATGAAGTCACGACGCATTTTTTCATGACGCGCAAGAGCGTGGGAAAGGCGATTGAAATCCTGCGCTAACTGAGCAACCTCGTCGTGCCCCTGCACAACCACTTCAGTGCCGAAACGACCGGCGGCCAGCTGGTGGGTGGCCGCAGCCACCTGACGTACGGGTGAAAGCAAAGCCCGCGCGACCCACCACGCCATCAAACCCGATAACAGCACTGCCAAGCCCGCAGCCAGCCAAAGCGAATGCCACTGGGCCTGCAAAAACTTGACAGCGGCCACGTCAGTGGCTGTCTCGATAGGGGCAATGGCCAGCCAACCCACGGTGTTCCCATCCACAATGATCTCCCGCTGCACGGAGGCAGCCAGGATGTAGGGGAAGCCGATCACACGCTGACGCTGCGCATCAAGTAAGGTAAGGCGTCGTCCTGCACCCAGAAGGTCGGGAGCCACCAAATTGGACTGGCTGTCCGTAGGTGTCGCTCCTGGACGCGCCAAGGTGTGCTCTGCACCCAGAAGACGAAACCACACATCGGGGCGATTGCGCACAAATTCCCAGGAGCCCTGGCTCGCATAGGCCTGCTCCAGGCTGGGCAGCGCCGCATCCATGCGCAGCACCTGCTGGGCATTCAGAAAACCCAAAAACCCCCGTGTAAAGCTCAGGTGGGTAGCCACTCCCATGACCACGGCCACCAGCACTGCTGTCGCCAACGCTGCCAGAAAAACACGAGTCGTGATACCCGGACGTTTACATAAGTTCATGTTCGGCCTGCGGATCTCCAAAGTTCCTGCACATTTGAACAGGAACATGGTCGCCATTGTCCCAACAGACTCGAGCCGTCATGAATTCCCCCATTTCCCACAAAGCCTTGTATGTCCGGCGTGCCCTACAGCGCTTCGGACTGAGCCCTGCAACTTGTGCAGGTGCACTTGCCGTTTCTCTGCTCCTGCAGGCATGCAGTCCTGCATCAAGTACCGCAGCAACCGCCAAGGCATCAGCCCCCGTGGCAGTCGGCGTGCATGAAATAAAGCCCGAGACCGTAACGCTGACCACTGAACTACCTGGTCGCACGACTGCCCCTCTTGTGGCAGAGATACGCCCACAAGTGGGTGGGATCATTCGTAACCGCAGCTTTACCGAAGGCACTCTGGTTAAGGCTGGGCAAGCGCTTTACCAAATCGACCCAGCAACATACGAAGCCACATACGCAAGTACCCAGGCAGCACTACTCAAAGCGAAAGCTACCTTGGAATCCGCAGAGCTAACGGCACAGCGCCAGGATGCACTGCTGAAGATCGATGCTGTCAGCCAGCAGGATGCTCAAAACGCACGCGCCGCACTCAAACAAGCCCAAGCAGACGTTGCTACGGCCCAAGCCGCAGTAATGACGGCGCGCATCAACTTAGAGCGCACGGTGGTGCGCGCCCCAATCAGTGGAATAGCTGATGTGTCAACTGCGACCACGGGCGCACTGGTGACGGCCGACCAAGCCACAGCACTGACGACGGTGCGTCAAACCGATCCGATCCAGATAGATATTAGTCAGTCCAGCGCAGAATGGCTCACACTCCAACGCCGCTTGGCAAGCGGCAAAGGCAAGGCCGCAGATGCAACTACTGCCAGCGTGCGGCTGATGCTGGAAGACGGGACGATTTACCCCCAGCCCGGTACGCTGAAGGTGCGCGGAGTTTCGGTTAACACCAGTACGGGAGCCGTCACCTTGCGTGCAACGTTTCCCAACCCAAAAGGGTTGCTTATGACGGGCATGTATGTCCGCGCAGTCCTCCCTACCGAAGTGGTAGACAACGCCCTACTGGTCCCTCAGCAAGCGGTCAGTCGGGACAGCCGTAATGGCACCTCCGTGCTCGTAGTTTCCCAGGATGGGAAGGTTGAAAAACGGACAGTGACGCTGGACCGTACGGTAGGCAATCAGTGGCTGGTCGCCTCCGGCTTGGGCAAGGGTGACAGGGTGGTGGTGGAAGGCAGCCAAAAGGTACGGGTGGGCGACGTGGTGCAAACGCATGCTGTCGACCTCACAGCTTTGTCGAGCACATCGGCGCCCGCAACACAGGCTATAGCCTCCCAATAAGGAATTGCCATGGCCCGCTTTTTTATTGACCGCCCTGTATTTGCCTGGGTGCTGGCCATCGTGGTGATGCTGCTTGGCGCACTGGCCATCACCCGTCTGCCGCTGGAGCAGTATCCAGACATCGCGCCTCCGAAAGTCACCATCAACGCGACCTACCCCGGCGCTTCTGCCAAGACGATTGAAGACTCGGTTACCCAGGTGATTGAGCAAAAGATGAAGGGGCTTGATGGACTCCTGTCCATGGCATCTACCAGTTCCTCGGCAGGTACAGCCAGCATCACGCTAACCTTTGTGGCAGGCACCAACCCTGATGTGGCACAAATGCAGGTGCAGAACAAGCTGCAACAAGCACAGTCACAACTACCGCAGGCCGTGCAAAACCAGGGCGTGACAGTCACCAAGACCGGTACGGATTTTCTGATGGTGGTTGCGCTGTACTCAGCCGACCGCAGCGCCACAGCCATCGACATCGGTGACTACATCTCGTCCAACCTCGTTGATGTGATCAGTCGACTCGATGGTGTGGGCGATGTGCAGACACTGGGCACAGGGCACGCCATTCGTATCTGGCTGAACCCCGCCAAACTGGCCAGCTATGCCCTCATGCCCTCGGACGTGAGCGCTGCGGTGCAGGCACAGAACGCTCAGGTGTCCGCAGGGCAGGTCGGCGGGCTGCCTGCCGCACCCGCGCAGCAAATGAACGTGACCATCACCGCACGCAGCAAACTGCAGACGGTGGAGGAATTCGAAAACGTAGTGCTCAAAACAGATACCAGCGGCAGCGTGGTACGTCTGGCCGACGTGGCCCGTGTGGAAATGGGAGGCGAGAGCTACACCATCAGCACCCGCTACGGGGGAAACCCTTCGGCTGCCATGGGCATCAAGCTGGCCGCAGGGGGTAATGCCATCGGGGTAGCCGACTTGGTCAACCGCAAACTGGCAGAACTGCAACCCAATTTCCCATACCAACTGCAGATAGCAACGTCTTACGACACCACGCCCTTTGTCAAGATCTCCATTGAGGAAGTGCTGGTCACCCTATTCGAGGCTATGGCATTGGTGGTGTTAGTGATGCTGGTGTTCCTGCAAAGCTGGCGGGCCACGCTGATCCCCGCCATCGCCGTGCCCGTGGTGTTACTGGGCAGCTTTGGTGTGCTCGCAGCATTTGGATACTCCATCAATAGCCTGACCATGTTTGGCATGGTGCTGGCAATTGGCTTGCTGGTGGACGACGCCATCGTGGTGGTGGAAAACGTCGAGCGTGTGATGCACGAAGAAGGACTCTCTCCCAAGGAGGCCACCCGCAAATCCATGGATGAGATCACGGGAGCGTTGGTGGGCATCGCACTGGTACTGTCTGCAGTATTTGTTCCGATGGCATTTTTTGGTGGATCCACCGGTGTTATTTACCGCCAGTTCTCTATCGCAGTGGTCTCTGCAATGCTGCTATCGGTGGCTGTGGCCATGAGCCTCACACCCGCGCTGTGCGCTACGCTGTTGCGCACACCTGCAGGCCAGGCACACGCACCCAAAGGGCTAGTTCAGCGGTTTTACACCAACTTCAACCGGGGCTTTGAGCGCGGTAGTGCCGCCTCAGGGTCGCTGGTCGACAGGCTGCTGCGCCGCACAGGCCGGGTCATGCTGGTTTATGCCGCGATCACATTGGCCATGGCCTGGATGTACCACCGCCTACCCACGTCTTTTCTGCCTGACGAAGACCAAGGCGTGTTGATGGGCGAAGTCCGACTCCCCTCTGGCGGAACAGAAGAGCGCTTGCGGCGCTCACTCCAAACAGTGGAAAACTGGCTCTCCCAGCAAGCCGACGTGGCAGGCTACACCTCCATTGTGGGGATTGGTGGCGACCAGGCCAGCGGTCGGCTGTTTATCAAACTCAAGCCCTGGGACGAGCGCAAGGAAGCAGGTCAAAGCGCCGCAGCCATCGCGCGCCGCGCCAACAAAGAGCTGGCCAGCCTGCGGGATGCGCGGGTGTTCATCATGCAACCTCCGTCAGTGCGTGGCTTGGGTTCCAGTGCGGGCTTTACCTTTGAACTCCAAGACCGCAATGGCCAAGGGCACGAGGCGCTGGTCGCAGCACGCGATCAGTTACTGCAACTCGCGCGTAAGAGACCTGAGCTTGCGCAAGTGCGGATCAGTGGACTCGAAGACGCGGCTCAGCTGGGCATCAACATTGACGACCGCAAGGCCGGAGCCATGGGACTGAGCACCAGTGACGTCAACACTACGCTGTCGTCAGCCCTGGGCGGCAGCTATGTCAATGACTTCCTGGATCAGGGCCGAGTGAAGAAGGTGTACCTGCAAGGAGATGCCCCCTACCGCATGGCACCGGATTCGATCATGCAATGGTTTGTACGCAACGGCACAGGCAGCATGGTCCCGTTCTCGGCATTTGCCAGCACATCGTGGACCTTTGGTGCACCCAAGCTGGAGCGTTACAACGGCTTTTCCTCTTATGAAATCGTAGGCGAAGCTGCTGCGGGCGTGAGCTCTGGCACCGCGATGGCCGTGGTGGAAGAACTGGTCAAGCAACTGCCGCCAGGCTTTGGCATCGAATGGGCTGGACAGTCCTATCAAGAGCGCCTGTCGGGAGCTCAAGCTCCTGTGCTTTACGCAGTATCGGTGCTCTTCGTGTTCCTGTGTCTGGCCGCTTTGTACGAAAGCTGGTCTGTCCCTGTGTCGGTGATGCTCGTGGTGCCCTTGGGAGTCATCGGTGCGGTGAGCCTGACCAGCTTGCTGGGGCTGGAAAACGACGTGTACTTCCAGGTCGGCCTGCTGACGACCGTGGGACTCGCAGCTAAGAACGCGATTTTGATTGTCGAGTTCGCAAAGCAGTTACAGGAACAAGGCCTGAATGCCATGGAGGCGGCGCTGCAAGCAGTCAAGCTGCGGCTAAGGCCCATTTTGATGACCTCGCTGGCATTCATTTTGGGTGTGCTGCCACTGGCCATGGCCAGCGGCGCAGGGGCCGCAAGCCGCAGGGCCATCGGTACCGGTGTGCTGGGCGGCATGACCAGTGCCACCGTGCTGGGCATCTTCTTTGTACCGGTGTTCTATGTGCTGGTGCGTGCAGTCGTCGAACGCCGCACGGCCCGCAAAGCCCTTGTTGTGCCAACTTCCGTGGAAGCCTGACGCCATGTTGCCCTCTATTTCGTTACTACGCGCGTCCGCTCTAGACAGTCGCTGGTGCACCCCCTTATCACTCGCAGTCGCCACAGCTTTGGCAAGCATCACCGGCTGTACCAACTTGGCCCCTGCCTACCAGACGCCGCAAGCACCCGTGCCTGCCGAGTGGCAGGGCATGGCGGCCAGCAGCGCACCTGTTGCATCGCATGCGTGGAGCTCCGTTGTGCTCGATGACCAGTTACGCAGCGTCATCGCCCTGGCGCTGGAGCACAACAGGGACTGGCAGGTCGCTGCGTTGAACGTAGCCAAGGCGCGAGCCACCTACAAGATCCAGGATGCAGCCCAATGGCCTGTCCTCAACCTCAGTGGCTCTCACACAGCCAGTCGCACCCCCTCTCAGGCCAATGCCAGCGGCCAGACCACCTACACACGTCAGAATACGTTGCAGGTGGGCATCACAGCCTATGAGGTGGATTTTTTCGGGCGGATTGCCAACCTGAGTGACGCTGCACTGCAAAGCTACCTGGGCACCGAGCAGGCCCAGCAAAGTACCCGCCTGTCGCTGGTGGCCGATGTATCCAATGCCTGGCTTACCCTGCGGGCAGATCGCACACAGTTGGCGCTGGCGCGGCAGACGCTGGCCTCGCAAACACAAAGCCTGGAACGCATTGCCCAAAGCCATCGCCTCGGAGCCTCCTCAGCACTCACCGTCACGCAAGCACAAACGGCTGCAGACACGGCGCGACTGGCGGTAGCAACCTATACAGCCCAGGTTCAGCAGGATCTCAACGCCTTGGAGCTTTTGCTAGGCACGACCTTGCCAGCCTCACTGCAGCCAGAGCCTGCGGTGCAACCGCCCCCACCAGCCTGGACATTGCCGCCGGCCAGCCTGTCATCGCAGGTGCTGCAGCAGCGTCCGGATGTGCGCAATGCAGAACACCAACTGCAGGCCGCCAACGCCAATATCGGCGCAGCACGGGCTGCCTTGTTTCCCCGCATCAGCCTGACGGCTGCAGCCGGTACCGCCAGCACCAGTCTGGATAAGCTCTTTCAGGGCGGCGCGTGGAGTTTTGTGCCCTCAGTCAGCCTTCCCCTCTTTGATGGGGGAAGCAGTCAAGCCCAAGTAGAGGTCTCCCGACTGAACTACCAGATTCAGCTGGCCACCTATGAAAAAGCCATCCAGACTGCTTTTCGCGAGGTGGCGGATGCGCTGGCGGTACGCAGCGCACTGCAAGAGCGGATTCAGGCGCAGCAGGCGCTGGTGGACGGTTACCAGCGCGCCTACGACTTGTCGAAGGCACGATTCGAACAGGGTCAAGACAGTTACTTGACGGTGCTGGATGCACAACGCTCTCTGTTCAGCGCACAACAGGCGTTGGTGAGCCTGCACCTGACCGAGCAGACCAATCGGGTAACGTTGTTCAAGGTGCTGGGGGGAGCGTGGCCCGATCCCGCCGCAGGCTAGTCGAGTGCCCAGCTGGTAGGGGGCCAGCGGTGAGCATGAGCACCTGCTTCGCCAGAGTCGCGCTCCATGGCGAGGCTCTGGCGACCCAAATGCTCTCTATGGGTATGGAGGGCCCATAACTGCAAGATAGTTTCCGGATACGGCAGCCTCTACGCAAACTCTTGTAATTGACTGCCGAAGCGCATCGACAAGACTCACCTCACTTCACAGGCAGCAATATACCGAGCCTCATTTTCCAAGACGTGGTTGTGCAGTTCAATACATGCGCCCTCAATATCACCTTTGTTCAGCAACTCAAGCAGGACTTGGTGGCTAGAAACCATGTTAGGAATTGGCGAGCGATGACGCAAAGCTGCCAGCTGGTAGCGGATAAGTTCATAGCCAGCTTTTAGGTAGGGGCTGGCGCAACAAGACAAGATCTCATAGTGGAAGTTCATATCCACTCTGGAAAGTCGATCTAGGCTTCCGCTCCTCTCCAATGCCTCCATCTCCCTTACCTGCTCTTGCAGTCGTTGGATTAGGTGTGAAAGGTCAAGCTCTGCTGCCTCTCGAAGAGCCGCCGTCTCAATCATTGCCCTATATCTACACAGCTGCCCAACTTGCTCGGGCTGAAGCTTGAAGACAAAAGTCCCCCGCTGGGGGTGGATTTCAACCAAACCCTCGATGCGGAGACGCACCAACGCCTCTCGTATAGGGGTTTTGCTGATGCCCATGCGCTGTGCGAGCAATGCCTCGGAGACCTGCTCTCCCAGCCTCAGTTCCCCCATGACGATGCCCTCACGCAAACGGTCGTAGGCGAGGTCGGTCAGCAATTGTGGGCGTTCGACTTTTAGGGGTGCATTCATTTAGGTCTCCATCCTTGCAATGCGCAAGTATAGGGTTTCTCCTGATCAAACATCTGAGATATTAGATACGATATCTCAAACAAAACTGGAGACCTATGAACGAACCCACCTTTCCCTTCCCCGGCGAGCGGCCTAGACCTGTCTTTATCCACGGGTCGGTGCTTCGAGCTACTTGTCATCAGTGCCTTCACGAGGAACTGGAATGAAGCAACTCCAACGACTCACTGAGTACCTTCTGGTGGCTGGGCTGGCTGGAATGGCCTTGATGGTGTTTGGCAATGTTGTTTTGCGCTATGCCTTCGCAAGCGGTATCACTTTCTCGGAAGAGGTGTCCCGCTTTCTGTTTGTCTGGATCACGTTTATTGGAGCAGTGCTGGTTTTTGCTCAGGGTGGGCATATAGCTATGAGTACCCCACTGAGCCGCCTACCCAGCTGGGCGCATCGCTCGCTCATTCTTATGTCCAGCTTGCTGATGTTGGCTTGCTGCGCATTAATGGTTTGGGGAGGGTGGCACCAAACCGTAGTCAATATCCGGAACTTCGCACCAGTTTCTGGCGTGCCTCGCGGCGCGATATACGCGGTAGCGGTGTTCACGGGTCTGTGCATAGGCGCAATGTTGCTGCGCAACGTTACCCGACTAATCCAAGGTGCACCGCTCGATTCATTTGAGCACCGCGCAGAGACGGAGTGATAACGATGACCGTCTTTGTTTTCATCACTTCGCTGCTTGGTGCGATGGCGCTGGGTATGCCGATCGCCTTTGCCCTGATGGTGTGTGGCGTAGCGCTCATGTTCCAAGTTGATATCTTTGACGCACAGGTGCTTGCTCAGAACCTGGTCGATGGAGCAGATAGCTACCCATTGATGGCTGTCCCCTTTTTCTTACTCGCTGGTGAACTCATGAATGCCGGCGGGTTGTCAAGGCGTATCGTCAACGCCGTGATGGCCTGGGTGGGTCATGTGCGCGGTGGCTTGGGCTATGTGGCGGTGATCACTGCCCTGCTACTGGCCAGTCTCTCTGGATCTGCAATTGCAGACTCAGCAGCCCTGGCAGCTCTGCTGATCCCAATGATGCGTGAGGCCGGCTACAACGTTGGACGCTCAGCTGGGTTATTGGCTGCCGGCGGAATCATCGCGCCAGTTGTGCCACCGTCAATAGGTTTGGTGTTATTCGGCTCTATTGCTGGAGTGTCAGTCAGCAAACTTTTCATAGCAGGCATCGTCCCCGGATTGATGATGGCTATGTCATTGTTGATTACTTGGTGGTGGGTATGCCGAAAGGAAGCACCAGCCTCACAGCCTCTACCTGCTTCGGGTGCACGCTGGAACGCACTGCGCGAATCCGGCTGGGCGTTGATCCTGCCGTTAATCATCATTGTGGGTGTCAAGTTTGGTGTCTTCACACCTACAGAGGCAGGGGTGGTCACTGCAGTGTGTGCAGCAATGGTCGGTGCCTTTGCCTACCGAGAGCTAACTTGGTCCAAGCTATATGAAGCCATGCTGGCTGCGGCTCGCACATCTGCCGTAGTCATGTTCCTTGTAGCGGCAGCCCTGATCTCAGCTTGGCTTATCACTGTGGCCAATATTCCAGACGAACTAATCAAGTTGCTTAGTCCGTTTATTGATCGCCCGGTAATTCTGATGATCCTTATGCAGTTGATCGTACTGATCGTGGGCACGGCGCTGGATTTCACTCCAACCATTCTGATTCTGACACCCGTGCTGATGCCGTTGGTGAAGGCGGCAGGCATTGATCCGGTTTACTTCGGTGTGCTGTTCGTAATGAACAACGCAATCGGTTTATTGACTCCCCCGGTAGGTAACGTTCTCAACGTAGTTTGTTCAGTTGGGAAAGTGCCAATGAATGAAGTTATTCGAGGAGTGATGCCTTTTCTCTATGCAGAGACCTTAGTTCTGATTCTTATGAGCATCTTCCCTTCTTTGATGTTAGTGCCTTTCCAATGGCTGCGTTGATTTCATTCTTATCCCTACCAATACGGAGACAAACCATGCGTAAAAAACTCTCTTCCTTGGCCTTGATTATTGGTGTATTGATTACAGCGCCACTTGCAATGGCACAAAGTACGGCAAAGCTAGGTTACGGAGCGGTTGAAGACCATCCACAGGGGGTCGCTGCTCGTAAGTTTGCAGAGCTGGTCAAGGTAAAGACCAGCGGCAGAGTGACCATTAATACCTACGGCAGTGGAAAGCTGGGTTCCGACCCTGCTATGCAATCGTCTGTACAAGGTGGCACTCTGGAAATGATGGTTGGACCGACATCTAACTTGGTGGGGTCCATCAAGGAATACGCGATTTTTGATCTGCCGTACTTAGTGTCTAGTTATAACGAAGCAGACGGCATGCTTGATGGCCCGGTAGGCCAGCAACTAGCCGCAAAACTCGAGGCATTCGGACTTGTTGGCCTAAGCTATTGGGAAAACGGCTTTCGCAGTGTTACGAATTCGAAGCGTCCCATACAGCGCTTGGAGGATCTCTCTGGTTTGAAGATACGTGTTATTCAGAACCCAGTATTTATCGAGACTTTCAAGGCACTGGGTGCGAATCCCGTACCGATGCCATTTACTGAGCTCTACGGTGCCCTTGAATCGAAGGCAGTGGATGCACAAGAGAACCCTATCGGCCTCATTGAGTCGTCGAAGTTCTATGAAGTGCAGAAGTACATGTCACTTACTAGTCATGTGTATTCGCCTTTCATTCTGCTAGCTAGTAAGAAGTGGGTAGATAGGCTCAGCGCTGCCGACAAGATCGCAGTAAAAGAGGCCGCTCAAGAGGCTGCCAAATTCCAACGCCAGCTTCAACGTGACCAGAACGCCAAACTCATGGCTTCCGTAAAGGCACAAGGAATGCAAATCAATGAACTGAGTCCCAGCGAACTTCAACGTTTGCGTGATGCAGTCAGGCCAGTAGTCATAAAGTTTGCGAACGAGATCGGCCCAGATCTAGTCAAGCAAATCGGCTCTCTCAAAAACTAAAGCAGGAGCCTCATGAATACGAAGAAAAAGCTGGTGGTGGCTATAGACGGTGGGTACCACGCCTATGATCAAGAAATTGCAATTCTTGCTGCAGCGGGTGCCAACTTTGAGGTTAGAGCGTGCGGCGGTAATGTCGAAGCAATCCGTCGCGCTACTGCCGATGTGGATGCTGTGCTTGTCAGGGAATCTCCACTGGATGCAGCCACTATTGACGGTATGCATCGATGCCAAGCAATCGTGCGCTATGGCATCGGTGTCGACAATATTGATCTGAGAGCAGCACAAGCCCGCCGAATTGCCGTGGCCAACGTGCCTGACTATGGTACCGACGAGGTCAGCACCCAATCTGTTGCACTCCTACTGGCCGTAGTAAGACGCCTGCGCTTGCATGACCGCGAGGTCAGAGAAGGTCGTTGGTCCACTGGTGTACTGCAGCCCATGTACCGGCTGCGTGGCCGTACGTTAGGGCTACTGGGATATGGCCGTATCGCTCGACTAACTCACGCCATGCTCGGAGGCTTTGGGTTTTCGCGGGTGCTAGTGAGCGATCCGGCCGTAAAGGATATAGCTGGCATTGAGTTGGCCAGCGTCGATCAAATTTGCGCTCAGGCCGATGTGATTTCGGTGCATGCGCCGCTGACCCCTGAGACACGACATTTGATCAACGCTGATCGTATCGCTTTGATGCGCCCTACGGCAATTGTTGTAAACACAGCCCGAGGAGGCCTCATTGATCTGGATGCTCTCTACAACGCCTTGGCAGAGGGCCGTATCTTGGGTGCGGGTCTGGATGTCTTCGAACATGAGCCTATCGATCCTCAGCACCCAATCCTGAAGTTGGACAACGTTGTCCTTACTAACCACATCGGTTGGTACAGCGAAGAAGCAATGCGCGACGTACAACGCAAGGCAGCTGAAGAGGCTGCACGCGTCCTGCAAGGCGAGGCACCACGCCATTGGCTAAACCGCTGGTGAGCTGAGTGCAACGCATCCAATTTCATCAACATTAATTCAATACTGACGGAGATTTTTTATGGAATCCATCGTAGAAGGCTTCAAGAAAGTGGCCATCGCTTCTATTGCTGACGCTGTTGACAAAGTTTGTGGTCACCGCGGATACATGAGCAGCAACATTAAGCCACGCATTAATGAAGAGCGCATCTGCGGCCCTGCAGCTACGGTGCTCGAAGCTGCTACCGATGAGTTTTTGCCACCGCAACATGCACTAGACCTCATTGACGAAGCGCCGCGCGGAAGCGTGATCGTGATTTCGATCGAAAGTGGACAACCTGATGTTGCCGTCTGGGGTGGCTTGATGACGGCTGGGGCAGTGGCGAACCAACATGTGGGGGCAGTTTTGGATGGCGCTGTGCGTGATTTGACCGAAATCCGTCGTGACTACGGTTTTCCAGTGTACGCACGCGATGTAAGCCCAGGCACAACCTTGGGCCGCTACCGTACGGTGGCTTCTCAGGTACCGGTGGTGGTTGGCGGCGTGATCGTACACCCTGGGGATATTGTCGTCGGCGATGTGGACGGAGTTGTCGTTGTGCCTCACCAAAAGGCTGCCGAGGTGCTAGCTATGGCACAAGAAATCGATCTCCGTGAACTGGAGCAGGCTAAGCTGATCATTTCTGAGAAGTCTTTGCGTGCTGGCTTGGCCAAATACGGTCGAATCTGAGTATGAAAGCTTCACATAAGAGCTTTGACATCGTAGCTCTGGGTGAGCCAATGGTGGAATTCAACCAGACCGGCGATGGTGAGGGACGACTATATCTACAGGGTTTCGGGGGCGACACCTCAAACTTTGCCATTTCGGCTGCACGACAGGGTGCTCTAGTAGCCTATATTGGTGCTGTAGGTGAAGACACTAACGGCGCCCTCTTCCGCCAATTATGGGAGCGTGAAGGCGTAGACCACCATGCGGTCAAAAGCTTTCCCGAAGCTTATACCGGTGTGTATTTCGTCAGTCATGATGAGCGAGGCCACCACTTTCAGTTCTTTCGCAGTAGTTCTGCTGCCTCCAAATATGCAGCTACGGACCTTCCGCTAGATCTGATACGGGCCTCACGCGTGCTGCACCTCTCAGGCATCTCGGCTGCGATCTCGACCACCGCATGTGATGCATGCTACGCCGCAGTGCGTGCAGCACGTGATGCCGATACCCTAGTTTCTTTCGACACTAACCTTCGGTTGCGCTTATGGCCAGTAGACCGTGCTCGGGCTGTGATGAGCGACCTGATTCGGCTGTCCGACCTATGCTTGCCTAGCTATGAAGATATTGCTGCTATCACAGGGCTTCGCAACCCAGATGTACTTGTCGATCATTGCCTAAAACTAGGCGCCAAGATCGTGGCACTCAAACTAGGCGCTGACGGAGCCATTGTGGCGGATGCACAGCAACGCTATCGCATTCCTCCATACCCCTGCAATCCAGTGGACGCAACAGGTGCCGGCGACACATTTGGAGGTGCCTTTGTCGCTCGATATTTGGCAGGTGATGATCTACAGGAGGCCGGTCGCTATGCCGCCGTTGCGGCAGCCCTTTCCACCCAAGGCTTTGGTGCAGTTGAACCAATTCCAAACGCGACTCAAGTGCTCCAAGCAATGGCGTTGATTTAGGCGCCCAGCATTTCACCAGACCGCTAACAAGGAGACAACATGAAAATTCGATTTGAATGTGTATGCGCCGCGCTTGTATTGGGCGCTGCACTTGGCATGGCTCACGCAGGCCCGCGTAAGGTAGAGATAGTGGCGGAATGGAATCGGTTGAGTTTCGATCTCGGCGATAAAGCCGCAGAGAAAGCCTACGACGAACAGCAGACTTACAAAAAGGTGCTGATGCAAGGGGTTAAGGCAGATTCCAAGGACAACCTCTATGTGAGTACGGCTCGCTGGGGTGGTAAGGAGGTACCAGCCACTCTTTCCAAGCTAGTACGTAAAGGCACGGAGTGGAAGCTTCAGCCTTTCCCAAGTAAGTCCATGAATGACGTCAACAATCCGCGTGGGCTCAAGGCGGTGTTGGGGTTTGAGATCGATCGAAACGATGTGATGTGGATACTGGACCAAGGTCATGTCGCAGGGGCTCCGTCTGGTCCAGGGGATGAGAAGCTGATCGCATGGGATCTCCGCGCGGGCAAAGAGATAGCTCGTTACGAATTTAAGGACTCAGATACAGATAAAAAATGCTCGTTTCTCAACGACGTGGTTGTGGATAACGACGCTGGAGTTGTCTACATAAGCGATTCTGGAATTTTCTGCGACCCACTCAAAGGAGGACTGATCGTTTATGACATCCGGTCGGGCCAGGCCAAACGTGTGCTTTCGGCTCCTGAATGGGTGAATAACGAGGAATATCAGTTCAAGATCAACGGTCGCGATGTACTCAAACCAGTCGACGGCAAACCTAATGGTATGAAGACTGGGGCAGACGGTATTGCGCTATCCGGAGATAAAAAAACACTGTACTGGACGAATCTGACTGGTAACCGTCTACTGTCCCTGCCTACTGACCTAATTCGAGATTTCAGTAAATCTGAAGACGATGTCAAATCAGCAGTCAAGGTTGTTGCCACCCTGCCCTCCAACACGGATGGCATGACTTCTGATCGGATGGGCAATCTATATATGACTGCTCTCAGCCTCAATGGAATTATGAAACGAGATGCAGCAACGGGAGCAATCACCACATGGTTCAGTCACGAGGACATTTCTTGGCCAGACACTCTGGCATGGGGACCAGGTGGCTCACTTTACCTTGTGAGCAATCATTTGCACATGTGGGTCGATGGTGACATGGACTTCGATAATCCTGCAGTCCCTAATTTTCGCATTTATCGAACAAGCACTCAGGCACAGCCGTACCACGCGAAATGAAGGTTGGCACAACATGACGCTAGCAAATCACATCAAACCATCGACTTCCCTTCGAGTGTTGGTAACTGGTGGCACAAGCGGCATCGGTCTGGGTATCGCCCGTGCCTTTTCTCCTTTTGCAGAGTGGGTAGTAGCCACCGGTGCTACAGACCTAGAAGTCGAACTAGCAAGATCCAACAACTCCGATATCCAGTTTGATCGCTTGGATGTCCGAGATGCAAATGCCGTGGAGCAACGAGTCAAGGCGTTGGGCGACTTGGACGTCGTCGTAAATTGCGCAGGCATCGTACGTCGCGGTGGTCAAGAGCATGATCCTTCGGTGTTTGAGGAGGTCATTGACATCAATCTCAATGGCACCATGCGTGTTTGCACAGCAGCTCGGTCTGGGTTGAAAGCTAGGCGGGGCTGCATCGTCAATACCGCTTCGATGCTGAGCTTTTTCGGTGGACCATTAGTGCCTGGATACACCGCAAGCAAAGGGGGCGTAGCTCAACTGACCAAGAGCTTAGCGGTGGCTTTCGCAGATGATGGTATTCGGGTGAATGCCATAGCACCCGGTTGGATTAGCACACCATTGACCCAAGCACTACAGGACGATCCAGCTAGGTCGCAGCCTATTATTTCACGTACCCCACTGGGGCGGTGGGGTACGCCTCAAGACGTGGCAGGACCAGTGCTCTTCTTGGCAAGTACCGCAGCGGCTTTTGTGACTGGGGTGATCCTACCTGTTGATGGCGGCTACCTGGCCGTATGAATAGCCAAGAACTGCTCCTAGCTTTTTGTACGAAGAAAAAACATGATCACTCAACACCTTGGTATTCAAAAAGAAATTGTTGTTTCTGCCATTCCCGATGACGAGCGTATCTGGGTACCACAAGCCGAAAACGTTTGGTTTCGCCCTCTACTCATGAACACCGTCACAGGTAGCTGGTGCAATCTGCTAAGGGTGCGTAAGAGTGGTGTGCTCTCGCGTCACATACATCCCTCTTGGGTTACTGGCTTGGTACTGAAGGGAGCTTGGCGTTACTTGGAGCATAACTGGGTAGCAACGACTGGCTCCTTCGTGTATGAGCCACCGGGTGAGATTCACACACTTACAGTAGATGAGGTGGCTGGTGAGCCTGAAATGATCACCCAATTCAATATCCATGGCGCCATGGTTTATGTTGATGAACAAGGGAGACAGACCGGCTATGAGGATGTTTTTACCAAAATAGAGATGTGCCGTAGGCACTACGAGAAAGTAGGCTTGGGGTTGGACTACGTAGATCAGTTCATTCGCTGAACATCGTGACTTTCTCTCAAGGCTAACGTTAATTCCTTCATTCCCTAACGGACCTGCTCTAGGGATGTCCTTACATGGATGTCTCCAGAAGGGTAAGACTCGGCGGCGTGAAGGTCTGAAGGGTTTGCAGTCTTACCTTCGGCCTGTCGGTGCAGGGTGTTCGTCCTGCTTGTCCTGATGGCTTTCGCGGGTGAGGCTCCTATCTGCACATCGGGCTTGATGCTCTGTATCCCTATCGGATTACCCCCACCCCGGTTTGACCTTTTGACCCATCGCACAAGCTTCTTGCGCGCTCTCCTTCAAAACGATTTGTTGGTTGCGCATTTGCCCGCCGATGGTGGTGAAAGGCCCCCCACCAGCATCTTGCCATCGGGCAGCAACACTAGGCTGCTCACCGTGCTATTGACATCGGGGTTGAAGCTGCTATCTACCGCGCCATCGATATTGAGTCGGGCCACGTAATTGCGCGGTTGCCCATCAATGTTGGTGAAGAAGCCCCCCACCCGCACTTTGCCGCCGGACTGCACTGTCAGGCTGCTCACCCCGTTATTGACATTCGGAGCAAACCCATCGAGCGCGCTTTGGGCCGCCGCATTCTTGTTTGTCCCCAGCATCACCAGCGCCAACAATGCGCTCCACAACAGCCACCAGGGCTTACTGCCTAACGCGCTCAACAAGCGCGCCACCAAAGAAAAGAAAGGGCAACACTGCCAGCAGTAGTTAGCAACGCCGAAAAAGGCGGGGGTAAAAGCACGGGTTGAGAGTGCATGGCGGAGTCCGGTGCAGCGTACTAATGGGGACTTGTCTATCGGCTTTGAGACAGGTTGCGGGGCTGGTGAGCGTCTGTACTATCAGCGTCCACAGGGCGTTATTCACGACATCCGTAGCTACTGGACAAGCCAGTTACCCAGCAAAGGAAACGTGACAACTCTCCCAAGCAACTTCTGTCAAAACCAGCTGGCGTGGCGATTGTTAGGGAGTCTTAGCTGCCTGCCAAAGCGCTCTTGGTGCTGTAAGCGGGTGCTGTAGTCCGGCTGATGCTGGGCGCTGGGGCTGCGCTGCGGTAGCTGGTGTCTTGTGCGAGCTTGAAGACGGCCACTGCGTTGACCAGTTCTCCGGCCTGGCCATTGAGGCTGGCTGCAGCTGCGGCCATTTCTTCCACCAGGGCGGCGTTTTGCTGGGTGGCCTGGTCCATTTGCGTGACGGCTTCTCCCACCTGGCCCACGCCCTGGCTTTGTTCGCTGCTGGCGGCGCTGATCTCGCCCATGATGTCGGTGACGCGGCGGATGGCGGTGACGACTTCGGTCATGGTTTCACCGGCTTTGTCTACCAAGAGGCTGCCTTGCTCTACGCGCTCTACGCTGGCGGTGATGAGGCTCTTGATTTCCTTGGCGGCTTCTGCGCTGCGCTGGGCCAGGCTGCGCACTTCTCCGGCCACCACGGCAAAGCCGCGGCCTTGCTCGCCCGCACGGGCCGCTTCCACGGCGGCGTTCAGGGCCAGGATGTTGGTCTGGAAGGCGATGCCGTCGATGACGGTGATGATGTCGGCAATCTTGTTGCTGCTGGCGTTGATGCCTTTCATGGTCTCCACCACTTCGGCAACCACGCTGCCGCCTTGTTCTGCCACGCTGGAGGCGTTCATGGCCAGCTGGTTGGCGGTGCGGGCGTTGTCGGCGTTTTGGCGCACGGTGGAGCCGAGCTCTTCCATGGAGGCTGCGGTTTCCTGCAGGGCGCTGGCTTGCTGTTCGGTGCGTGCGCTCAGGTCGTTGTTGCCGGAGGCGATCTGGGCGCTGGCGGAGGCAACGCTTTCGGAGTTCTGGCGTACGACGGAGACGGTGCGCACGAGGCTTTGCTGCATGCGGGCCAAGGCGCTCAGCAGTTGGCCGGTTTCGTCTTGCGAGGTGACTTCGATGGGGGCTGTGAGGTCGCCTGCGGCAACTTGGTCTGCGATGACGACGGCACGATTGAGCGGTGCGGTGATGGACCGAATGATGGCCAGGGCAAGCGCTATCGCAAGACCGATGGCCAGAGCCATGGCGATCAGGACGTCGCGTTGCAGGGCGTGTAGTGCGTTTTCGGCCCGATCGGCTGCACCCGCTGTTTGCTTACTCTGTTCGATAATTTGCTCTTCTATTGTCCGCTGGTACTCCATTTGTATTGGCCGCAACTGTGACTCTAGATAGATGATTGCGTCGTCTTTTCTAGACTGTTGCACCATATTAAGAAACTCATTCGAACGCTTTAAAAAATCTCCGCGCTGCTGAGTCATTTTTTTAAGAATTTCCTTCCCTTGTTCACTATCGATCAATTCTTCGAGGATTCGGTACTGCTCGGTTACGACGTGCCTTGCTTTCTCAGTCTGCTCAAATGTGCGCTTACGGATCTCTGGTGAATCAAAAATGAGTACATTGCGATATTGAATTGCCTGAATGCTCACAGCATCATCTAGTATTGCTAGCGCCTTAGTGATAGGTATGCGTATTTTTAGGACATCATCAAGCGCGTATTTCTGTTCACTCGAGCGAATCCAGCTAACAATACCCAACCCAAGCATCATTAGTATTAAAATAGAGAATGCGCAAAACAGCCTCTTTGAGAAATTTATATTTTTCAAAATTGACATTTGATTGATTTCAAATAAATTAAATGATCGGCAATCAAGATTTAATAAATTTAGATGGCCTTTAATTTATTTTAAAAAATGGAATTTTTAATTTCTAATTGATTGGCTAGAGGAAATTTCACCAAATGGTGTTGGACCACCTAATGAAGATCCTCCATCAACAGGCAAAACTACACCTGTAACATAGCTACACATAGGTGAGCAAAGCAATAAAGCAACGTCAGAAACCTCATTAATGGTACCAAAGCGACGCAGTGGTACCTTAGCAGTCACTGCACGCCTTGCATTATCCGTAGGCGTTAAATGCCTCATCCCTTCTGTCTCGTCTATAGGCCCAGGGATGATGGAATTCACACGTATACCCTCCGGCCCCCATTCCATTGCGAGCACCCTAGTCAACATATCCACTCCTGCTTTGGCGGCACAAACATGTGCTTGCATGGGCGTAGGTACCAATGAGTGTGGAGCGGAAATATTTATTATCGAAGCACCGGGCTTACGTAACCACTGGTGTGAGGCGCGAAGAACGTTAAAAGTACCCAGGAGGTCTATGTCCACTACTGCTTTGAAGCCATTGGGCGATATACCAGTAACAGGAGCTACAAAGTTGCCGGCTGCACCAGAAACTACAATATCAATCGGGCCAAAGGATTGATTGACTTGCTGAAAAATATCAGCAACTCCTGAGGCGTCGCGCACATCACCAATAAATCCAATAACCTTTCCAGAATGATTTTTTAGCAAATCGACCGCCGCTTTAATCTTCTCTGCATTACGACTCATAATAGCGACATTAGCCCCTTTTTCGGCAAATGCGTTAGCTATACCTAGATTAATTCCGCTACTCCCTCCGGCTACGAATACTGTTTTGTTTTGGTAGTTGAAATTTTGATGCATTTTTAACAAAAAGTAAAATATCAAAAATGCTATTGCATATTACCGCAACACTCTGTCAAAAAAATGACAGTCTAATATTTGTTCGTAGCTGGTTAACCCTTAAAACTAAGCTGGCTCTTCCGTAGCGTCGGACTATGGATGGCAATCCAAGCGATGATGTTTACCGCCTGCAGAGACAGGTTTAACCCCACACGTATGCCAAGCAGCGGATCCCCGTTGAGTTTGGCTTCTTGGTGCCATATGCGATGCACCGCTTGCATTTGTAATGGTCGAGTGGGGTTGCGCTCGCTGGCTTCGAGCAACCATGTTGCGTCGGGCAATGAGTTGATCGCCATGATCTGTGCTTCGAACTGTTCCAAGACACTCATCAACCAGGTGCCTGCCACGGTTTGCTTTGCTGTCATGGTTGGCAAGCCTACGTTTGCCACCGCCTCAAATGAGTCCCCAAGGCTACTCCGCGTCGTGTCGTCACAAAAAGTTGGCGCATCAACACATCAGTGAGCTTCGATTTGTTGGAAAACTGCCGTTAGTGAGTTTTTGCATTCGACACTGAAGTGCCTCAAATAATTAAAGCGGAGACATTTATGAATTTTTATCTTTTCTCGGCGTGAATTTTGCGATATTTGCTTCCACATAGCGATGTCTGGCCAGGTATTTCTTTTGGTTTATTATTATTATTGCTTGGAAGTTCCGTAGATTGCGCTCAAGTTAATAATTAGAAAATTTTGGAATAATCGTTGTATATCCCGCTGGAGGCCCTGCCGACGTCACCGCACGGCATATCGAACCAGCTATGCGGAGATGTCTCGGTTATGGATTCCTGATAGAAAATATCCCAGGAGCCAGTGGTGCAATCGCGGCGGAATAGTTGCTCAGTGCACCTGTTGACGGACGTACGATTCTTTTTGCTGATCCAAGTAGTGTCATTTTGGCACCATTGGCGCTGGCTGCTGTCCGCCATCGGCCGGATCACTTAAGGCTGGTCGGAATGGCCAGTCGCACACCACTTGTACTAGTCAGCGGTATTGAGTTTGATGCCCGTGGACTGCTCATGTCACTGAGCCGGTAAGCGTACATCCAACTTTTCGACCTTGAATTACAGCAGTTTTAGTGCGGGTTCGTTACCTCATCTGGCTGGCGAGGATTTTGCCGCCCGCACTAACCTGTCGATGACGCATGTCCCTTATAAGGGCGCTGCTCCATTAGTTCAAGACTTGATAGGTGGGCAAATCCAAATGCCATTTCTACCCTTGGGTGGTAACACCGTCGAGTTGATTCAGCAAAAAAAGCTCATAGCATTAGGAGTAGCTGCAGAGCGACGTTCAACCCGATTACCTGAAACTCCAACTATCAATGAAATCATTGGTGGTAAGGGCTTCTTTCTTGATATTTGGGGCGGAATTTTTGTAGAAAAATGAGTTCCTGAGACCCTAGCCGAGCAACTGAATCTTGCAGTTAATGATGCACTCCACGATGTCGAGTATCGACGCCAAACTGAAACTTCTGGAGCAAGCATCGGTCAGGAGATGACCCTTTCGGAGTTGCAACAGTTTTACATCGCCCAGACGCAATATTACAAGCACTTGGCGGATGCTACTGGCTTGGCACCCCAATAAAACGGTGGCCTTGTGCAATACGAGGCCGACTCAGCTGAGGTATTTGGCGCTCGCTGCAAGTGCAGCAAGGTCAATCACCTCAATCTTTCGATAGTGTTGCTTGATGATGCCGTCGAGTTCAAGCATGCGCAGCGCTTTATGCACGCTTGGCCGGCTCACCCCCAACATGAATGCCAATTGCTCCTGGGAAAGCCGCAGGATGTTTCTGGGGTCTTCCGTGCGCGAGCCGAACCCATGCGCGGCGAGCCAAAGACGCCGAGCAACAAGTTGAAGCAGCGTGCCAGGCTCCCCAAGTACTTTGTAGGCCACGCGTAACTTGTAGGCGGAAAGACGTGTCAGATCACGCCAATTTTCAGGGTGACTATCGAGCCATCGTATCAGGCGATCCTCCGGCACACACAAGACATATGTTGTGCCATCGGCGAGCGCGTCGTGTGTGCGAGGCTGTCCGTCGATCAAAGGCAATTCACCAAACCAGTGAAAAGGTTCGAGATAGACCAACATGGAAGCTAGGCCATTCGTATCCGTACTGCCAACGCAAAGTGCACCCTCCAGAACACAAAACAGACTTTGCTCTAGTTGAGTCATGCGGCTGTACAGAGCTTCACCGTCGACAAGTCGTCGGACTTTGCCATACGTCAGAAGAGTGTCTTGGAAGGCAGTTGCACAAGACCTAAACCAACTGTCCTGAAGAAGCAACGGCCTGAGTTTGGTAATTGCGACACCCTCGTAAACCATTAGATTTTTGATTCCTGAAGTTAAAAAATTTTATAGTCTTACTTTAATCTGAATACTAGCATTGAACTTGAAATTCAAGGCTCAGATGTGATTTTCTACTTTTACTGATTGACGATTTCGTCCAGTACTAAATTTTCCAAATTATTCCATTCATTGTTTTCATTTTTAAATGCGTGTGATTGCACTCGCATTAAGGAGGTATTTTGTCTGATTTGAAATTCGACTTCAGTGGCAAAGTTGTTTTTGTAGCTGGCGGTAGCAGTGGGATCAATCTTGGAATCGCAGACGCCTTCGCGCGGGCGGGCGCCAAGGTGGCAATATTTAGTCGTAACCCGGAAAGGGGCTTGTCTGCTGTGCAGTTTCTGCAGCGTGATGGTGCGCAAGTCGTTGGCTTGACTGGGGATGTGCGGGATCCGTCGGCAGTGGCGGGAGCCCTCTCTGATGTATTTACACAGTGGGGGGCCATTGATGTCGTGGTGTCTGGCGCGGCAGGTAATTTCGTGGCACCCGCCGTCAACATTTCCCCCAATGGTTTCAAGTCGGTTGTCGACATCGACCTCCTGGGTACCTTCAATGTGCTTCGCGCCGCGTACCCCTGTTTGCGCGCCCCCGGTGCTTCGTTGATCAATATCTCTGCCCCGCAGGGCTTGGTCCCGATGCCCATGCAGGCCCACGTATGCGCAGCCAAAGCTGGTGTTGACATGCTGACCAAAGTGCTTGCCATGGAGTGGGGCCCACAAGGTATTCGAGTCAATTCGATCGTACCGGGTCCGATCGATGGCACAGAAGGCATGCGCCGACTCACCCCAACCGAAGCGGACCGACAAGCCGTTGCAAGTGCAGTGCCCTTGCGCCGCTTTGGCACGGTTGAGGCAGTTGCCAGCGCAGCCTTGATGCTGAGCTCATCTCTCGGAGAGTACATCACGGGCGTAGTGTTACCTGTGGATGGTGGCGCCTCTCTGGCTGGCCCGGGCTTATTCAGTAGCCGCCTCTGAGATCAATCTTTTTCAAACCTAAATAGGAGACAACCGTGAGTGGAGATGATCAAAGCTACAAACGAGCTCGCCTTCGGGGCGACCTAGAAAGCCCTTTTGACGCCATCGTCATTGGGTCCGGAGCAGGTGGACTTTGCTCTGCTGCTTTGCTGGCACTTGACGGCCAGCGTGTCTTAGTTCTTGAAAGACATGCCGTAGCAGGGGGGTGCTTACAGGTCTACAAGCGCAATGGCTACGAATGGGATGTTGGGCTTCATTATGTCGGAGAGGTCCACCGCGAAGGCACGCTGTCCACTCTTTTCAACAAAGTTAGCCGGGGGCGTCTGAAGTGGGCACGCATGCCGGAGATCTATAACCGTATCGCCATCGGCGATGCGATATTCGACTACCACGCCGGCAGCAGCGCTTTCAAAGCCCGCATGAAAGAGTATTTTCCAGCAGAGGCAAGCGCTATTGATCGCTACATTGAATTGGTCAACCTAGCCAGTAAGGGCTCTGCTGGCTTCTTTGCCGAGCGTGCCCTGCCCCCCTCTCAGGCTGACGGGCTTTATGCGCAGGTGGCACCCACATTCATGACCTGGGCTGGTCGTACTGTGTTGGATGTACTGCGTGAGTTGACGTCCGATGAGACATTGATCGCTGTGCTGTGCGGCCACTTCGGAGACTACGCCGCTTTGCCTGAGCAGGCATCATTTGCGGCGCACGCTATGGTCATCCGTCATTACCTGGATGGAGCGAGCTATCCCATTGGGGGGGCGCAGGGAGTGGCCGATGGTATGGCCGATACAGTCCGATCTGCTGGCGGCCTGGTCTTGGTGGGAGCCGAGGTGGCGCGTCTGATCGAGCGTGGTGGTCAAGTGCATGCAGTTGAGATGGCGGATGGCTTCGTGATTGAAGCCAAAACGGTGATCAGTTCGATCGGCATTCGAAAAACGCTCGACATGTTGCCGGCAGACCTTGAAAGCTGCGCACCTTTACGCTGGGCGAGTTCGAAATTGCCACTGACGCTTGGAGCTGTGGTGCTGAATGTTGGCTTGAACAAAAGCAATCAGGAACTGGGTGTAGGGCCCGCGAACATTTGGATCCACCGCAGTGCCCAGCAAGGCCAAGACTGGAAACGTTATGTTGCCAACCCCGCTCAAGAGCCTATGCCGCTGCATTTCATTTCGCAGCCGTCGGCCAAAGATCCGACATGGGCTGAGCGGTATCCAGGCCGAAGCACCATGGACATTTGCAGCTTCACAGATTGGCGCTTGTTCGAGCCCTATACGCAGACTCAATGGAAGCGTCGCGGGCAAGCCTATGAGGATCTAAAGCAGCGGCTGACTGCAGAGATGCTTGAACAGGTTTATCGCTTTTACCCTTCAGCCAAAGGACATGTTGACTACACCGAACTGGCTACGCCCCTCAGCTTTAATCACTTTCTGAACCGCAGCCAGGGCGATTTCATGTCTTATTCACCTACGCCCCAGCGCTATGCCCAGCGATGGATGCGCGCGCACAGTCCGGTCAAAGGCCTCTATTTCAGTGGACAAGACGTCTCCATGGGGGGCGTTAGCGGTGCCATGGTTGGCGGCTTGCTGGCGGCATCTGCCGTCTTGAAGCGAGATCTGTTCCGTGAGCTGCGCCCTTGAATTCCTCTAACCCCTAACTTGAATGGAGACTCTCACATGATTCGAATCACGGTGTCCTACCCCACCGCATTGGGCCAACGTTTTGACCATGACTACTATCAAAAGCAGCACGCGGCGCTGATCCGAGAACTGCTGCAGCCACTGGGCCTTCAACGCCTGGAGATCGATAGGGTTGTATCAGATGGCGGTGGCAAACCCGCTCCGTTTATCGCAGCCGCCCACATGCTCTTCAATGACATTGCGACCTTCAAGGCAGCGATGGCGCAGCATGGCAAAGCACTGGCCGCCGATCTCGACAATTACACCGACACCGCTCCTAGTGTGTTGATCAGCGAAACGTATTGAGCTGGCCGTTGTTCTTTTTCTCAATCTTTGTTCGCAATTCGACATGAAACATCACGATTCGCTTTACATCCAAGGTCAATGGAAAAAGCCCCACGGCACATCTTCTGAGGACGTCATCAACCCCGCAACTGAGGCCGTCATTGGTCGCATCTGTATGGGGGACGAACACGATGCTGACGCGGCGGTCATAGCAGCCCATGGCGCCTTTGAGGCTTGGGCATGCACATCGGTGTCAGAGCGTGCCGCCTGGCTTCAGAAGATTCACGAAGCTTTGAAGGTGCGCCAAGAGGAGATCGCTCAACTCATCAGCCAAGAGGTGGGCACGCCAATCAAATTGTCGCGTTTTGCTCAAGCTGGCCTTCCAGTCGCAAGCTTCCAGATGGCGGCCGAACAGTTAACCACCTATCCTTTCTCAACCACGGTTGGGCATTCTGAAGTCGTCCGTGAGCCTGTTGGTGTTGTCGCCTGTATCACGCCTTGGAACTACCCTCTGCATCAGATTGCAGCCAAGGTGGCGCCAGCTCTGGCAGCCGGGTGCACGGTGGTGCTCAAGCCCTCTGAAGTGGCACCACTCAACGCCTTTTTGTTGGCTGAAGTGATCGACTCAGTTGGCTTGCCTTCGGGTGTCTTCAATTTGGTGACAGGTGTCGGTCCCGTGGTGGGTGAAGCATTGGCCAGCCACCCGCTAGTTGACATGGTGTCGTTCACGGGCTCTACCCGGGCTGGGCGTCGTGTTGGTGAGTTGGCCTCGCAAACTGTCAAACGTGTTGCGCTTGAGCTCGGTGGAAAGTCAGCAAACATCTTGCTAGACGATGCCGATCTTTCAACGGCGATTCCCGGTGCCTTGCATGCATGCTTCATCAATTCCGGGCAAACGTGCATAGCGCACACGCGTTTGCTGGTCCCCGAGGCCCGTTACGCCGAGGTGACTACAGCAGTTGTCAATGCGATCGCGGGTTTCATGATGGGGGATCCAACGGACCCCAAAGTCAATCTTGGCCCACTGGTGTCCAAACTCCAACGCGACCGGGTCCGCCGATACATTGAGCAGGGCATCAAAGAGGGGGCTGAGTTACTCACAGGCGGTGCAGAAGCTCCCATAGGCTTAGACACAGGCTACTACGTCAAGCCCACGGTATTTACCAAAGTTCAACCTGAGATGTCGATTGCAAGGGAAGAAATCTTCGGTCCGGTTCTTTCAATCATCACTTACCGCACCGAGGAGGAAGCAGTGCGGATTGCTAACGATTCGATTTACGGTCTTGGTGGGGGTGTCTGGAGCTCCGACCTGAATCGTGCAAAGGCGGTGGCTCGGCGGCTACGCACGGGACAGGTGGATATCAACGGAGCAGCTTTCAATCTGTTGGCGCCCTTTGGTGGTTACAAGCAGTCTGGCAACGGCCGTGAGCTTGGTGGGTACGGCTTGGAAGAGTACATGGAGTACAAGTCCATGCAATTGCCTACATCCTGAGCCACTGTGTAACCAATTTCCCGGGCACGCAGTGCCCAGCCTGGAGCAAGAAATGTATGGATTGATGCAAGAGCAGGCACTCTTGATCTCATCGTTGATCAAGTCGGCCGAGAGATATCATGGTGACGTAGAAGTGGTTTCTCGTCGGGTGGAGGGCGATCTCCATCGATACACATGGCGGGATGTCGCCGCTCGCTCTCGTCACGTGGCTAACTCTCTTGGTGCTTTGAGGTTGGCGCCGTCTGCTCGGGTTGCCACCATAGCTTGGAACGGCTACCGGCATTTGGAGTTGTACTACGGGGTTAGTGGTTCCGGAAGGGTGCTGCACACCATCAATCCTCGGTTACATGCGCAGCAAATTCTCTGGATTTTGAACCACGCCGAGGATGAGGTCGTCTGCTTCGATGCGACTTTCCTGCCATTGGTACAGCAGATACACTTCCAATGTCGGGTGCGACATTGGATCATGCTCTGTGATCCTGGTCATTTGCCTGCTGATACTGGTATTCCAGGTCTGGTGGGCTACGAAGACTGGATCGCTGCGGCCAGCGACGAGTACGAATGGCCCGATTTGGATGAGAAAACGGCATCCAGCATGTGCTACACGAGCGGCACCACCGGAGATCCTAAGGCTGCGCTCTACAGCCATCGCTCGACCATTCTGCACGCCTATGCGCTTGCACTTCCTGACTCTTTGGCCCTATCGTCAAGGGATGTACTGCTTCCGGTTGTCCCCATGTTCCACGTGAATGCCTGGGGCATTCCATACGGTGCCGCAATGGTCGGCGCAAAGCTAGTGCTGCCAGGCCCCAATTTGGACGGCCGATCGGTCTACGAGCTCATTGAAGGAGAGGGGGTCACCTTGGCCTTGGGTGTGCCTACAGTCTGGCAGATGTTGTTGAACCATGCGGACGCCAATGACCTGAGGTTTACTAGTTTGCGCAGAACCGTGATCGGTGGTGCTGCATGCCCAATGGCAATGTTGACTCGCTTTCAGAACCACTACGGCGTTGAGGTCCTGCATTGCTGGGGTATGACGGAGACATCACCTCTGGGAACTGTGTCCTCGCTGCGTGGGCTGCATGTGCGACAGCCTCTGGAAGTACAGAACAAGGTGCGGATGAAGCAAGGTCGTCCCGTTTTCGGCATTGATCTTCGAATCATTGATGGTGAGCGCAAGGAACTACCTTGGGACGGCAAAAGTGCGGGTGACCTGGAGGTGCGCGGCCCATGGGTCATTCAACAGTACTACAAAGATGACCGAGGAATTGGTAGGCTCAACGACGGATGGTTTCCGACTGGTGACGTTGCCACCATCGATCAATACGGTTACATGCAGATCACGGACAGAAGCAAAGACGTGGTCAAGTCAGGCGGTGAGTGGTTGAGCACCATTGACATCGAGAACATAGCCATGAGTCACCCAGACGTAGCTATGGCGGCTGCCATTGGTGTCAAGCATCCCAAGTGGGATGAGAGACCCATTTTGGTTGTAGTCAAAAAGCCCGATGCTCAGGTGACTCGCGAGGAACTTCTCGCGTTTTATGAGGGCAAGCTGTCGAAGTGGCAGTGTCCTGATGATGTCGTCTTCGTGTCGGAAATTCCGTTGGGTGCTACTGGGAAAATGCTCAAGGCGAGTTTGCGCTCTCAATTTATCGACTATGTACTACCGAGTTTGCGGAAGGCTTAAGTGGCTTGGGGCCTTCTCCTTGCCGTCAGCCAACTAGCGTCATCACACTTGCACCGTTCCACCCTTCGGAGAAGACCGTTTGAAGCTCTATTTCTCACCCTTTTCACCTTATGTCAGAAAATGCCTAGTCACCGCTTCTGAGTTGGGCTTGGACGATCGCATCGAACTGTTGGTGGCCAACGCGCACCCAATCAACCGCGATCAGAACATCATTGCGATCAACCCGCTTGGAAAGGTTCCGACGCTCATCACGCCGGATGGTCATGTGTTGTATGACAGCAGAGTCATTTGTGAATATTTCAACGAATTAGGAGGCGGTTCGTTGATACCCATAGGCGGTCCTGCACGTTGGGATGTCTTGACTATGCAGTCCTTAGGGGATGGGATTCTGGATGCTGCTTTACTTGCAAGGTATGAAGAGGTGGCAAGACCGGAATCACTCCGTTGGTCTGAATGGCGAACCGCTCAATTGAGTAAGTCACTTAGCTCACTGACCTTCTTATCCCAGAATTTTCATCTGCTCGAAGGTTCAAAGGTGGACCTGGGTACGCTCAGCATTGCTTGCGCGCTGTGGTATCTGGACCTGCGATTTGCAGAGCTTGAATGGCGATTAAGGTTCCCTAAGATAGCCACCTGGTACGCAGAGTTCTCTCTGAGACCTTCATTGGGGAAGACTTGGTCCGTAGAATAACTGTTTGGCAAGAGCACTACTACAAGCTAGAGGCGGTTGAGCGTTCGACCTAGTAGCCAAGTCGTCCTCGATGAGTTGAGCTCGATTTCTTTCGAGCAAGGTGAATATCCCTGGTTTTGCGGAGGCTCAACGCTCTGAAAACCAGTTCAAAATCTTTTGAGTAAAAGCCCCAGAACGCCAGATGAGCGAACTGCAAGCTAGTGTTCAGCAGCCTCTCGCAGTTCTTCCACAACCGCCTGTTCTTCTCCACACACGTAAGGCTGCGCTCCACCACCCAGCGCTGGGGCATCACCTTGAATTTGTGCAGCTCGCTGCGTTTGACGATCCGTACGCTAACGTGCCCGCCCAGTATGTCTTGCATCCCCTGTGCGAACGGCTTGCCCACGTAGCCACTGTCGCACAATAGCGCCTGCACCTTGCCCAGAGCCGGCTTGCAGCGCTGCAGTGCTTGCAAGACTCCCTTGCGGTCCGTCACCTCTGCTGTTGTCACCGCTACCGCATGTGGCAGTCCCTGGGTGTCCACTGCAAGGAGGCGCTTGATGCCAGAGACTTTATTACCGCGTCATAGCCCTTCAAGGCCGCCGTGTCTGTGTTCTTCACGCTCTGCGCGTCCATGATCAAGAACGCGCTTGAGGCGCTGCGCTCCAGTCTCTCTCGGGCCATGCCAACCTGATTTTTTAAAGCCTGCTCCAGCAGGCTGCCACCCTCACGCGGCTCTCTCCAAATCACAAAGTACGCATGCACCGTGCGCTACTTGGGAAAGTCACTGGGCAGTGCCCGCCACTGTCAACCAGTGCACAGCAAAAAGAGGTCCGCACAAAAAAACACGTAGTTGAAATCAACACTGCGCTGGCAGGTTGCTTTGCGAGCACTCTCCAGCACAGAGCGGATGGGCTCGAATTTACCCAGGTTAATCTCGTTGGGGTATTTGGCTTTTCCTGCACCAGCAGCATAGCGGTGCGCGCCAGAGGTAAGGATTATGAACAGGCACTCAGCGTCTACCAACAAAGGCAGACCACGCCCTGCGCAGGATAGATGGGCTCAGGACTGCGTCCCCACCAGGCACAGCCCTACCCACCATATGGCTCTCGCTCACTCCGCAGTGCGCAGGGCGGGCCTGAAAAATGTCCCGCCTCTGGGGATAATATGGTGGCTAATCAGAAACTGTGGCGAATGCCGACCCCCAGCCCTGTCTGCGATCCCCCGGCTGCAGGATTGGAGCCCGTCCCCGCATTGCTGACAGACAGAGCCAGCGTGCCGTCATTGGCAATATGCCCCGCCGTGGCATACACCGCCGTGCGCTTGGACAAGTGGTAGGTGGTGCGCAAGGCCAGCAAGGTGGCCTGGTTGGCGCTGTTCTTGTAGTCCAGCTTGAACCATTCACCATCCACGACCCAGTTGGGCGTGATGTTGTATGCAGCACCCAGATATGCCAGCGTGCTACGGGGCGTTGTCGTGCTGGCTTCGTTGCGACGAGCAATGACACCGGCACCAAACTTGAAGTCACCCCACTTGGCCCAGCCCGCCACGGTAGAGCGGCGATCGGTCATGGCGCTGCTGGTTAATCCGGCAAATGCTCCCGCGCCTCCACGCATCTCATCCATAGCGGCAGATACGCCCCACTGCGCTGTGTCGTACTTTGCCATCAAAGACCACTGACGGCAGGCCTTGGTGTCTGTCGCGCTTTCGCCAGCGCAGTTGGTACCAGATGGGCTGGGGCCTGCGTTGACGGTATCGCGCCCAAAGCTGTAGAGAGCACCCAACGTAACACCACTGAACGTACCGCGGTAAGCCACTGCGTTGTCCACACGGGCGTTGGGCAGGTAGCTGTCCAGCGAGCCTGAGCCAAACATTGCGGGGCCAAGCAGGTCGGCATCCAGCTGCGACCAGAATAGCATCGAGTACTGGCGCCCCAGGGTCACACTACCCCAGTCACCACTCAAGCCCACAAAGGCTTGGCGGCCAAATGTGCGACCACCTTGATTGAGACCTCCATTGTCCACACCAAAGCCTTGCTCCAGTGTGAATACGGCGCGCAGACCACCACCTAGGTCCTCATTGCCGCGAAAGCCCAGACGCGACGGTGCCATGCCACCTGTCAGGCCTGGCATACGGGTCAGGCTCGCATTACCCCCCACATTGGAGAGATGTTCTACCGCTGCATCCACCACGCCGTAGAGCGTGACGCTGGACGCAGGTCCCTGCTGGGCTTGAACGTTGGTGGTAAGGGCAGCTAATGCGGCCACCGTAAAGGTTGTCAAAGGGTAGAGTTTCTTGCTCATGGCGCTGTCTCCTTAAAAGTCAAAGTGAGGAAAGGTATTGCAACAAGCAGCGCCTGCCTTTTGGGATAGCTGGCGCTGCGTTTTTTAGGGGTTGGCGTCGAGCTTGGCCTTGATCCAGCCAAACGCCTCCTGCACGTCGTAGTTGCCTGTGTGACCTACCAGGTAGGGAAACTTGAAGCTCACATCTTTGATGGAACTGTCGTTCTTGAGCGCGTAGTACAGCAATGTCTGCATGGCAAAAGCGGTATCACGGTCCACCATGCCGTGGCGCACGTACCAGTACGGGGCACTGTCAGCCGCAGTATTCAGGTACGACAGGGGATTGATGAGCTTTAGCTGCGTAGCCAGGTTGTTGCTGGAGCTGGCCAGATACTGGTTCCAGGTGAGACCGGTATCGTCAGGACCTGAGCCATCACCTTTGACAGCGTTATTGGTCCAGCTCCAGTCCGTGAAATTGGAATACTGAAACGCAGGTGAGCCGAACAAGTTGGTCTCGCCACTGATGGCGGCGTTACCGTTTACACCGACTGCATCAAAGGCCACCACAGTTTTGAGGGCCTGATTGGCTGCGACGTAGCGGATGAACTTGCTGTAATCCAGATTTGCCACCGTAGCGCTGGTACCAGTGCCGCTGAGGGTGAGCCAGTCATTGGTCAAGGTGGCTCGGCTGGTGACAAAGTTACCGCCCAGTGGAGGGACGGCAGTGCCCTTGGCAATCTGGCGCTCCAACTCCTGCTTCACCAAGGTCTTGGTCGCCTCGCGCAGGGCATCAGCCGTCAGCGGTGTGCCGTCCTCACGCTTAAGCCCGAGACTGTTCAGGTAGATCGGGAAAGCGTTGGCGATGGCCAGCGATGCAACCGGTTGAGGACCTGCGCTGTAAGCGACACCGCCCAGCGCACCCGTGTTGGAGTCTGAACGAACCGCGTTGTACTCCCATTCATAACCGGCGTCAGCGTTACCGAGGTTATTGATCGGGCAATAGGCCACGGCGGCAAATACATCGTCTTTCAAAGTACTGGTGGCCGTAGAGCCTGAACCGACAACGCCTGCAGCCCCCACCTCTGCCAGGAAGGGGAGGTAGTCGCTGCTGTTGCCGCTGGCGGAAACAGCGGAAGTCAGGCCGCCACCACCACTGGTGCCTGTGACAATGATGCGCTCGGCTGAGCCCGGCATGGTGCTGTCGTTGAGGCGTAGGTAGCGAATGGCGGCCTTGGCATCTACCACGGGCGCGGGTGCCTTGCCCATCCATCGCCCATCCTCGGCACGGGCGCCGCCGCGGCTACGGGTGCCCACGTTGACAACTACATAGCCGGCCTTGAGGGCGGCTCCGATATTGTCGGTGTCGCTGGTGCTGACAAACTTTGCTCCCTCACTGATGGTGGTAGCCACAGGGCTGGCCCACCAGCCACCGTTGTTTACGAGGAAGTACAACGCCGTCTTCTGATCGCTGACTTTGTCCTCAGGTACCGAGACGATCATGGACTGGTAGGCGTAAGGATCGGCCAGCGTGGTGGTGCTGTTTCCGCCCAGATTGGCCTGCGTGGTCGCCATCTTGATGGGATTGGCCACGTAGACGATGCGATATTGCCGCACTTTGGTCGCCACACCATCCACGGTAATGTTCACCGTGGTGTAGGCCGCTGGGTTGAACTGGAGCTTGGCATCGTTGGGCGATGACTCGGCTCCGCCACCTCCACCACAACCGCTGACCAGGGCTGCGGTAGCCATCGCGATGGCTGTGCTGGATTTGAACAATAAACGCATGGTTGTCTCCTTATGTTGTGTTGAATGCGTTAAGGGCGATAGAAAACGTCAGCTGCTAAACGTGCGTACCAGCACTAAAGCCAATGATGGGAAGGCCAGGAGCAGCACGATACGAATCAGGTCTGAAGCAAGGAATGGCATCACTCCCTTGAAAGTCTCAGACAAAGGGACGTCACGAGCCAGCCGATTGATGATGTAGACGTTCATGCCTACAGGGGGATGAACCAGGCCGATCTCCACCACCATCAGCGCCAGGATGCCAAACCACACACTCTTGTCGGTGGGCGACATGCCGTAGAAATCCAGCCCCATGACGACGGGGTAGAAGATGGGAATCGTCAGCAGGATCATGGCCAGGCTGTCCATCACACAGCCGAGTAGGATGTAGATGATCAGGATGGCCACCATCACCAGCATGGGACTCAGACCGCTGCCTTGCACCCAGGCAGCCAGCTCAGTGGGCATCTGCGACAAAGCTAGGGCCGTATTGAGCATGTCTGCTCCCATGAGCACGAGATAGATCATGGCTGTGGCCTGGGCGGTTCCTAGCAGGCTGGCCTTGAAGCCTTCCCAGCGCAGCCCCCCGCGCACGACCGCCAGTACGCCACAGGCGGCCGCACCAATGGCTGCAGCCTCAGTCGGGTTGGCCCAGCCGCCGTATATACCCACGATCACCACCAAGAACACCATCAGCACAGGCAGAACCTGCCACAGGGCCTGCAGCCGCTGAGGCCATGGCACACGAGGCCCAGCAGGAGCTGCTTCAGGGCGCAAAGCGACAAACACCTGCACCACCAGCATGTAGCCCACCATGGCAATCACGCCAGGCAGCACAGCCGCCATAAAGAGCTTGCCGATGGATTCTTGCGTCAGCACGGCATAGATCACCAGCGGCACGGAGGGCGGGATCATGATGCCCAGCGTGCCGCCTGCGGCCAGCGCGCCGGTGGACAAACTGCCCGCATAACCCAGGCGTCGCAGTTCAGGCAATGCCACCTGGCCCATGGTGGCTGCAGTGGCCAGCGATGAACCGCAGATGGCACCAAAGCCAGCGCATGCACCAATCGCCGCCATCGCCACGCCACCACGGAGATGCCCCATGAAGGCGGCCACGAACCGGAACAGGGCCGCACTGAGCCCGCCCTGGGTCGCAAACTGGCCCATCAACAAAAACAGGGGGATGACTGCAATGTCGTAGTTGGACAAGCGCGCGTAGGCCAGTGTTTTGAGTGCGTCCAGCACACGCTGCATTTCCCACCCACCCAGCGCCCAGTAACCCGCAGCACCCATGGTGAACATTGCCACCCCAATGGGGACGCGTACTACGAGCAACACCATGAGGCCTGCAAAGATCAGGCTGCCTGCAGCAATCCCGCTCATGCTGCCTCTCCCGCTCGATCGTGTGCCTGAACATCCGGTTGAGCAGCGGCACCCAGGTGTTGCAGTGCGCGGTAGCTGGCAGCCCATGCCAGCAAGGCAAAGCCAGGGACCATGGCCATCTGCGGTATCCACAGAGGCCAGTCGAGCAACATGCTCTGCTCACCTGCTTCCTTGACCATCCATGCACCTTGCGCAGTGCGCCAGGCCACCACCGCGCCGAAAAAGGCCACCAGCAAGGAACCGAATGCATCCATGACATGCACGGCCCGGGGCGACATGCGGGCGGTGAAAAAATCCACCTTCACATCGCTGCCTGACAGATGGCACCAGGCAAAAAAACTGGCGGCGGCAAAGGCTGCACACATCTGCAGCATCTCCACATCACCGGCGATGGGTGAAGACCACAACTTACGGCCTGTGAGAGAGACCACACTCATCAGCACGATCGCGACAAACACGAGTGCGCCTGCCATGGCAAAAACGCGGCACAGCCAGCGCAGAACACGGCCCGCAGGGCCAAAAGCCAGGGCCTCTGGGGCCGTGGCAAGAGGTTCAGACATGAGAACTCCATACCCGCGGGTATGTACACCCCGGGGTCTTTTCAGAAAAACGAGAAGAAAATGCGAGAGGGGGCGGGAGGCTATTCAGGTGTCCCGCCCTTCCACGTTGATCGGGCGTGTTATCGCGCGTGCTTTTGCAGCAGGGCCTTGGCGCCGTCGAGCAACTGCTGGCCATTCATGCCCTTGGCATTCACCTCTTTGACCCAGGCGTCAGACACTGTCTGGCCCACCGCTTTCCATTGCTGAAGCTCTGCTTTGGAAATCACGTTGGTGGTGTTGCCCTGTGTCAGCTTCTTGCCCTCCGCATCTGCCTGCAAGAACGTTGCGCCGATGCGGCCTGACAACTCCACACCACTGTTGGCATCGATCACCTTTTTGAGATCGGCAGGAAGGCTTTCGTACTTCGCTTTGTTCATGGCGAATACGAAGGTGGACGTGTAGATCGCAGGCTCCACCGGATCAGTTTCTGAGTGGAACTTCACCAACTCCTGAATCTTCACGGAAGGAACCACCTCATAGGGAACCAGGGCTCCATCAATCACACCTTTGGAAAGCGCCTCGCCCACCGCAGGCACGGGCATGGCCACCGGCGTGGCACCTAATGCAGCCAACAGCTTGTTGGTCTGCCGGGTGGGTGCGCGTAGCTTCAATCCCTTCAGATCAGCCATCGTCTGGATGGGCTTGCGGACCATGTGAAAGACCCCGTCACCGTGCACATGCAAGGCAATGGGATGGATGGTCTTGAACTCTTCACTGGCATATTGCTGAACAAAGTCCCACAAGGCACGGCTGGCCGCTTCGGGGCTTTGCATCATGAAGGGCAACTCGAACGCCTCAATTCGAGGAAAGCGGCCGGGGGTATAGCCGGGCAAAGTCCAGATCACATCCACCAGACCGTCGCGCACCTGATCCACCAGTTGCGGTGGCGTGCCGCCCAGTTGCATGGACGGGTAGATCTGGCAACGCATGCGCTTGGCAGATTCCGCAGCAATCTTGTCGCACCAGGGCTGTATGAACATTTGCTGCGCATAGGACCCTGCCGGTAGGAAGTGGTGGACCTTGAGCACGATCTCATCCGCCGCATGGGCAGCAGGAAGCACAGGCAGGACCAGAGCAGCCGCAATGGCGGCGCGTCGAAGCATTCGCATGTTGATTTGTCTCCAAAAGTGGGGCTGCTCGCTGTCTTGGCGCAAACAGTTTTTGACCTGGCTCAGTCTAAAAATCCTCACCTTCAGGTACAAGATGGCACGTCGTTCTGCGCGATAACCATCCGTTATCGTGGTTAACCCGCAAGCTCAGCGAGAATGCAGCACCGCATCACAAGGCAAATAGGCACACAGGTTAAAGCCACTGCGGATCGAATCAGAGGTGCCGTTCAGGGGAACAGCACTGCGCGAGGCCCAGACTGCCCTCCCCCCGACTAACCGGAGTCCGCAAGCTGATTCGAGAGGAGTGAATGGGGTAATACGCGGCGCTGAAAGCCGTCGACACAGAGCTGGTGGGTTTGTTCAGGGACATCGATCAGATGCTGGTGCAGCAGCTGGCAACCGACCTGCAGCATGCGTGTCCCACGCGTGATGCGCTTTTCCGCCTCCAACCTGTGATGGGTGCGAGCGTTTTTTGTTTCACGATGACTCCAGTACCGCAGTTCACAGGACTACGCCAATGCTCGATGCAGCATGTTTATCAATCACTTAGGTAAGTTCAACCTATGCCGGTGCTTTTAGACACTCGACCGGGCTGCCCAACGCGTGACCCCCATGCGGCTCAAGGCCATCGAACTGCCGAATACAGCGGTGCCAGTCGGCTGCATGCTCGGCTACGGCAGGGGCCGCCCGAACAGGCTGACCGTGCCGGAGCCCGAGTTGGTGACATAAGCGCACTTACCATCGTGCGCCACATGCAGCAGATGAGTGATGCCCTAGCCGATGCCCACGATCCAATCGATCGCGCGGGCCTGCAGGTCGAGACGCCCGATGGCCTCGGAGCCCTGGGCAGTGAATCACAGACAATCCTGCACAAAAGCCAGCCTGTGCAGGCCGGACAGCGGCGCGGTATCGATCGGCGCCTGCGCCCGGCCGGTTTACAGGTCGAGCACGTAGCCAAGCCCCCAGGGGGAATTGAGCATCAGTGTAGACAGCCAAACGGGGCTGACCCACAGCGCGGTGGTCACGGCGGCCAAAGTGCATGACAACTACCCACTGCCCAATTCATCGCACGGCAACGAACATCGCGTCTAAGGCGACTCGGCCTATGCCAGCCAGAAGGCACTGATAGCGCGAGCAAGGCACCCACGACAAGGGACTTCACCAACCAGCGCGTGCGCCGTGCGACAGAAGTCGATGAGGCGCAGCGGGCCAATAACCGCAACAGATCGCTGATGCGCGCTCGGGTCGAACATGTCTTTGCCGTGATCAAGCGACTATGGGAGTTCACCAAGGTGCGCTATCGCGGGCTACAAAAGAACGCCACGCGTGCGTTCACTGCCTTGGCACTTGGCAACATTTACCTGTCCCTATTGCATCTGCAGGGACTGGTGCGCCCATGAGGGCAGGAATCGGACCTGAAAGTCCCGCGAACTGCCTAAATGGACAGCGCAACGGTCCCAAAAATACGAAAACTGCGTCGTTCAGTGCCGCATGTCAAATTACGACAGCTTGTTCAGCGTTGCCTTAGCGCGCCTCGTGGACGGCTTGCAGCACCAAGCGCGCGACTTCATCGGAGGAGGCCGGGTTCTGCCCGGTGACGAGCTTGCCGTCACGCACCGCGAAGGGCTGGAAGTCCGGGCCGCTCTCATACTTGGCGCCCAGCATGCTAATACGAGTCTCCAGAAGGAATGGCACCTTGTCGGTCAGGCCGACGACCGCTTCCTCGCTGTTGGTGAAGGCCGCCACGCGGCGGCCGGCGACCAGTGGCTGGCCGTTAGTGTCCTTGACGTTAACCAGCCCAGCCGGGCCGTGGCAGACCGCCGAGACGACCTTGCCGTTTGCCCAGGCGGTGGACAGCAAGGACGCCAGTTCGGCGCTCCTGGGCAGGTCCCACATGGTGCCATGCCCGCCGGGCAAGAACACCGCCGAGTAGCCTTCGGTGGACAGGCCGTCGATCTTCATCGAGACCTCGATCTTGCGAATTGCCGCGGCGTCCTTGAGGAAGCGCTCGACGCTGGGCGAGTTCTTGCCCTCGACTGCCAGCGAGTGCGGGTCGATCGGAATCTTGCCACCGGCGATGGAGGCGATGTCCACCTGCGCGCCGGCATCGACGAAGGCGTAGTACGGTGTGGACAGTTCCTCGAACCACACGCCGGTTGGCCGCGGACCGTCGCCCATGGTGGCCTGGGAGGTAAGGATCATCAGGATCTTGATGGTGGTGCTCATGAAAATGGTTTCCTGCATTCGGGGGAAGAGGGAAGAAACCGCCGCCTACGCCCGCATGTGGACGGCGGCGGAATCGTCACTGCGCCTTGGTCTTGCGCGCAGCCTCGACTAGACCCGTCAGCCAGTCCTGATGGCCGTTGATCATGATGTTCGGCTTGCTGGAGGCCAATGCCTGCGCTGGCTTGCCTTTCTGGCTTTCCTGGGTGAGCACGCGCACCCGTCCGCCGGACATATCCTCGACCAGCCAAGCATGAATCACGTCAAGCCGCTCGGAGCTGCCTTGCTCGCCGGCCCAGCCATGCCAGGCCACCCGGCCCGGCTTGCCGTTAGTCGGCGCCACGTATTCGGTGACCTGAGCCTCGACCGGAAAGCCGAAAGTCTTGAAGAAGAAGCGGTCACCGGCGGCCAGTTCCGGGCCCTTGCCATCATAGAAACGCACGTCAGCTGAGTTGGCGTAGTAGCTCGGCCAGCGGGTCGCATCAGATAGCAACGGCCACACATCGGCCGCATTGAGCCCGGCAACGATGACTTCGTTGGAGACGAAGTTGTCGGTGGTGCCGGGCAGATAGCCTTCGGGCCAGACGATGGCGCTCTGCGTGTCGGCAACCGCACCGATGCCATGCGATGACGCGCAGCCGGCCATGAGCACCATAGCCAGGGCTGTGAACAGCGCAGCCAGCGGCGCGCGGGGACGGTTCATGTCGTGCCTCACCATTCGACCACCACCTTGCCGAAGTGGGCGCCTCTTTCCTGGAAGCGGAAGGCCTCGGCCAGTTGCTCCAGCGGGAAGCTGCGGTCGATCACCGGGCGGATGCCGGTCTGCTCCAGCGCCGCCACATAGTCCTGCTGGTCGCGGCGGCTGCCGACAATCAGCCCCTGCAGACGCGCCTGCTTGGCCATCAGAACCGCGGTGGGCAAGGCACCCTCGCGGCCGGTCAGCACACCGATCAGGGCGATGTGGCCGCCCACGCGTACCGCCTTGATCGACTGCGTCAGAGTGCCCGGCCCGCCAACCTCGATCACGTGGTCGACGCCACGGCCGCCGGTCAGTTCCAGCACACGATTACCCCAGTCGGGCACCTGCCGGTAATTGATCACCTCGTCGGCACCGAGCCTACGGGCACGCGCCAGCTTGTCGTCGGAGGACGAGGTGACGATGACCCGTGCGTCCATCGCCTTGGCGATCTGCAGCGCGGCGATCGACACACCGCCGGTGCCCAGCACCAATACGCTGACGCCAGCCTTGAGCTGGCCATCGACCACCAGCGCGCGCCAAGCGGTCAGCCCAGCGGTGGTGATGGTGGCTGCCTCGGCATGGCTCCAGCCGCGCGGAGCCAAGGTGAAGTCGCTGGCTGCGCGCACCACATATTCGCAGGCATAGCCGTCGATGCCATCGCCCGGAGTCTTGCGAAAATGGCCGACGTCATCGAACGGCAGGCCGTCGGGCCACTGAGGGAAGAAACCGGAAACCACTTGATCTCCGGGCTTGAACTCTGTCACGCCGTTGCCTACGGCCTCGACCACACCGGCGGCATCGGCCATCGGCACCCGGCCGTCGTCGGCGGGAATGCCGCCATTGGCGACCAGCAAGTCGTGGAAATTCAGCGATGTGGCATGCACGGCCACACGGATCTGCCCTGGCCCTGGCTGGCCGGGATCGGGCAACTCAGTGACTTCGAGACGCTCCAGTCCACCCGGTGCACGAACGATAACGGCCTTCATCACTTCGCTCCCTTGGCGGTGCGAGCAGCGGCGACTAGGCCGTCAAGCCAATCCTGATGCCCGTTGATCATCGGGTTGGGCTTGGCGGCATGCAGTTCGGCGGCCGGTTTGCCCTTCTGGGTCTCCTGGGTGAGGATGCGCACGCGGCCGCCTTCAAGATCCTCGACCAGCCACGCATGGTGGACGTCCAAGCGGTCGTCGGCACCGACTTCGCCCGACCAGCCGTGCCAAGCGACGCGTCCAGGCTGACCAGCCGCTGGTGGGACGTATTCATTGCACTGCGCCTCGACCGGGAAGCCAAAGGTTTCAAAATAGAAGCGGTCGCCGTCGGCCAGCAACGGCCCCTTGCCGTCGTAAAAGCGCACGTTGGCCGAGTTGGCGTAATAGGTGGGCCACTTAGCCGGTTCGGCCAGCAGCGGCCAGACCTCGGCAGCGCTCAGGCCTGCGATGATGACCTCGTTAGAGGCGAAGTTTTCTGTGAAGCCCGGGACGTAGCCTTCGGGCCAGATGATGGCGTTCATGGTCATGGAAACACTCCTGGAATCGTTGAGTAAGGCCGGTTTGGCTCTGTGCCGCTTTGCAGGCAGCACAGCAGACGCTCGGAACTGCAACGCCTTTCGGCACAACCGTTATGGTCGTGCGCAACAAGAAATAAATCCAATCCTATATTTCTATACCATGCATCATCAAATCTGATATCAGAGTGGCCCGTGCATCACTCAGCTCAGGTACCGCCGAAACCAAGCCAGAGTACGATCCCAGGCGAGCTTGGCGGCGGCCTCGTCGTAGCGCGGCGTGGAGTCGTTGTGGAATCCGTGGTTGGTGCCGGGATAAACGTGGGCTTCGTAGGTCTTGCCCGCCGCCTTCAACGCCGCCTCGTAGGCCGGCCAGGTGGCGTTGACGTTCGGGTCGGTCTCGGCGAAGTGCAGCAGCAGCGGCGCCTGGATGTGCGGCACGTTCTCCGGCTTGGCCTGACGGCCATAGAACGGCACCGCCGCGGCCAGCTCCGGAAAGGCCACGGCCGCCGCATTGGAGATACCGCCACCGTAGCAAAAGCCGGTGATGCCAATTTTGTCGGTGGTCAGCTCGCTGGTATGCAGGTACTCAATGGCGGCGAAGAAGTCGTTCATCAGCTTCTGTGGATCGACCTGCTGCTGTAGCCGCCGGCCTTCCTCGTCGTTGCCAGGGTACCCGCCGACCGAACTCAGACCGTCGGGTGCCAGTGCGACGAAGCCGGCCTTGGCCACGCGCCGCGCCACGTCCTCGATGTAGGGATTTAGGCCGCGGTTCTCGTGGACCACGACGACGCCGGCCACCCGGCCGGACGCCTTGGCCGGGCGCACCAGGTAGCCGCGCACCACGCCGTGACCGTTCGGCGAGGGATAGCGGATGTACTCGGCATGGATGTCTGGATCGGTGAAGGCGATCTGTTGTGCCAACGCATAGTCAGGGCTCAGCGAGGCTAGGATCGCTGCAGCAGTGAGCCCGCCAACGGCGAACCGCGCCGCGCGATCGAGGAAGTCGCGCCGGCTCAAGCGTCCATGCACGTAGCCGTCGTACAGTTCCAGCAGCTCAGGGTGAAAATCCTTGGCGGTGAGTCGAATCATATAAGCCTCCTTGTGATAGTCGATTTCTGACGGGCACTGCGATTCGCTTGCTTCATCGCTAAGGCATCCGGGTGCCGGTAAGGATGGCGTGGTCGAAATCCGCATAGAGCGGTAGCCACCGATGCGGGCTCCGATATCGCCAGCGCTGCCATTGCGCGTCAAATAGAGCAGTTAGATCTGGTAATCGAGCAGCGCGGGCGGACTCACCGCAGATGCCAAAGTCTCCTCCGCACGGGCGATCGACTCTCCCAGTTGGCGGTATTCGTCTTGCGGCACCAACTCCGCAGCCCTCGGAACGTCCTTACCGTCAACGCTCACCAGGACATTGACCAGCTGCTGCCCGGCGATCGCCATAGCCTTTACCAACAGACGCAGCGCGCTTGCGCCGCTAGTGATGCCGACTGGCGCGCCATGCGCCTTCCTGTCACTGGTCGGAACCAGCCACATGCTGGTTTTCAGGCCCTCATGGTTGTTGTTAAGCCCGATGTACTTCTGCACGTTCGCATTCTCCCCGGGGCGGTTGGAGATCGATGGATAGTTCCGGGAAAAACGCATCACATAGGCGTAGCCGGTGCCGTCAATGTTGCAGCTGCGGTGATCAGTTCCATCGACGAAGATTCCATGCACTTCCCTGGATCGCAAAAGCGCGCATGCGCTGATCTTGGCCCCGTCGCGCCCGCCGGGCGCTTCGACACACGGCCCGCTGCGTTCGGCGTGCATGCGAGTGTGGTATCGCTCAAGCACTTCCAAGATCCCTGGATCCATGAGTGTTCTTTCTGTTGGCTTTAGCGAATCTGCACCAGGGCTTTGCCGGAGAAGTTCCGGTGGCGCAGGTCTTCCAGCAACTGCGCCAGTTCGTCGAAGCCGCGCACCAGACGCACCTCCGCGTGCAGGCGCCCCTCGGCGATCTCGCCCAGTAGCCGTTCTCCGGCTGCGGTTAGGTGCTGCCAAGCCGTGTCGTCGCCGTGCACATGCAACGCACCCAAGGCCACTTCGTGTATCGACAGGGTCAGGCCGAACGGCGGGCACGGCCATCCGGGCACTCGATCCTGGATGCAGACCAAGTGGCCGTTGGCCCGCAGTGCTTCTGCTATGCGTTCGGCGTGACTGCTGCTGACTGTGTCGATCACTGCATGGAAAAGCCGGCCGCCGTCCCAGGCGTGCCCATCAGCTAACGGCCCGGCGAGGCATTCGCCCGCGCCCAGAGCGCGCAGCCTTTCGTGGTGACGGGCATGAGCCATCGCGCTGACGGCAAAACCTCGGGTCGAGGCTAGTTGCACCAGGTATTGCCCGACCGCACCGCCTGCGCCGCTGACCAGTAGCGGTTGTCCGGTCTGCATAGGCACCTTCTCGATTGCCAGCCAAGCGGTGAGCGCCGGGCACGGAATGCTGGCGGCCACCTCGAAGTCCAGCGTGTCGGGCAGACGCATCAGCGCACGCGCAGCCACCGGCGTGTACTCGGCGAAACTGCCATGGCCGTGCAGGCTGGTGTGGTAGGCGACGCGGCGACCCAGCCATTCGGCGGGAACGCCTTCGCCCAGAGCCACCACCTCGCCGGCACCATCGACGCCCGGGATGTGGCCCGGCTGCCAATCGACCAGCCCGCCGCCGAGCACCTTCCAATCGACCGGGTTCAACCCAATCACAGCATTGCGCACCAGCACCTCATCGGCCGCTGGTGGCTGCAGCGGCACCAGCTCCAGCGCCAGTTCCTGCGGCTCGGCGCTGCCCTGCCAGCGCCAGGCGCGGTAGTGGGCGGGTAGCGAGGACAAGGATCCGTTGTGCATGCAAGCGTCCTCCGTTTACTGGTAGGCACCGGCTGAATAGGTCAGCTCGTAGCTGTGGCTGTAGATTTCCAGGATGTTGCCGAACGGGTCTTCCATGTAGACCATGCGGTACGGCTTCTCGCCCGGGAAATACTCGCGCACTGGCATGCGCTGCTTGCCGCCGGCGGCCACAATCTTCGCCGCCAGACCTTCGACGTCCGGATCCTGCACGCAGAAGTGGAACACCCCAGTCTTCCAGTATTCGAAGTTGTTGGCTGGCTTTTCCGCGTTGAGGAACTGGAAAATTTCCACGCCGATGCGGTCGCCAGTAGACAGATGAGCGATGCGGAACGAGCTCCAGCCGGCGCCGAACACGTCAGTGCACATCACCCCGATAGGGCTGTCATCCTCGCTGATGGTGGTCGGCGGCATGACCAAGTACCAACCCATGACCTCGGTATAGAAGTTGACGGCGGCATCCAGGTCTGTCACCGACAGGCCGATGTGAGAAAAACTGCGGGGGTATGTCAGGGACATGGCGATAGCCTCTTGGCAAAAAATAGTCTTCGGAAGACTAAGCGGATACGACCAATGTTTTATCTAATGAATACTTATTGGTTTAATAAAATTTCGTTATGAATAACTCGCACTGGCTGCGTTCCTTCGCTGCCTTGGTCGAAACAGGGGGCTTCACGCGTGCGGCGGATCGGTTGGGTTTGACCCAGGCCGCGGTCAGCCAGCATGTGCGTCATCTGGAGGAAAAACTCGGCCCATTGTTGATCCGCCGTCACCGGCATATCGAACTGACGCCCGCAGGCATGGCGTTGCATGACTACTGCAACGAGATCGAGTTGGCCGATAAGCGCCTGAAACTGCGCCTGTCCGATGCAAATGCAAGCAGCGGGGAAATCAGCCTTATCACACCTGGCAGCGTGGGGCTCGCCCTCTATCCGTTGCTACTGACCTTGCAGCAGTCCCATCCAGGCTTGGTCATCCGTCATCGCTTCGCGCCCGATCCTGAAACCCGTGATGCAGTGCTGAGCAAGCAGTACGAACTCGGCCTGGTCACGCTCAAGCCGGACGACCCGCGTCTGGTCGCCACGTCGTTCATCGAGGAGCCGCTGGAACTCGTCGTGCCAACCGATGCGGCCGTGGCAGGCTGGGAGGATCTGGAGCGTCTGGGTTTTATCGACCATCCCGACGGCCAGGCGATGGCCACCCGCCTGCTGGTACGCCACTTTCCAGGTAACCCCGGGATCCGCAGCATGCCCTGCCATGGCTTCAGCAATCAGATCGCGCTGATCCTTGAACCGGTCGCCCGCGGCCTGGGTTTCACAGTAATTCCCCGGCACGCTCGTCTGGCCTTCGCAGAGGCCGATGCCATCCGGGTGATCGAGTGTGGCAAGCCTGTGGTCGATACGCTCTGGTTAATCCACCGGGCGGAATGGCCACTATCGGCCCGCGCGGTCTGGGTGCTCGAGCAACTCAGGAAGATGCCGCCGTTCAATCAGCGACGGGGAGGACAGCGACGCGAAGTGGCCTGAACGATCCAATCCGGCAGTCCATCCCAATGACGACCCACGTGGCCGCCTGATCTCCCACCAAATTCCACCCTCGCCCACCACCGCGGCGATCTGCTGCCCCAGCCATTGTTCGATCACTAGCCTCCACGGCACTAGGCATGTATCCCATGCCGTCATCGAACATCGCGTAGTGCCCGCTGGCGAGCGTGATGCTATGACAGTAGATGCTGGCCGCCTGCTGGCCGGCGGCGATGCTTCAAACCGGTACCTGCGGCAATGTACTTCGCGGCCTGCGCCAGTTCCGGGTTTCACACTGGGCTCAGTAGGTTACTCGGTGCCCCCGTCCCCCTTAGACCAGGAAGTCGGTACGCTGCTCCATGGCCTACTTAGCATAGCCGCCAAAGCCATTTTCTGAGGCGTACCAGGACCAGGATGATCGTAAAAATATAGCCTGAAAAAACGTCTTTGTATCTTCTCTTTTTCAGATGCTGCAATGAAGAAGATTTCAGCTTGCGCTACGTAGAGAAAAAAAGCTCTGTAAATTTGCAGGACGCCAGATTTGGATCGTTTCCAAACGCCTCAGTTGTAGCGTTTTTTGTTTCCGGTTGGTAACGGCTACAGATGCCTGGATGGGAGCATTCGGGAACGAGTACTATCGGCCATGAACAGACGTTCTCGATGAATATTCAACTACCTGCTGCCTACCGTGCCCTCATCGAAACGAACGGTCTGTTCGAAGGCTTCGTCGTCACTGCGCATGAAGAGCGCTACGTCATCCTATGGGGCGAGGATGCCCTATTCCCCAACTGTGCGGTTCACTCGGGACGGGGAAGTCCCTTTCATTCGTTAAGCCTATGCGCTTATTGCACCCAACCGACTATCAACCCGAAGCCGCATCGCGGTTCGTTTCGGCTCGTTCTCAAATACAAAGACTTTTACCCAGCGCAGTCGTGGAGCACATCGGCTCATCTGCCATACCAGGGGCTTTGTCAAAAGGGGACCTTGACATCTGCGTGCTGGTTGCTCCAACACATCACGAACTGTACGTTCTCACCCTGACAAATTTCGGCTACGTGGAGAAGCGTGACACCCTGCGCACTGAACAACTATGTATGCTTGAATGGCACAAGCCGGGCGAAGAGCATGCGGTTCAACTGGTAGCGTCGGGTTCGCCTTTCGAGATGTTCATGGCCTTCCGAGATGCGCTAATTGCACGCCCTGCGCTTGTCGCCGAGTACAACCAACTCAAGTTGAATGCTGCTCACCTCTGTGAAGTCGAGTACCGAGCAGCAAAATCGACCTTCATCGAGCGAGTGATCCGTGAAACCAAGCTGCAATAGTCGTCCCCATCTCATCTCCCACCATGGCCTAACCAGGGGTTCAACAGGACGTCTTCCAGCTTCGCTGGCAGCCGCCTGTTAACGTGGCGTTGAACGTCCGCTTCATATGCCGCGACCGGCTCTTCCTGGCCGAAACTAGTCGCCGCGTCGGCGCAAAACGTTCTTGTCTGTGTTCGGCTCTGAAGGCACGAAGCAATGTAAAGCACCATCTCGACCAATCGCTTTGAAAACCCTTCGGATCGGCTCTGGACTGGCTGAGTGCATGCCTTCAAACAAACGCCCGTGCGTGCCACTGACAGCGCTTGCCGCATTCCATTCGCGGGCTGAAACCTTGGCATAGTTCAGCTTCACCCCCTGCACCAAAGCCAGCTCCTGCATGAAGACTTGCAAGCTGCGTCCATTACCTTCGGGAAACGGATGGATGCGGTTGGCCTCGATGAAGATCAAGGCCAGGGCCTTGCACTTATCTTCAAAGCTGAACTGCCTTGCCTCGGCAAAGCCTTGCGTCTGCGGCTCCAAGGCCTGCCAGTCCTTCACGATGGCATCAGGTTCCGCGAAACGAGTTACACCGCCCAGCTCGGCACGCTTGGAAGACGGCACCGTGCGAACTTTCCCAGACCATTCGTAAAACATCCTAAAAAGATGGCGATGGATCACGGCCAATCTCTGCAACCCAAAGCCATGGGCTTCTAGCTGAACGTGACCGCCCAATATTTCGATGCTTCGCGCCGTGGGGAAACCGTACTCTGCCACCTGCAGAGCCTGCGCCTCGGTTTGCCCCAGGAGATTTTTAAATACGCCGTTGCTATCGGTATAGGCGTTAGCCATGGGTACATGAAGCCCATGAGCGAGATTCGACAAAGCCACTCATGGTTTTGTGTTCACGCACGTAGCTTGTCATTTCCGCAATGAGCTGGGGAATCGTTACGCGCCCATCCAGAATGGCAGCGTTGACCACCCTACTCTCGGGCGTCGGTTCAAACCCTTCCAGCGCAAAAATCGCATCGGTCTGAGCCATAGCCTCCCGAGTTCTTTCGCGCAGTGCTGCATCCATGTTGGTTCTGCAAGATCGAACAAATTCTAGCCCTCCAAGCAATGAAGGGCATTGGCCTCGTCAGCGCTCCAGATCCCGCTCTTGTGAGCGGTGGGACACCCGCTCAGGCTCTACACGGACAGACGCGGCAACCACACGCAGTTCAACACGGTAACCGGCCTCACGCAGGCCCGCCGTCATCTTGGCCAAGGCCTAGGGATCACGCGAAGTCTGATCGATCATGATGTTGCGGCGTCCCTCCACTCCATCGTGCAAAAGCCTGTTTGCCCAAGGCCCACAGTCGGCATGGGTCAGGTTTGCGGCATGGCGGTCATCGGTCGCCATCAGGTTGACGTATTCAGGGTGGAAAGGCCTGAGTTTGTCTGCGTCCACCAGTACATAACCACTGTCGCTATGTCAGCACCCCCCGATTTACCAGAGCCAAGTTGCCCCCCGTGATTACCGCTGCCGGGTTTTCCTGCGGGCGGCTCTTGAGCAGGCAGTAAGGTGCAATCTCGTCCTTGTAAATCGCCTCGTGACGCGCAGCGTCCAGCTTGTATTCCGCGCTCATGAAGCTGCACGCTCTTGCTCATAGGCGGCTTTGACGATGGGGCAATACTCATCAAGCACCCGCTGAATCGTCGCGTCGTCCTTCAAACGCAGGTAATAGAGTTCGTCAGCGAGCTTTTTGAATTCGGCCCGCAATGAATCAATAACTGCGGTATCCGGCGCAGCCTTCTTTTGTTCTTGGTCGATTGAACGGGTATGCATCGCCATCATGAACCCGATGGTTTCCTGAGCGATTTCAAAACGATTCAAACGCTCTTGATAAGTCAGTTCTGCAGCCATTTCAGTTCCTTTCAGCTTGGCAAATGAGTTGAAGATTCCCTGCGGCTCAAGTCCGCCAGGTCGCGCCAAACGGTCCCTGCAACCTTGTAGCAGCGGTCTTGGCCCAGCTCCACAACGCAGGGCACCTTTTTGCCGTCTTTGGTCACTCCAACAAAATGAAAACCTGCCGCATTCGGGAGGCCTTCCAATCGCAAAACAATCATCCCCAGGCCTCGCAATTTGAAAAATTTAGTCCTGCCCCGACTACTCGGGGCCATGCCTCACAAGGCTATCGAGGCCAGCCATCAGGGCCTAAATCATCGTCGTCCATGGGATGCCCTTGGTTATCGTGGGGCGGGCCATCATGGCCCTGCGGCTGCGCCCCAGGCGCTGCAGCACGATTGCCCAGCATCTGCATTTGGTCAGCGCGAATTTCAGTGCTGTATTTCTCTACGCCGTTTTGGTCTGTCCATTTGCGGGTGCGCAAGCTGCCCTCAACATAGACCTGTGAGCCTTTGCGAAGGTACTGCCCCACCACTTCGGCCAGCCGTCCATTGAACACAACACGGTGCCACTCCGTGGCCTCTTTCATCTCGCCTGTTTGCTTGTCTTTCCACTTGTCGGTCGTGGCAATCGTCACATTTGCCACCTGGTCGCCACTTGGGAAAGTTCGCATTTCAGGATCACGCCCCAAGTTCCCAACAATAATCACTTTATTAACAGAAGCCATTATTCTCCCCTTGAAGCAAACACCGCGTTTGCATGAGTATTATTATAATATATACAACCCCATCAAGTCAGAATATAATTAGGGATATTGTAATAATAGGAAACGAAAATAAAAAGGGGCCGAAGCCCCTTTCAATATAGAGTCATAGTCAGGAAGCGCCAGGCTTCTTGCACTCCACACCACCATATTGAATATTGCAGTTATACATTGTGCCCTTGTAATAGGCTCGGTAGGTTGTGTCGATCAGGTTCTTTGAGAAATTGGAAATCTTGACCTGCCCCGCCGGTGCACCAAAATACTCTGCCGTCTTGGCCTGAGCGGTCTTCTCGTCCATGTTCGCATTGGTCACTGAGGAGAGAACTCCGGCACAACCAGAAACAGAAACAGCAATTACCGCAATAGCTGCAACTTTTACAATATTTTTCATAAGAACTGTGCTAAGGATTCTCTGCACGAATCCCGATGCGATGTGTTTGAGAGGGAGTGAAGGCGAGACAATCCCCGCATGAAGCAAAGCAGCCTGGGCCTGAGCAACACCGTCAAGCGCACACGCAAGCGCGAATTCCTGGATGCGATGGAGCTGGTGGTGCCATGGGCTGAACTGGTCTCGCTGATAGAGCCTTACGCCCCCGAGAGTGGTCGCCGGGGCCAGCAGCCCTTTGCAGTGCAGACCCTGCTGCGTATCCATTTCATGCAGCAATGGTTCAAGCTCAGCGACCCCGCCATGGAAGAAGCGCTGCACGACGTGCCGGCCTTCCGTGACTTTGCAGGCCTATCCCACTGGGACGAACACATTCCCAGCGAATCGAGCATCCTGAGGTTTCGCCACCTGCTGGAGCGCCACAAGCTGGCCGAACAAATCCTGGCTACAGTCAATGCGCTGCTGCAAGCCAAAGGGCTGCAACTCAAAGCTGGCACTGTAGTGGATGCCACGCTGATTGCGGCCCCCACCTCCACCAAGAACGAAGGCAAGGCGCGAGACCCCGAGATGCACCAAAGCAAGAAGGGCAACCAGTGGTACTTCGGAATGAAGGCGCATATCGGGGTGGATGCCGACTCGGGTCTGGTGCACACGGTGCGGGGCACGGCAGGCAACGTCTCGGATGTCTTGGAGGCCAACAGTTTGCTGCATGGGCAAGAGACGGATGCCTTCGGCGATGCGGGCTACCAGGGAGTGCATAAACACCCCGATGCCAAAGCACGGGTGAGCTGGCATGTCGCCATGAAGCACTCCAAGCGTAAGCAGCTGGACAAGGAGCACCCGGTGCAGGCGCTGCTGGAGAAGGTCGAGCAGATCAAGGCCAGCATCCGAGCTAAGGTGGAGCATCCGTTCAGGGTGCTCAAGCAGCAGTTCGGGTATGTGAAGATGCGCTACCGGGGCTTGAAGAAGAACACGCTGCAGATCGTCACGCTGTTTGCGCTGAGTAACCTGTGGATGGTCAGGCACCAGCTGCTGGCGATGGGGCAGGTGCGCGTGCAGCGGGCGTAGGGCCTGAAAAAGGGGCGCCCAAGCGCTCAAAAACCGCATGAATGCGGGTTTGCGCAGGCGTCATTGATCGATGACACCGCCTGCGGCAGTCTTGGGTTGGATGAAACACAGCTCAATGCGATTCGTGCAGACCTTCCCTAATGGTTGGTGAATAAAAGATAAACCAAATTCATTTTAAAGAACCTGCTCAATTTCACCAAGCCCATCTAATTTCGCGCTAATAAAGCGTGAAATACTTCACATTAAAACAATGCCATTTGTCCCGCTCCAATCCGCCCGGGCAAGGTTATCAACGATTCTGTGCCGTCCTGGTCATCTTTGACCGTAGCAGGCGGTGCTGGAGTCTCTCGGCGATCGCGGCCATCTGCCGCCAGGCGTCGGCCCCAGTCGCCCAAAATGTGCGAGGGGGTGTACCACCTGGCCCGCGATTCCATCGCAAAGGCATTGCCCCAAATCACCACGGCGGGGATGTGCAAGAGGGTCAACTGAACATAGGTCATTGGTACCGCTGTCAGATCCATATCCTGAGCCACCACATGCATGCAACGCTGGTAGTTGAAGCCCTGCTCTGCCAACACATCAGCAACCGCAATGACCATGCCCCCGGCCCCGCTCGTTGGCTCACTGACCCGCACAAAGCCGCGATCAGCAATGACAAGCGGTGCGGCTTCTACCTGGTTCCGGCACGGCACGATCACCGGAGACTCGGTGACATACACCATCACGGACAACGGAGTAGGAGACAGTAATCCTGCACCGGGTGCCATTGCGGACCCTTTCGCCCCTCTGTTGCTGGTATCTGGGCCCTCTGGAGCTGCATCTATTCCCACGCTGAGCGAGTGGGGGATGATTGTGCTGTCGCTGCTAGCAGCGGCGACAGGCGCTGTGAGGCTGGGCAGCATGCGCCGCCGGACGGTGGGGTGAGGGGGGAGGCCCCCTCGGATTGAGCAGGTAGATTCGCTATTAAATATATAGCTGCTTGTGTATGTTGCCAAAGCGCCAGAACCTGTTTTGATTGGCGACTCTGTGGGCTGGCTCTGCGCCCACCACAGCCGCATGGTTCTTCAGCCTCTTGCCTGTCCTTGCTGATAAGCCCCTCGCGAATGGTGGCCGATTCACTCCCCACCAGTGTCACTGGTGGCCATGCAGCACCACCGTGACGGCAGCGGTGGTGCAGATCTGTTCTAGGCTTTGCGCCATCGATGGGATCACACAGTCTGCCTGGGTATCGCCGGGGCCCCTCCAACCACGCTCATGCCTTCGCGTTCCGAAAACAAAAAGCCCCTCAACTGAGGCGCGCTTTGCACCATTACAGGTTTTATTTTCAGGGTACAGAGTTTATTTTTACGATCAAGGAAAAACGCGCACCACTTAAGCGAGAAGTGGGCTGGAGTCACTACTTAGTGATCTTGGAGTGCTGCAGCGCGAGTTCTACCAGCGAGTGACACGCCAGCTGAGCTGGGTCCAAGAACGTGCTGATCCACCAGATAGACAACTAGAGCTACGAAAAGTCGCTGATGGGTCAGACCAACTTTGACCGCGCACTGACGCCTGCGCCAGAGCCAAGCGTGACGAGGTGCTGATGCCGCAGAGCAGCTTTACACTGATCGCAGTGACTGACCTGTGTGGCTGGTACGGTAGGTTCGGAGTAGTGCCCCTGCACCCGATGTAATCTAAGGGGAGCATTAGCACGTTCTTCGGGCGACTTAGCGATAGCCCGGCATGCCAATCACAGCGGCTGGCAATCCCCGAGGCCGCGCCGGAGGAAGTTGAGTCCGAGATGGAATTGTGTGCCTCCCGTTCGCCCTTAGTTCACTGTGTGCGCCTACTTAGCAACCGGCCAAGTAGTCTCGATGAGACGCTGGGCGGGTATCGTTGAAGGCGACACTGCCGCGCGAGCACTGGTCTTTGAGTTATCAGCGCCAACATTAAATACGGCCACCACTTCGGCCAGCCTTTGTGCCTGGTCGCGCATGGAGGCGGCGGCGGCGGTGGATTCTTCCACCAGCGCTGCGTTTTGCTGGGTCATCTGGTCCAGGTTGGCCACGGCCTGGTTGACCTGGGCGATGCCGTCGCGTTGTTCGGTGGACGATGCGGTGATTTCGCCAATGAGGTCGCTGACGCGGCGCACGCTGGAAACGATTTCGTCCATGGTCTTGCCCGCCTGGGCGACTTGTTCAGAGCCGCTTTCGACGTTTTCTACCGATTTGCCAATGAGGGTCTTGATTTCCTTGGCGGCTTCGGCGCTGCGCCCGGCCAGGTTGCGTACTTCGCTGGCGACGACGGCAAAGCCGCGGCCTTGTTCGCCTGCGCGGGCGGCTTCCACGGCGGCGTTCAGCGCCAGGATGTTGGTCTGGAAGGCGATGCCGTCGATCACGCCGATGATGTCGCTGATCTTGCGGCTGCTTTCGGTGATCTGCTGCATGCTGGTGACGACCTGGCCCACCACTTCGCCACCGCGGGCGGCGGCCTGGGCGGCGGTGCCTGCGAGCTGGTTGGCCTGGCGGGCGGTGTCGGCGGACTGGGTGACGGTGGCGGTGAGTTCCTCCATGCTGGAAGCAGTTTCTTCGAGGTTGGCGGCGGTTTGCTCGGTGCGGGCGGAGAGGTCGTGGTTGCCGTTGGCGATTTCGATGGAGGCGGAGGACACGGAGTCCACGCCCTGGCGCACTTCGCTCACCACGCCGCGCAGGCGGGCGGACATGTCGGAGAGGGCGCGCAGCATCTGGCCGAGTTCGTCTTTGCGGCTGGATTGCAGCTCGCGCGTGAGGTCGCCTGCGGCGATGGCGTTGGCGGTTTCGACGGCCTGCCGCAGCGGCTCGGTAATCGAGCGCACCAGCCACCAGGCCGCCAGCGCGCCCAGGGCGAACACCAGCAGGGCCGTAAAGCCGCTGATCACCCCGGCACGGATGCGCTGGGCTGTGGCCTCTTCCTGCACAGCACTACGACGGCGTTCGAGAATAGAGATAAACTCATCTTGAGCTCCTTCATATATTCGAATTAATGGCGCAAACTCATCTTTTACATAATTCTGAGATCCGTTTATATCTCCGGCTAGACGGAAAGCTCGAATCTTAGCAACGCCAGCCAGAACTTTTTTTCTTATCTCCTGAATTCCATCCATAGATACCTTGTCCGAAGGATCAGTGATTTCCGCCAAAATCTCCTCTTGAATTTTTCCGATGCCAATGATTGCATCTTTAAGGCGTGCATTGTATTGTTTTTCAAGTGATTCATCAGTTGTGACGGCGATACCTTCAACCAGTAAGTTTGCGAAGCCTGTGGCGCCTCTCCATTTAACAACGGATGTCAGGCGCTTGTCGGTTTCATTAATTTTCTGAATTGCATCAGCCATCAGATTATTGGTGTAACGATGCGTCACTGCAGCCAATAAAGCCATGGCAAGCATTAGACCCATAAGGGCGATCCACAACTTTCGCGACATGCGGATATTATTTATACTCATTCCAAACCCCATTAGCGTTGAATGCTTTTAAAATGACAGCCATATGAATCTATCTAACCACAAAAACAGCGCCATCTAAAACGCGCAACTATTAAATAGCAGAATTTAACTTCATACCAAAAATGGATAGTTAATATTTTGGCAACATTTTTAAAATCGCATAATTTATTCACGAGATCTATTTTTACTCAAAATATTGAAAGAGACAATCTTCGCAAATATAGACATCGTCTCAAAAAGACAACACGAGGGTGGCCACGATATGCTCCCTGAACAGTCATTGCCTACCCCAGTAAAAAGTTCAAACGCAGACGCTGTACACAGTAAAAATACGTTGCTGTGCCAATCCATAAGTTTTTTAAGCTTATGCTAGGGTTCACCAAATATTGACTCTGTCAAAAATTTGACATTTACAGTCGGCAAATCCAATGGTTTACGATGACATCAATACTCACTCTCTGCGGAGTGAACTCAGCCAAGAAAGATGGTTTGGCGGGTGCAGTGCAGACCTACAGGACGCGCTTCTCGTCCATGGGAGACTTCGTCGGTTAATTGATGGTGAAGCTCTATACAGTAGGGAGGCTAGTGCAGAGCATGCCCTGTTTTGCGTCCTAGAGGGAGCCGTTTGCGTCGGAAATACAGATGCCCAAGGATCCCCTACGCTACTTGTGTACTTGGAGCCATACCATTGGTTCGGGGAACTGCCACTTATAGACAACCTACCTCGCCTACATGATGCAGTATCAGATGGCCCTAGCTTGGTGCTCAGTGTCCCTCATTCACGTCTTCTCAAATGGCTGGATCATCATCCAGTTCATTGGCGTGATTTTGCGAAATTATCAGCAATGAAATTACGGGTTGCGTATCAAGTATTAGGCGAAGCAGGCCCGTTGCTGCAGCGTTTTGCACGCCGACTTTGGCTATTAGCACATGGCTTTGGTTCGCGCAGTGATCAACCAAGACTACGCTTGAGCTTGTCTCAAGAGCTCATGGCAAATATGCTTGGAGCGAGTCGGCAAAGCATTAATTCAGCGCTCCAGAAATTAGAGCAAGAGGGCGTTATACGCCAGTATTATCGTGGCATAGAAATACTGGATCTGGAAGCTCTTCGCCTGATGGCAGGACTAAATACACCCTCAAAGCTTGTCAGAGAAAGAGAATAGCCGAAGATTTTGGGAAATCCCGCAAAACCTCGTGAACAGCATGGTTGACGTAATTCGGTCACGGTATGCTCACAGGCATGAAGCAAAGCAGCCTTGACCTGAACCTAAGCACCAAGAAGACCCGCAAGCAAAAGCTGCTGGCTTAGATGGATCGGTTGGTTGCCTGGGCTGTAATGATTTACCTCATTGCACCGTAAAGAAAGTCGCCCGCCCTTTGCCCAGGAGGCCATGCTAAGCATCCATTTCCTGAAGCAATGGTTAACAATGCCGGATGTGGCCCCCCCAAGGAGGTCTTGATCAGCTTCTCGTTGTACCAACGGATGTAGTCGTCGAGCATCTCAATGAACTGCTCAACGGTGACGCTCTTCCAGTCCCGAGGATAGAACAGCTCATTCTTCAGCGGACCGAAGAAGCCCTCGCACGCTGCGCTGTCAGGCGAGCAGGCCTTGCGGGACATCATGCTGGTGAGCCTGTCCTCGCTCATTCTGGATAGCCAGCCAGGCCAGCGGTAGTGACCTCCGCGGTCTGAGTGAACCACTGGTCGATCGCTTGTCTCTGTGACGGTCTCGATGGCTGCATTCAGCATGGTGTTAACCAGCTCTGCATCCGGACTCGTGCCGATAGTCCAGCTCACTACCCCTTCACGAATCCAAGAGATGCAATGCCCCCAACCAGTACCATGGCCGCAACACGAGGCAGCACTTTGGGTATGAACGTCAACATCCAGCACGTACCCAAGGCGCCAAAACTCAGGATGCCTGTCCAGGCGACGATGGCGATGGACAAGCTCCAATGAGACATGATGCAAATCGTCAGCGCTGACGCCAGCAGTGCTGCGCCCAAAACCCGCCAGACCAATGAAGCAGAGGAAGAAAGTGCACGACCAAACACTTGTGTCTGGTGACGCTCCATCGCCAAACACAAGGCAGAAAATGCAGGAAGGCAAAAAGCCCAAGCGATCCAAGCGGTCATGACTGTCGCTCCGCTGCTTGTACAACTGCATGGCGAAGACGCCCACCCTTGCCGATCGTAGAGCTTGCAGCCACTGGGGGTGCGCTAACTTTCCAAGCTGCATACCCATGCAAGGCGGCCAGACACAACACGACCAGATCAAAGCCCGCGATGCTCCACTGGTCTTGTGCCATGGCAACTGGCAAAGGCACGCCACCTGTGAAGGCATTCAGAAGCGGCAATAACGCAAAGGCAAGCGCTGCCAGCCCCAGTTGCTCCAGCCAACTTTGCCGATGAGGACGCACGATAGCGTGCATCAAGCAGGCCCCCCAGGCCCAGAAGAAGCAGCTAATTTCCACGTCGCTGCGCCCCTCAAGCCCCACCGGAACCAAGCGATTGGCCCAGAAGTATGTAGCGGTTGCCACAGAAAGACCCGCGATGGCAGCCACATTCAGCACCTCCACCAACCTGTGCCCACTCGGGGTTCTGCCCAACTTGCGGCGCTCTGGCTGCCGCTTCACAACCCACAGCACCATGCCCGAGCCGGCCATTACAGTGCCGATGACCCCCGAGAGAAACAGCAGCCAGCGCACAGAAGGATCGGCGAAACGTCCCATATGCACTCCCGTCATCGCCCCCGACACCATCTGTGCCGGTGATTGTTTGCGCGGCTGCTGTGCTGTCTTCGCCTCTCCCGTTTGTCCATCGAAAACGAGCATCTCACCGCCCCCACGAGACAGGCCTCGCCCTCCTTGCTCACGTAGTTCAATGGTGGAGCGCGAAGAGCCCGGTTGCTGTACAACGATCGAGCCTACGCCACGCTCCGGCCATTGAGCTTGTGCAATTTGCAGAAGAGGGCCAATGGGGGTCAGCATCCCACCCGCTACAGCATCTAGAGTACGACCCGCTCGCCCTCCTCCCTCACGGTCTTGCGCGCCACCTCCTCGTCCACCACGACTTTCCGCAAAGAACTGTTGCGTGTCGCCTTGGTAGACAGCATGAACGCCCGAAGGCATTAACATGAACATCAGCAGCAGTAATCCACTGAAGGTGATAACGAGATGAAAAGGCAGCGCTACAACTGCCGTGGCATTGTGCGCATCAAGCCAAGAGCGCTGACCTTTTCGAGGCCGGAATGTGAAAAACTCGGTGAATATCTTTTTGTGGGTGATGACACCACTAATGATCGCCACCAACATGAACATAGTGGCCACGCCTACGATCCAACGCCCCCAGGTCCTAGGCATGGCGTACAACTCGAAGTGAAAACGATAGAGGAAGCTACCACCCCGAGTCTCTCGAGGCTCGATTTTTTCACCAGTACCAGCGTCTAAATAGGCTCTTTGTGTACCACCCCTGCCCACCGCAGCGCCGGGCATACGCCAACTAGCCTCAACCGCTGTCTGACGCTCATCCGGCAAGTTCAGCGTCCAAGTGCTTGCACCTGGAGCAATTTTCTCCATGGCTTTGATCGCCCGTTCAGCCGTCATTTCATTGGGAACGGACTTGTGTAACTCTGGCCGCATCCAGTTGCTGATTTCGTCCACAAAGTAGCTCAGCGTACCCGTGAAAAAAACCGCGTAGAGTAACCACCCAAGAACCAAACCACTCCAAGTGTGCAACCAGGACATGGACTGCCTCAGGCCCTCCGCCTTACCATCGGGCCTCATTGCCTCACTCCATAGACCATCAACAGGGCCGCGCTCATCATCACAAGAGGCGCAAAAACTCCGAGTAAAGCTCGCAAGCTGTTGCGACAGCCGAAGACCCACAACGCAGCAATGGCATGAACTAAAAATGCCAACATCGTGCTCCACAGCACTGCGTCCACACGGCTGCTCCCACCCCAAACCAATAACAGGCCCGCACAGGCAGCAAACGCTGATGCCAAGGCGTACCCCCCAACAACAGCAAGCACAACTCTCAACGCCACCACAAGGCGATAACCCACCATGGGTCTTACCTTGAAGGCGAGGGCTAATCGAAGCATAGAACTCCCAATCTATTTTTAAATGAGAATGCTTCTTAATATAAGTTCGAGCGACTCCAATTTGCTTAACGCCATGTAAAGTTTGACAAAGCAATGCAGGTGCAGTGACGTGCAAGATGCATTGAGCAATCAGTCATTGCACTGCCAGTCTGAGGTGATGCATGCGACAGTGCGCAGCAAAAGCAGGAGAGCCAAAGCCGAAATAGCACCTTGCGCAGGGAGTCGTACCTGAACGAGCGAACCAGCGCCACTCTCCTCTGTAAACGAAAAGTAAAGTTTGCCCGCCTTTTTGAACAGCAGAGCACGCGCAAATAAAATATTGCAAATCATTCTCATTTGCAATCAATCATGCGTGCTACATCCTTTGGTCGCTACCAAACCCCAGTTCGATTTGCCGTCACTGCTGTTGCGTTGGCCGCGCAAAGTGTTGTCATGGCTCAAACTGCATCCAATCTGTCTTCGGCGGTGGAGGCAACGATGTCCGAAGTACGAGTTCTGGGGACTGCCGAAGACGAAGCTCGCCAAGCTCTGGGCACGTCCATCATCACCGCAGAGGATCTTGCACGTCGTCCTCCTGCCAACGATCTGTCCGAGCTCATTCGCACGATGCCTGGTGTCAATTTGACCGGTAATAGCTCTTCTGGCAGCTACGGCAATCAACGCCAGATCGATCTCCGTGGCATGGGACCAGAAAATACGCTGATATTGGTTGATGGTAAGCCTGTGGCATCGCGTGAAGGCTCCGCGATTCGCGCCACTGGCGAACGGGATACACATGGGGACTCCAACTGGGTTCCCGTAGACCAAATTGAACGGATTGAAGTTATTCGCGGCCCTGCTGCGGCTCGTTATGGATCTGGGGCTGCCGGTGGTGTCGTTAACATCATCACTAAAAAACCAGACCAAAAAAAGCTTTCCGGCTCAGTCACTGCCTATGCCAGTGATGTGAAGGGAGGTGGGGACACACAGCGCCTTGGATTTAACCTTTCAGGCCCGTTGGGTGAGCATTTGGCATTTCGGCTCTATGGCAACGTTGCCAAAACCGAAGCGGAACCTACCACCACAAATACCAACGATGCTGGTACGTTCCTCGCTGCAGGTCGAGAAGGCACGCGCAACCGAGATATCAACGGGCAACTCCAGTGGCAGCTCACACCCGACCAACAGCTGATCTTTGATGCGGGGTTCAGCAGGCAGGGAAATATTTACTCCGGAGAAACACTGACTGGAACTGCTTACCTTCCAGAGTTGCTCGGCTCAGAGGTTCGCAGGGTTTATAGACAAACCGCATCGGTTACGCACAAGGCCAAATGGGGTGAGTTGGGAGATTCTCGTGTCATTCTCCAATACGAAAACACCCGTACAGCCAATTGCTATAAGGGCACTGCAGGTGGCTCAGACGGCAATTGCCAAACGACCAACGCAAACGCCGGCAGCGTATCCGGGAACAACCCTGTGTCTGTATTGGAAAACTATTTCCTGCAGGCAGAACTGCACACTCCGCTCAAGCTAGGTGGTTTGAATCAGGTGCTGACTTCAGGCTTTGAGTTCCGCGACCAAAGTCTGAATGATCCCAGCTCGGTGGAGCGCTCGGTACTTAATGGAGTAGCTAATGCGGCGATTTACCGAAAGATGAAAGCGCGAACCGTCGCTGCTTATGTGGAGGACAATATTGCTGTTGGGCCTTCTCTGGTATTGACACCCGGCATGCGACTGGATCACAGTGACCAATTTGGTGACAACTGGAGTCCGAGCTTAAATGCTGTGTACGAGCTTTCCCCGGAATGGACGCTCAAGGGTGGCGTAGCACGTGCTTTCAAAACTCCCAGCGTTTATCAAACAAACCCGTACTACTACTATCAAAGTATGGGGAATGGATGCCCTACCGGTCAAGGCCCTTGCCAAATTCAGGGTAACTCAAATCTCCAACCAGAGGTCAGCCTGAACAAAGAAATCGGTGTGGCGTGGAAGAACCAAACCGGTTGGGATGCCACTCTTAGCTATTTCCGCAACGATTACAAAAATAAGATAACCACCACGCGAGAATCATCCGCTTTGGCGCTTGACCCTGTCACGGGCTACTGGGTTACCCAGTGGTTTAACTCCGGTCCGGCGATCGTGCACGGCTTAGAAGGTAATTTCAACATTCCTATCCTGGGTGAGTCAGGTCAAAAGCTCAAAATGCTGAATAACTTCACGATAATGTTCAGCAACAAAGATAAGACCTACCATCAGCCTATATCTATCGTTCCTAAATACACCGTCAATAGCACGCTTGACTGGCGTATTTCACCTCAGTGGTCTTCCCAGCTGACGGCGACGTTCTATGGCCGCCAAAAACCTCGCACCAGCACGAACATCAATCAGAGCGGCGGTGCGAGTGGTGTGGCGCTATCTGAGGTCGGTTCATATGCCATGTACGGCGTCAGTGCTAATTACGAGATCAACAAAAACAACCGTGTTGCCTTTGGCATCACCAATCTGTTTGACCGGAAGATTACCCGCATTTCCAACAGCACAGGCAATGCAGGAGCGGCCACGTACAACGAGCCCGGACGCGCTGTGTACGTGAGTTATACCGCCTCGTTCTAAGGCTCTTTACAGGCCTCTATGGCCTTCTGCACAGGTCACACCGCGCCGTGTGTATCTGGCGCCTCGGGCAGGCTGCGAGGTTTGCGTCCAGCAGCCCATCCCGATCCGCTGCACACACTTTGCCAAGTCGATTTGGGCAGAGGATCCCTAGTCCGCCACAGTGCCACAAGCCAGCCCCAATTGATGGCGAAATCCTGCATTTTTGAATGCCTGCCGCACTCGCGTGGCAGGTGTTTCACTTCGATCCTCTGTAATCCATGATTGCAACCATCCACGCAGCCCGAGCAAAGGGCTATATCAATGAAAGCGTTTACCCGGCACATTTCCACCGAGAGATCATGCCGGTGTGGATACAAAGTACCTTGATAGCGTTGGGACGAGCAGCACCAAGCCTTCAAAGCTCCTACCGCTGGTTAGAGCTGGGCTGCGGAAATGGGATTAGTGCAGTAGTAGCGGCTGCGACAAATCCTTTGGGACACTTCGTAGCCATCGATGCAAACCCTAACGCCATCGAACAAGCCAGGGCGCTTGCGCAATTGGCGGGCGTGACTAATGTCGAATTTCATTGTGAGACCTTCGAACAAGCCCTCAGCGCTTCACAACATTCCGCTCCAGCCTACGATTTCATAGTGAGCCACGGCGTGTATTCATGGGTGAGCCGGGCAACTCGCAAATCCGTTCACGCAATCGTCCACGCGCTTCTTAAACCTGGAGGAATTTTGTATCTGTCCTACGCGAGCCAACCTGGTAGCGCAAGTGCTGCGTCCGCATACAAACTGATGTCTCAGGTAGCTAGTCTCCAGGGGGGGGATTGCGTCCAGAGAACTGAGTATGCAGTGGGACTGATAGATCAACTCACCAGGGCTGGAGCGGGCTACTTACGGGAACAACCTCGCGTAGCCCAAGAAATACTCCACTTGGCAGGTCTGGATATCAATTACACAGCGCACGAGTCGATCTCTCCGCATTGGGAATCTTTGCACTGTGCTGATGTTATAGCCGAATTCGAAGCCATTGATTGCAGTTATGCAGGCAGCGCTGCTCGTATCGAAAACATAGACGCTGCATCCGTTCCACAAAAATGCCAACCCCTATTAGAAGAACTGAAAAATCAAGGTGCATCAATTGCCACACAGGAAACGTTCAAAGACATTGTACGAAACCAATCTCAACGACGTGATCTATTTCAAAGAAACAATCCATCTGAGAATAATCTTCTTCCGCCGGAAATTCATCGAAAAAATCTCCTGAGTCAACGAGTTTGTTTACTGCAAAACTTTCCAAATCAAGATTACTGTTCTAACAAAAGTCTACGCATAAGCACAAGGATTGGCCCACTAGAAATACCGATGGAGCTCATCCACCCCCTACTTTTGGCACTAAAAAATGGGCCAATGACTTATGCCGAATTGACTCAGTTGGCGAGATACAAAAATCAGCCAGGTCAGATTAATCAATTGCTTCAATGCTTGTCTGATGCCGGATGGATACATTACGTTCGACCTGATGCACGCGATATCATCTCAACAGAAACCCCTTCGTTGCTGCCCCTCAATCGGGAATTAAGTCAATTACCTGTAGGTGTACCTCCACGCAACATCAAGGCTATAGATTTGATTGGCGGATCAATATCGATTGATACGAATCCATAAAATCTACGAGGACAAAACAAAAAGCACTCAACTTCATAGTCCTATCTTTCACATCAACAGTGGCATCTGCCATGAAGAAGCACCGAAAAAATTAACCGTGTACGGATCTTCTCTATTTGAGCACGGGACACTTTCAAGCTAGCGGCTTTACCCAGCTGGTCCAAGCAACGATTTCAATCTCAATCCAGCTGCCCCTGGCAAACATACTTGGTGTGCAGGTAGTCGTCCAGGCCATGGGTCGAGCCCTCGCGGCCATAGCCTGATTCCTTCACCCCCCCGAACGGCGCGGCCTCTGCGGCCAGCGCCCCTTCGTTGATGCCGACAATGCCGGTTTCCAATGCATCGGCCACGCGCCAGATGCGGCGCACGTTCTGGCTGTAGAAGTAGGCGGCCAGCCCGAACGGTGTGTCGTTGGCCGCGGCGATCACCTCGGCCTCGTCGTCAAACACCGTGAGCGGTGCCACCGGGCCAAAGGTCTCTTCGCAGGCGCAGGCCATGGTGGCGTCCGCGCCGCTGAGTACGGTGGGCGCGTAGTAGTTGGGGCCCAGGTGGGCCAGGCGCTGGCCGCCCGTGAGCACCTTGGCCCCCCGCGCCACGGCGTCGTTGACGTGCCGCTCAATCTTCTCCACCGCACGGTCATTGATCATGGGGCCAATCTGCGAGGCCGGGTCACTGGCCGGGCCTACCTTTAAGGCGGCCACGGCAGCGGTGAGCTTGGTGGCAAAGGCATCGAACACGCTGCGGTGCACAAACACCCGGTTGGGGCACACGCAGGTCTGCCCACCGTTACGGAACTTGGCGGCCATGAAGCCCTGCACGGCAGCGTCCACATCGGCATCCTCAAACACGATGAAAGGCGCGTTGCCGCCCAGCTCCAGCGACAGCTTCTTGAGCGTGTCCGCACCGCGGCGCGCCAGGTGCTTGCCCACGGGGGTGGAGCCTGTGAAGGTGATCTTGCGCACGCGGCTGTCATCCAGCCACACGTCCACCACGGCGGGCGTGTTCTGGCGTGAGGCGGTAACGATGTTCAAAACGCCTGCGGGCACACCTGCTTCATGGGCCAACTGCACCAGGGCCAACGAAGTCAGCGGCGTGTCTTCGGCAGGCTTGCACACCACAGTGCAGCCTGCGGCCAGGGCGGGGGCGATCTTGCGGGCGATCATCGCGGCGGGGAAGTTCCAGGGCGTGATGGCGGCGACCACACCCACAGGCTCCTTCAGCGCAAACATGCGGCGGCCCGGCACGGGGGCGGGAATCACCTCACCGTTCATGCGCGTGGCCTCTTCGCCAAACCATTCGATGTAGCTGGCGGCATAGGCCACCTCGCCCTTGCCTTCGGCCAGGGGCTTGCCTTGCTCCAGCGAGATCAATGCGCCCAGGTCATCCTGATGGGCCAGCACCAGATCGTTCCAGCGCTTGATGATGGCGGCGCGTTGCTTGGCGGGGACTTTGCGCCAGGTGGGAAAGGCGGCATGGGCTGCATTGAGCGCGGCTAAAGCCTCGGGAGCGCCGGAGTCGGGCACGGAGGTGATGACTGCGCCAGTGGCCGGGTTGGTCACATCCAGGCGGGGGCCGGTAAACGCCGCCCACTGGCCCGCAATGAAGTTGGCGCTGCGGACGAGATCGGGGCGGGCCAAGGGCAGAGGCAGGGAAGGAGTGGCGGACATGGGTTTGAATGAAATGAGGCTCTAGCGCTTATCCATTAAGCGCTAGCAGCTATGGTTTTAGGAGTAACTAGATCTCAGCCCTGGGCAATGCGTGCGGCAATGGCCTCACCCACCTGCGTGGTGTTGGCCGTACCGCCCAGGTCTGGCGTGTGGGGGCCGCTCTTGATGACTTCCTCGATGGCGCTCACGATCGCATCGTGGGCCTGACGGCCAGCGCCCTGGCCTTGCGTGAGGAAGTCCAGCATCAGCGCGCCGGACCAGATCATCGCAATCGGATTGGCGATGTTCTTGCCATAGATGTCGGGTGCAGAGCCGTGCACGGGCTCGAACAGGCTGGGGAAGGTGCGCTCGGGGTTGAGGTTGGCCGAGGGGGCCAGGCCAATGGTGCCGGTGGTGGCGGGGCCCAGGTCCGAGAGGATGTCGCCAAACAGGTTGGTGGCGGCCACCACGTCAAAGCGGCCGGGCTGCAGCACAAAGCGGGCTGTCAGGATGTCGATGTGCTGTTTGTCCAGGGTGATCTCTGGGTAGTCTTTGGCCACGTCGTCAGCGCGTTTGTCCCACCAGGGCATGCTGATGGCGATGCCGTTGCTCTTGGTGGCCAGGGTGACGTGCTTTTTGGGACGGCTTTGGGCCAGGTCGAAGGCGAACTTCAGAAGGCGGTTGGCGCCGTGGCGCGAGTAGACCGATTCCTGGATGACGATTTCACGGTCCGTGCCTTCGTACATCACGCCGCCGAGCGATGTGTATTCGCCCTCGGTGTTCTCGCGCACCACGTAGTAGTCAATGTCGCCGGGCTTGCGGCCCGCCAGGGGGCAAGGCACGCCTTCAAACAGGCGCACGGGGCGCAGGTTGATGTACTGGTCAAACTCGCGGCGGAACTTGAGCAGCGAACCCCAGAGAGACACGTGGTCAGGCACGGTGGCGGGCCAGCCCACTGCGCCGAAGAAGATGGCGTCCATGCCTGAAAGCTGGGCCTTCCAGTCGTCGGGCATCATTTTTCCGTGGGCGGCGTAGTAGTCGCAGCTGGCCCACTCAAACTCGTGCAGTTGCAGATCCAGGCCGAAGCGGGCGGCTGCGGCCTGGATGGCGCGCAGGCCTTCGGGCATCACTTCTTTGCCGATGCCGTCTCCGGGCAGGACGGCGATGCGGAATGCGGGAATCATGGAGTGTTCCTCTTTGAAGACCTGTGAACGGATCAGGCAGCCATTGCCAGCACAGGCGCGGCAGCCCGGCGCTGCGGGTCACGCTCTTCCAGCCAGCCCTGGCGCAGCTCGGGCACCGAGGCCGCCAGCAGCTCGTAGTACGGGTGGTGAGGGCCCTTGTCAAAGTCGGCGCGGGCCACTTGGTCGAGCTTGCGGCCATGCTGCATGACGATGATCTCGTCGCACACCGCACGCACCGTGTGCAGGTCGTGGCTGATGAAGAGGTAGGACACGCCCAGCTCGCGGCGCAGATCGGCCATCAAATCCAGCACGGCAGCGCCTACCACCGTGTCCAGGGCCGATGTGACTTCGTCGCACAAGATCAGATCGGGCTCGGCCGCCAGGGCACGCGCCAGGTTCACCCGCTGCTTTTGCCCACCCGAGAGCCCGCCCGGCAGGCGCTGGGCCACGCTGTGCGGCAAGCGCACCAGGTCCAGCAGCTCATGGATACGGCGCTGCAAAGCGGGCCCCTGCAGGCCTTTGTAGAACTGCAGTGGGCGCGCCAGGATGCGCTCGATGGTCTGTGAGGGGTTCAGCGCCGTGTCGGCCATCTGGAACACGATCTGGATCTGCCGCAGCTCTTCCTTGCTGCGCTGCCCCAGGTCAGGTTTGAGCTCGCGGTTGTTGAACAGCATGGCGCCCTTGCACGGCGCGATCAGCCCTGCAATCGCCCGCGCCAACGTGGTCTTGCCCGAACCCGATTCACCAATCACCCCGATGGCCTGGCCGCGATAGAGCTTGAAGTTGATGTCTTCGAGGATGAGTGTGGCGGGCTGGCCCTTGGCATCCACCGCACCGTAGCCCGCAGACAGCTCGCGCACATCCAGCAGCAGCTCACCCTGCCCTTTGCAATGCTCTGTGGCACGCGGCGCGGGGCGAGCCGCGGCCAGCAGGCTCTTGGTGTAGTCGTGCGCCGGCTCGGCCAGGATGCGGGCGGTGGTGTTGACCTCCTGCGCCTTGCCGCCGCGCAGCACCAAAATATGGTCGGCCATCTGCGCGACCACGGCCAGGTCGTGACTCACATACACCGCCGTGGCCTGCCGCTCGCGCACCACGCGCCGGAAGGCACGCAGCACCTCGATCTGCGTGGTCACGTCCAGCGCGGTGGTGGGCTCATCCAGGATCACCACATCGGGGTCGGTGATGAGGGCCATGGCCGCCATCAACCGCTGCAATTGCCCGCCCGACACCTGGTGTGGGTAGCGCTGGCCGATGGTGTCGGGGTTGGGCAAAGCCAGTTCGCGGAACAGCTCCACGGCCTTAAGCTCAGCCTCTTGCCGCGTGAGAGTGCCGTGGATGACAGCGGGCTCCACCACCTGGTCCATGAGGGTGCGCGATGGGTTAAACGATGCCGCAGCACTCTGCGCGATGTACGACACCGTGCGCCCCCGCAAGGCCCGCTGCCCTGCGGGCGAGAGCTGGAGCACGTCGGTATCGCCAATGCGCACGCTGCCCGCTGAGATGGCGCAGCCACGCCGGGCATAGCCCATCAAGGCAAGGGCCGTGGTGGTCTTGCCCGAGCCCGACTCGCCAATCAGCGCCAGTACCTCGCCGGGCTGAATGGCAAAGCTCAAATGATCGACCAAGGTCTGGTCGCCTGCCGTGATGTGCAGGCCTTCTACGATGACGGGTGCACCCATGCCGGGCTCCTTAACGTTCGCGGGCCGCACGGCCCGGCAGGTTGTCAATCACGAGGTTGACAGCAATCGTCAGACTGGCAATGGCCAACGCGGGGGCAATCACCGAAGAGCTACCCTCTGACAGCGCCCCGATGTTCTCGCGCACCAGCGAGCCCCAGTCGGCCTCGGGGGGTTGAATGCCCAGGCCCAGAAAGCTCAGGCTGGCCAGCAGCAGCACCACGTACACAAAGCGCAGCCCTAGGTCAGCCAGCATGGGACCGATGATGTTGGGCAGTATCTCGCGCAGCATGATGTAGAGCTTGCCTTCACCGCGTGTGCGTGCCACCGTCACGTAGTCCAGCGCATTGATGTTGACGGCCAGCGAGCGGGCGATGCGAAAGGCCCCAGGCACGTAGATGAGCGCGGCCGTAAACACCAGCATGCCCACTGAAGACCCAAAGCCTGCCACCAGCACCAGCGCAAACATCTTGCTGGGAATGGAGGTCAGCGTATCGAGCAAGCGGCTGAGCACTGTATCCAGCACCGGACCACTGGATGCGGCCAGCAACGCCAGCACCGTGCCTGTGCCACTGGCCAGCAGGGTGGCGACCAGTGCCAGCCCCACGGTGTAGCGGGCGCCCTGCACTACGCGCACCAGCATGTCGCGCCCAAGGTAGTCGGTGCCAAGCCAATGGGTCGCATCGATGGGGGCATAGACCACAGACGCCTGCAAGTCCACCAGCGACCTGGGCAGCAGCGCGGGCCCCGCCAGCGCCGTGGCGAGCCAGAACACCAGAATGACCAGCCCGACCAATCCGGAAAAACCAAAGCCTGCCAGCCAACGCCCCACCCCGTTGCGACGGGAAGCAGGGACCGCCGGGGCGGCCAAAGAAGGAAGTGTGTCCATCAAAAGATCCCCGTGGTTTCGGCGGTGTTCAGCAGCATGTGCCGATGTTTTGGTATGTGCATGGTTCGCTCCTGCCCTCATCAGCGGTGGCGCAAACGGGGGTTGGCCACAATGCCGCACACATCGGCCAGTGTTACGAGCAACAGGTAACCCGTGCAGAAAATCATGGCGCAGGTTTGCACCAGTGGCATGTCGCGTTGGGTCACGCCATCGACCATCAGCTTGGCGATGCCGGGGTAGTTGAAGATGGTCTCGATCACGATCACCCCTCCCAACAGATACGACAGCGAAAGCGCTACGGCGTTGGCAATCGGCCCCACGGCGTTGGGCAGTGCGTGGGCCAACACCATGCGCATGGGCGATGCCCCCTTGAGGCGCACCATCTCGATGTAAGGAGCCTCCAGCTGGTCGATCACTGCGGCGCGGGTCATACGCATCATCTGCGCCACAATCACGCAGCACAGGGTAAGCACCGGCATGGCAAAGGCACGCAGCATCTGGCCCAGCGATTCAATATTGCTGGCGTACGAGAGTGCAGGCAGCCAGCGCAACTGCACGGCAAACACCAGCACTGCCAGCGTGGCCACCAGAAACTCTGGCACCGACACCACGGCCACCGATAGGCCTGAGGCAACGCGATCCAGCCACGAGCCGCGCCACACCGCAGAGGTAATACCCAACACCAGGGCAATAGGCACTGAGAACAGCGCCGTTACCGCCGCCAGCAGCAACGAGTTGGGAAGGCGGCTGCCCACCAGTTCGGCCACTGGCATCTGCGTCGTCACGGACTGCCCCAAATCACCACGCACTACGCCCCACAGCCACTTCAAATAGCGTTCGGGGGCGGGCACATTCAGCCCCATCTGGGCACGCAAGGCCGCCAAAGCCTCAGGGGTCGCCTCCTGACCCAGCTGCTCTTGAGCAGCGTCGCCGGGCAGCACGGCGGTGATCGAAAAAACAATCACCGAAACCGACAGCAACGACAGCAGCGCAAAGAACAGGCGCTTGGCCAGCAGCGAGAGAATCACGCGGTTCATGCAAAGCCTTCCATGGCAGTGTGCCGGGACCCGTGTGTCAGGCGTCCAGCCAGACGTGCTCGGCGAACGAGTAGCCCATCAGGCCGCCCAGCGGAATGGGAGACAAGCCCTTGAGCTTGGTCGAATGGCCGTCGATGCTGGCTAGGAACAGCGGAATACCAATGCCCGCCTCGTTGTGGATCATGGTCTGCATGTCGGCATACATCTGCTTGCGCTTGGGCAAATCGGTCTCGGCGCGTGAGGCCAGCAGCAACTGGTCGAACTGCGCACTCTTCCAGCGCGATTCGTTCCAGGCCGCATCGGACTTAAAGAACTGCGTGAGGATGGTGTCGGCGCTGGGGCGCGGGTTGACGTTGCCAAAGCCCACGGGGCTGTTGAGCCAGTGGTTGGACCAGTAGCCGTCGGCAGGCATGCGCTTGACGTCGATGTCGAGTCCGATGCGCTGGCCGGCTTGCTGCAGCAGCAGCGCGATCTCCACCGAGTACATCGCCGCTGGCGAGACAACCATGGGAATCTTGCCCGTGACACCAGACTTCTGCAGATGGAACTTGGCCTTGTCCAGGTCAAAGCCGCGTTGTGGCAGGTCCTTGAAGTGGAAGCGGTTGGTTGGGTCGATAGGCTGATCGTTGCCCAGCACGGCGTAGTCCAGGGCAATGGTCTTTTTCATCTGTTCTCGATCGAACAGGTATTTCATGGCCATCGCAAAGTCAGGGCTCATTCCAGGCCCCATGTCTTTGCGCATGATCAGGTCAGAGTACTGGCCCGACTGCGTCGTAAAGATGGCGTAGCCCGGCGTGCCCTTGACACGAGCCACGGAACGGGGGTTCACCGAGGCGACCAAGTCCATACCACCCGACAGCAGCGCATTCACACGGGCCGTCTCATCCCCAATGCCAACGAACTCAATCTCGTCCAGGTAAGGTTTGCCGGGCTTCCAGTAGGCTTCATTGCGCACCACCAACGAACGCACACCAGGCTTGAATTCCTTGAGCTTGTAGGGGCCGGTACCGATGCCTGCATTGAAGTCGGTGGTGCCGTCCTTGACGATGCAAAAGTGGAATGTTCCCAGGATCACAGGCAAGTCTGCATTGGGGGCGGACAGCACCATGGTGACCTCATTGGGGCCGCTAGCGCGCACTGTCTCGATCTGGTCGGCCAGCACCTTGGCCTTGGATGCCGTGGCGGGGTCCTTGTGCCGAAGGATGGAGAACACCACATCGGCTGGTGACAGGGCCTTGCCATCGTGGAAGACCACACCCTTGCGCAGGGTGAACACCCAGGTCTTGGCATCTTGCGTGGTGAACGATTCAGCCAACGCTGGCTGGGGAGTGAGCGATCCATCCAGCGAAGTCAAACCGTTGTAGATCATGCTGCCGCGCGAGTAATCGGTCTGGTTGGACTGCTTGGCAGGGTCCAGCGTGTCGGTGGCGGCTGCCGTGGCCCCGGCCACGCGAATGCGCCCGCCGCGCTTGGGCGTCTGCGCATGGGCCGAGGTGGCCAAACTTGCCAGGCCACCCGCCGCGCCCGCCTGCATACCGCAGGCCATGAGCATGGCGAGCACATCGCGGCGAGACGCACCGCGTTTGAGCGATTCCATCACTCGCATGCTCTCGCTGGGACCGACAAGGTTCTCGAACTGTTTGTGGCTATCGCTCATGGTCGCTCTCCTGGTTGAAAAGGGGTGGGGGTCAGGGTTGTGGTTATTGAAAAATCACGCGGGGCAAATACGGCTGTCAGCGAATGCGGCATCACGCCAGACGGTCTTTGAGCCTGAAGTACAGGCCCACGGCAGGCAGAAACCAAGGGGGGCCGAAGTGGCCCGGAATGGCGGGCCAGTGGCGCCCCTGCCAGGGGTTCGCCGCCGCATTGCCTGCCATCACTTCGGCCATGCGCTCGCCCATGTGCACCGACATCTGCGTGCCGTGGCCGCTGTAGCCCATGGAATAAAACAGGCCATCGCGCTCGCCCGCTTGCGGCAGGCGGTCCTGGGTCATGTCCACGAGACCACCCCAGCAATAATCGAGCCGCACGGGGCCCAGTTGCGGGAAGGTCTCGGCCAGACCTGCACGCAGGATCTCGCCGCTGGCGGCGTCTGACTGCGGGCTGGAGATGGCAAAGCGTGCACGCCCGCCAAACACCAGCCGGTGGTCTGCTGTGAGGCGGAAGTAATGGTGGATGTTGGCAATGGTGGTGTAGGTGCGGCGCTCGCGCAGCAAGGCCTGGGCACGCTCCGCCCCCAAAGGCTCTGTGACCACGATGAAACTGCCAATGGGCACGATGCGCCGGCGCAGCCAACCAAAGCTGCCGTAGCTGCCATGGCGCGACGCACCCGTGGCCAGCAGCACCTGCTGGGCCGTGACGGTACCTTGCGCCGTATGCAGGCGGTGCACCTGCCCTTGCACGCGCTCCAGCCGGTTGACACAGGTGTTGGTACAAATGGTGGCACCTTGGCGCTCGGCGGCATGGGCCAGCCCGTGGGCAAAACGGCCCATGTGCATCTGCGCGCTGCGCTTGTACAGCAAGCCGCCATGAAAACGCTCGCTTTGCACCTCGGCGCGCACACGCTCAGCGCTCAGTATCTCTACATCAGTGTCCACACCATCTGCCACCAAGCGCTCAGCACTGCGCTGCAGCGCGTCCATCTGGTGGGGGCGCGTGGCCAGCTTGAGTTTGCCGTGGCGCAGAAAGTCGCAATCGATGGACTCCTGCTGCACCAGACGCGCCACCGTGTTCACTGCATCGTCGTAAGCGTGGTACCAGTCGCGAGCCTTCTCCACCCCCACTTTGGCAGCGACATCGGCGTAGTCCACCGCCAAGCCATTGTTGACATGCCCGCCATTGCGGCCCGATGCCTCGGGCGCTATGGTGGGGCCAGCCTCCAGCACCACCACACGGGCGCCCTTGCGAGCCAGGGCCAGTGCGGCAGACAGGCCGGTAAAGCCACCGCCCACAATGGCCACATCGACCTTGCCAGGCAGGCTGCGTGGGCCTCCCGCAGCACCTGCTGGCCACAGGGGCATGGCATCATTCCAGTACGAGTCGAGCTTCATGGTGTGGGCAGGTCAGCGATACAAAGAAGGGGGCTGGGCCATCGCGGGCGTCAGAGGCCCACCACACCGGGCAGGCCGCCAATGTCCTGGATCTCGGTGTATCCGTAGGCCGGGTTACCAGGGCCGTGGCCACGGTTCACAAACACCTTGTTCTTGATGCCGATGTCGTCGGCCGACATAAGGTCGTAGCGCAGGCTGGAGGACACGTGCAGCACATCTTCCGGGTTGCAACCCAGCGAGTCGAGCATGTACTCAAAGGCCTTGAGGCGCGGCTTGTAGGCCTGGGCTTGCTGTGCGGTGTAAACCCGATGGAATGGGGCACCCAGCATGGCCACGTTCTTCTGGATCTGGTCGTCAGCGGCGTTAGACAGGATCACCAGCGGGATCTCCTTGGCCACCTTGGCCAGGCCTGCAGGCACGTCCGCGTGAGGGTCCCAGGTGGGCACGGCGTCGTAGTACTTTTGGCCGTCTGCATCGAAGTACTGGATCCTCCACTTCTTGCACAGGCGGCGCACGGCGTTCTTCAGCACCACCTCATAGGGTTGCCAGTCGCCTAGCACTTCATCGAAGCGATAGGCCGTGAAGTCGGCAATGAACTGCTCCATGTGCTGCGCAGGAATGCGGTCGGCAAACAGCTCACGTGTCATCTCACCCATGCGAAAGCGGGTGAGCGTTCCGTAGCAGTCAAAAGTCACGTACTTGGGGCGAAAAGTCATGGTCTCGATTCCAGTTTGAACGGTCACCGACCGCAGCGGGTCGCATCCCTTAATTACCGTTTGCGACAGAGTTATTACAAATTCATTGGAGCATGCAAGGGCGCAGAACATGTTGGGAAATGGGCCCTGTCCACGCCAGAAAGTTGCGCTTTGAGTGGGGGGCTACGGCATGCCGTGCGGTGTGCACTGCATGCGTGCAGACCCGCACCATTAGTGCGCTGCAGCAAAGTCGATGAGCACGCTTTTGAAGCGCAAATTGGCCTCGACCGCCTGGCGCCCCAGGTCCTTGCCAATGCCCGACTGGTGGTAGCCGCCGGTAGGGATGACGAAGTCGGCGCTGCGCCCGTAGCGGTTGATCCACACCGTGCCCGCAGAGATGCCCCGCATGGCACGAAGGGCCCTGCCGATGTCTGCGGTGTGCACCCCGGCGGCCAGGCCATAGTGCTCGTGCGCGGCCAGGGCCAGGCCCTCTTCTTCGGTGTCAAAGGTCTGCACCGTGAGCACCGGGCCAAAGATTTCCTCCTGCACCGCAGGGTTGGAGGCCGTCACGCCCTCTATCAATGTGGGCTGGAAGTACGCACCGCCCGGCCCACCATCAAACAGGCCACCACCGCAGCGCACTTGCGCGCCTGCATCGCATGCGCGCTCCACAATGTCCAAGATGCGCGCCGCCTGGGGCGCAGAGATGATGGGGGGCAACGTGGCATCGGCATCCCAGGTGGCGCCGGGGCGCAAAGCCGCAAACCTGGCAGCAATGCGATCCACCAAGGCCTCTGCAATGCCACGCTGTACGATCAGGCGCGAGCCCGCGACACACACCTGCCCGGCGTTGCCAGTGATAGCCCCGGCAATGATCCCCGCCAGGCGGTCCAGGTCAGGGGCATCGTCAAACACCAGTTGCGGGCTCTTGCCACCCAGCTCCAGCGTCACAGGCTTGGGGCCTTGCAGCGCGCAGCTGGCCATGATGGCTGCACCCGTGCGCGTAGAACCGGTGAATGTCATCTTGGCAATGAGCGGGTGGCGCGTGAGCGCATCGCCCGTGGTGCGCCCATCGCCCTGCACCACATTGAACAAGCCCGCAGGCACACCGGCTTGCACCGCCAATTCAGCCAGGCGCACAGCAGAAAATGGTGTCATCTCTGAAGGCTTGAGCACCACCGCATTGCCTGCGGCCAATGCGGCTCCCACCTTCCAGGACATCATCACCAGCGGAAAATTCCAGGGCGTGATGGCACCCACCACCCCATAGGGCTCGGCAACCACCATCCCCAGGTGGTCGTGCCGCGTGGCAGCCACGTCGCCGCCCAGCTTGTCGGCGTACTCGGCAAAAAAGCGCAGCCCCTCCGCCGTAAATGGCACATCCCAAGCCGTGGCGTCACGCACCGGACGGGTAGAGCACACGGCCTCCAACGGTGCCAAAAGTGCCACATCGGCGTCAATCAGATCAGCCCAGCGGCGCAACACGCGGGCACGGTCACGCGGCGCGCGGCGAGCCCAGTCGCTGCTGCGCCAAGCCTGCCAAGCGTTTTGTACCGCAGCATCCACAGTGCTGGCATCAGCCAGTGGCAAGTCGGCATGCGTTTGTCCGTCAGAGGGGCGCAGCACACCAAGGCGTGGGGTGTCTCGCACCAAGCGGCCACCAATGAAGTGGCCGCTACTGACAGCGATGGAGCGGGGATCAAATAACGACATACAGGCACCCAAAATGAGGAGACAAAGAAAGCGAAATAGCGGGGAAGGCAACCGCAAGGCCAGGGGCAAAAGGAGCTGCAGCAACGCATCCCCAGCTGCGGTCGAATCAGTCACTGATGCTAGGTAGTAAGCCCCAGCATTTGTCGCCGTAAGAGCCCCGACTTCCGCAGCGAATTGCAAAACCCTCAGGCATGACAGACAAAGCTTGCAAGTTGCTAGCAAACCCTTATTCGCACTGGTGTGTCAGCACGTTGTCGGCCAAGATAGACAGCAATTTCAATGACAAGAGGTTGCCGCACATGCACTCAAAGCCCCCTTTCTCGGCACTGGAAAACGCAGTCACAGCCGAAGACGGAGTACTACTGCGACAGATGACAGAAGCCGATTTGCAAAGCGCCCATGCCTTGTCGGCGGAGCTGCGCTGGCCGCACCGCGCCACTGACTGGGAGCAAGTGTTTGTCCATTCAGAAGGTCTGGTTGCGGAGCGCGATGGACAGATCCTGGCCACCGCGCTGCGTTGGCGCTGGGGGCCAGCGCACGCAACTATTGGTTTGGTGATAGTGACACCCGCTTGCCAGGGGCGCCGCATTGGCCACAGGCTGATGAAGGCTCTGCTTGATGACATGGACAACTGCACAGTACTGCTGCATGCCACAGCCGAGGGGCGTGGTTTATATGAGCGGCTGGGCTTTGTACGTACAGGCGAAGTGCGCCAACATCAGGGAATAGCACAACCTACACCACTCATTGCATTGCCATCAGGCTGGCGCTTGCGCCCAGCAGGCCAGAACGAAACTGCCGCATTACAGGCGCTAGACATGAATGCGCGGGGCATGCCACGCCATGCATTGATAGAGGATCTTCTGACTCAGGCCGATGCCTGTGTGGTACTGGACCATGACGGTACGCAGCAAGGCTTTGCCATGCTTCGACGCTTTGGGCGCGGACACATCATTGGACCCGTAATTGCTCCTGATGCAGAAGGCGCCAAAGCACTCATTTCCCACCTGGCAGGGATGAACGCAGGTCACTTCACTCGGATCGATATTGACTTTGACTCCGGGTTGACCGAGTGGCTGGAAAACATTGGACTACTGCGCGTAGACGCACCCACCACCATGGTGCGCGGCAGCGCCCTGCAGCATCCATTGGGTGCACCAAGGATCTTCGCCCTGGTGACCCAGGCCGTGGGCTGATTTCTCTCACCCCGTATTTTTGCCTTTGAGCACCGAAGCATGAGCTCCTTCCCTCCCTTGCCAAGCGCTACTTTTCTCTATAAGTCGGATCCTGTAAGAGGACGGCAGTGGGCCGAGGTATTCCGGGCCCAGGCACCCGAAATCGATTTTCGTATCTGGCCCGATATGGGCGATCCGACCAAGGTGCGCTTTCTGGCGGCATGGGAGCCTCCAGAAAACATCTCAGAGTGTTTTCCGAACCTCCAAGTGCTGTTCTCTTCGGGCGCTGGCGTAGACCAGTTCAACTTCGCTGCCCTGCCGCCCACACTGCCAGTCGTGCGCATGGTGGAGCCTGGCATCGTGCAAGGCATGATCGAGTACGTGACACGCGCCGTGCTGGACCTGCACCGCGACATGCCCCAGTACCGCCGCCAACAACAGCGCGGCGAATGGAAGGCCGTGCCCGTACGCCCTGCCAGCCAGCGTCGCGTGGGCGTGCTAGGCCTGGGCTCGCTGGGGCAAGCCGTTCTGCAAACATTGCAAGGACTGGGCTTTGCCTGCGCAGGCTGGAGCCGCTCCCGGCACCAGATGAACGGCATTTGCTGCTACGCAGGCAACGACGAATTGCCCGCTTTTCTAGAAAAGCTCGATGTACTGGTGTGCCTGTTGCCGCTGACTGAAGCCACGCGCGGCTTTTTGAATGCAGGCCTGTTCGGTCGCCTGCCTCCGGGCGCTGCATTGGTGCATGTGGGCCGAGGGCCACAACTGGTGACAGCCGACCTGCTGGCTGCACTGGCCACAGGGCAACTGAGCGAAGCGGTGCTGGACGTGACCGACCCCGAGCCCCTGCCCCCAGCGCACCCACTGTGGCGCCACCCGCAAGTGCAAATCACGCCCCACATTGCAAGCATGACCCAGCCGCTGAGCGCAGCCGCAGTGGTGATCGACAACCTGCGCCGCTTTCACGCAAACCAGCCAATGACAGGGCTGGTGGACCGTGCACGCGGCTACTGAGGGCGCCCTAGACATGCAATCATCGGCATCCAACGTTGTGCGCGGTTGCTGCATTTCTGGGCAGGGCTACGTGCTTGCGCACCACGCCAGTGCGTACCAAACGATCTGCTGTAGCGGCCGCCACAACCGCAGGCTGCTGTGCCAAAGCCCCCCATTGCAGCACCAAGTTGAGGGCCAATCGGCCTAACCTTGTCTTCATGAAGTGGCGCAGGTAGAAGTTCGCGCCCCTTTATTTCAGACCTTTGCAAGCCTATTGCCAACCACCTTCCACTGCTATGACGCACTCCGATGCCCTGCCCCAACTCGCCGCGCTGGATGCGCTAGACCGAGCCCATCTGATCCACCCCGTAGCGCCTTGGCGTGCGCACGAAGAGCGCGGTCCCAACATCCTCACGGGCGCACAAGGTATCTGGCTAACTGACGGCAAAGGCCAGCAACTGCTCGACGCCTTTGCAGGCCTGTGGTGTGTGAACGTAGGCTACGGGCAAGAGAGTGTGGTGCAGGCTGCCGCAGACCAGATGCGCAAGCTGCCATATGCGACCGGGTACTTCCACTTCAGCAGCGAGCCCGCGATTCGCCTGGCGGACAAACTGGTACAGATCTCACCCGCATCGCTGCAGCATGTGTACCTCACGCTGGGCGGGTCTGAATCGGTAGACGCTGCGGTGCGCTTCATCGTGCAGTACTACAACGCCCTGGGCAAGCCCCAAAAAAAGCATTTCATTGCGCTGGAGCGCGGCTACCACGGCTCATCGTCCACCGGGGCGGGCCTCACGGCGCTGCCGGTGTTCCACCGGGGTTTTGACCTGCCCCTGCCCACGCAGCACTACATCCCTTCGCCCAACCCTTACCGCGCCGCCAATCCGGCCGACGGGCAGGCCATCATTGATGCGTCTGTCGCTGCGCTCAAAGCCAAAGTGGCCGCGCTGGGTGCCGAGAACGTAGCCGCCTTCTTCTGCGAGCCCATCCAGGGTTCGGGTGGCGTCATCGTGCCGCCCAAGGGTTGGCTCAAGTCCATGCGCGAGGCCGCACGGGAGCTGGACATCTTGTTTGTGGTGGACGAAGTCATCACCGGCTTTGGCCGCACGGGGCCTATGTTTGCCTGCGACGCCGAAGGTGTGGAGCCCGACCTGATGACGGTGGCCAAGGGCCTGACCTCTGGCTACGTGCCCATGGGTGCCACACTGATGAGCGACAAGGTGTATGCCGCCATTGCCGATGGCGCGCCCAAAGGCGCACCCATTGGCCACGGTGCCACCTACTCGGCCCACCCGGTGAGCGCGGCCGTGGCCCTGGAAGTGCTGCGCCTGTACGAAGAAGGCGGCGTGCTGGCCAACGGCCAGCGCGTGGCTAGCGCATTTGCCCAGGGACTGGACAGCTTGCTGGCCCATCCGCTAGTGGGCGATTCGCGCCACCGCGGCTTGCTGGGCGCGCTGGAGCTGGTGAGCAGCAAGACAACCAAGGCAGGGTTTGATACCGCGCTGGAGCTGCCTGCCCGCATGGCCGCCACGGCCTACCGCAATGGCATCGTATTCCGAGCGTTTGGCGACAACATCCTCGGCTTTGCGCCAGCCCTCACCTTCACCGAATCGGACTTCGGCCTGATGTTCGAGCGCCTGAAGAAAACCCTGGACGATGTACTGGCCGCACCCGATGTGCGGGCCGCCCTGAAAGACTGAAGCGTACCGAAAGAACACGTGTAAACCACATCGCTACAGCCCCCTGCACAGCCGCAGAATGGATGCACTCATTTCTTCAAGCCCCTGCACACCATGATGAACGAAGTCTTCAAGATCGACCGCCTGGACCTGCGCATTCTGGGCCAGTTGCAAAAGAATGGCAGGATGACCAATGTGGATTTGGCTGATGCAGTGGGCCTGTCGCCAAGCCCCTGCCTCATTCGCGTCAAGCGGCTGGAGCAGGCGGGCTACATCGCAGGCTACGGCGCCCACCTGCGGCTGGAAAAGCTGGGCGATACGCTCACGGTGTTCACCGAAGTCACCCTGTCGGACCACCGACGCGAAGACTTTGCCCGCTTTGAAGCTGCGCTGCGCGAGGTAGATGAGGTGCTGGAGTGCCACTTGGTCAGCGGCGGATATGACTACCTGCTGCGCTTTCTGACCCGTGGCGTCAACCACTACCAGGAAGTGATCGAAGACCTGCTGGAGCGCAACCTGGGCATCGCAAAGTATTTCAGCTACATCGTCATCAAGTCGCCCTTCATCAAGACGCACTGCCCTATCGAGCGCCTGTTTCCACACCAGCGCTGACCTGATCACTCACACCCCATGCCTGCACCCGCCTACACCCCACCGCCGCGCTTTGTGCGGCTGGCCGAGGCCGACCGGCCCGCCGTCCCACTTACCATCGATACAAAGCCCTGCACTGCACTGGAGGGCGACACCCTGCTGGTGGCCCTGATGTGCAACGGCCGCCGCGCCCGCGACAGCGAATTTGGCGATGGCGCGCGCGCAGGCTTTTGTTTGATGGGCGCCTGCCAGGACTGCTGGGTGTGGACGCCCCAGGGCGAACGCCTGCGAGCATGCTCCACGCCCGTGAAGGCAGGCATGGAAGTGCTGACGCGGCCGCCTGAACAGCACTGGCCGGTGACCCCAGACTTAGCCGAATCATTGCAGCGCCATGGCAAACCACAGCCTGCACGGGCAACACATGCCAGCGAGGGCCACGCATGACTGCCCCCCGCATCGTCATCGTTGGCACCGGACCAGCAGGCGTGCGCGCCGCACAGGCCCTGGTCGAAGTCGGACTGCGCCCTACCGTAGTGGACGAGAGCCGCCGCGACGGCGGCCAGATCTACCGCCGCCAGCCCGAGGGGTTCAAGCGGCCGTATAGCAAGCTCTACGGTACCGAAGCCGATAAGGCCCAAGCGCTGCACAACAGCTTTGATGCCCTGCGCCCCCACATCGACTACCGGCCTGACACCCTTGCCTGGAATCACACGGCAGGCGAGCTGCATGTGGTGAGCCAGGGCGAACCCGCAACGCTCGCATATGACGCGCTCATCCTGTGCGCTGGCGCTACCGACCGCCTCATGCCTGTGCCCGGCTGGCACCGCTCAGGCTGCTACAGCCTCGGGGCATCGCAAATCGCCCTCAAGGCCCAGGCCTGCTCCATTGGCTCGCATGTTGTTTTCATGGGCAGCGGGCCACTGCTGTACCTCGTGGCCTCGCAGTATGTACAGGCGGGGGCCAAGGTGGTGGCCGTGCTCGACACGGCACCGTTCTTCAAATCCGCCAAAGCCTTGATGGGTCTGCTCGCCCGCCCCACATTGGCACTGCGAGGGCTAGGGCTGATCCGTGGGCTGCGCGCTGCGGGCGTACCCGTACTGCAGGGAGTCACGCCCCTGGAGATTGATGGTGATGACACCCTGGGCGTACAAGCCGTGACGGTACGCACCACTCAGGGTGCCACCCAGCGCTTTGAATGCGACGCGGTGGGCATGGGCTGGCACCTGCGGTCCGAGACCCAACTGGCCGACCTGGCCCGGTGCGAATTTGTGTTCGAGCCCCAGAGCCGCCAATGGCTGCCACAAATTGACGAGGATGGACGCAGCTCCACCCAAGGGGTTTATTTGGCAGGCGATGGCACCCGCATTCTGGGTGCCGACGGGGCTGAAGCCGCAGGCCGCCTGGCCGCACTGGCCGCGCTGAACGATGCAGGTCACGCAGCGGGGCAAGCCGCCTACCGCGCACAGGCCCCAGGACTGCGCCGCACGCTGGTCACCATGGACCGGTTTCGCCAAGGGCTGATCCACGCCTTTCCGTGGCCTCACCAGCAGGCAGCCACCCTGCCCGACGAGGCCATCGTCTGCCGCTGCGAAGCCATCACAGCGGGCGAACTGCGCCGCTGCGTGACCGAGCTGGACAGCCAGGAAGTCAACCGCGCCAAGGCCTTCAGCCGCGTGGGCATGGGCCGCTGCCAAGGGCGCTTTTGCGGCCATGCAGCGGCAGAAGTCATCGCGCACACCTGCAGCATCCCAGTTGAACAGGTGGGCCGCCTGCGCTCGCAAGCCCCCGTCAAACCGTTGATGATGAACACGCGCGAGGTGCAGCCATGAGCAGCGCACACCCTCAAACAAACCCATCCTCCACCACGCATGAGAGCGATGTGCTGGTGCTGGGTGGCGGCCTGATGGGCACCACCACCGCCTTCTTTCTGCGCCAACATGGCAAGTCCGTCACGCTGCTGGAGCGTGAGCTGGTGGGCCGCCAGGCCAGCGGTACCAACTTTGGCAACGTGCGCCGCCAGGGCCGCGAGCTGCACCAGCTGCCCCTGGCCAACCGCGCCCGTGCGGTGTGGGGCCGTATCAAGGACCTGCTGGGCGAAGACGCGGAGTTTGTGCCCTACGGCCACCTGCGCGTGTGCTACACCGAAAAGCAGGCCGCCATCATCGAAAAGCACACGCACGATGTGAAGCCCTACGGCTTGCGGCTGGAGATGCAGACCGCCGAGCAGTTGCGCAAGCGGTGGGGCATTTTTGCGCCGGGAGTGGTGGCAGGCTCGTACTCGCCCGAAGATGGACACGCCAACCCTCGTCTGGCAGGTCCAGCGTTTGCCCGCGCAGCCCGCCGTGCCGGGGCGAACATCGTGGAACACGCCGAAGTGCTGAAGGTAGAGCACGACGGCCGCGGTTTTACGGCCCACACCGCCGACGGCCGCCGCTACCGAGCGCCACAGATGCTAGTAGCCTGCGGTGCCTGGTCCAACCGCATGGCAGAGCAGTTTGGCGAAGGCGTGCACCTGGAACCACGTGGCCCCCAGATGGGTGTGACCGAGCCTCTGCCCTACGCCATTGGCCCATCCATCGGCCTGTCGTCCCCCATCGAGCACGAGGGCCTGTACTTCCGCCAGATCTCGCGCGGCAACATTGTCTTTGGCGGTGGGCTCAAAGGCCCCGCCTATGCCGACCATGTGCGCGCCTACGTCAAGCCAGACAACATCCTGCGCCAGCTGCGCGAACTGCGCCGGTTTGTCCCCGCTTTCGAGCATGTACAGCTGGTTCGCGTATGGAGCGGCATCGAGGGCTACACCCCCGACTGGCAGCCCATCATGGGTCCCAGTGCCAAAGTGCCCGGCTTGCACTATGCGTTCGGCTTCAACGGCGAAGGCTTTGCCATCAGTCCCGGGGTGGGCGAGACCATGGCCGAACTGATGGCGACAGGACGTACCGATATTCCGCTGGAGCCCTACTACATAGGCAGGCATGCGGTGAAAAAAACCATCGAAGCTACTGAGCACCAAGACTGAATGAGTGCAAGAGCGCTTCCGTGCGAGCTGAGGGGACGCCTTAGCAAACCATCAACACAGTGATGAACTTATTGATGGATAAAGAGCTCATCGTTTCTCTGAGCGAAGGGGAGGGAAAACGAAAGAGTGCATATCCAATATTCAGTGTGAGTACCGAAAAAGCCTTTCACGCTAATGATCCTCTACACGAGTGTTGCTGTGATGTTTGAGCAAGCATGAAGCCCTGACAATACGTGCATGAAGCAAAGCGGACTGGCTCTGAGCAACACCACAAAATGCACGCTCAAGCGCAAGCTTCTATATGCTATGAACTGCTGGCCCCTTGGGCCGAATTAGTCTCGCTGATAGAGCCCTGCGGCCCTCAGAGGGAGCGACGGGGCCGGTAACCATTTACAGGGCAAACCCTGGTGCGCATCCACTTCATGCAGCATTGGTCCAAGCTCAGCGACCCGGCCATGGAGGAGGCCTTACACGACGTGCCAGCCTTTCGGTACTTACAGGCCTGTCACACTGGGACGAGTACATCAGCAGTGAATCGAGCATCCTGCGCTTTAGACCTGTGTTGCAGCGCCACAAGCTGGCCGATCAGATCCTCGCTACGGTCAATGCACTGCCAAAAGCCAAAGGGCTACAACTCAGAGCAGACACCATAGTGGGTGCCACGCTGATTAGGGCGCCGGCATCCACCAAGAACAAAGGTAAGCCAAGAGGCCCTGAGATGCACCAAAACAAGAAGGGTGAACAATGATACTTTGGCATGAAGGCGCACATCCGGGGTAGACGCCGAGTCTGGGCTGGTGCACAGCGTGCGAGGTACCAGTGACAATCCGAACGACGTGATGAGGCCAATGACTGCCGCATGGGCAAGAAACGGATGCATTTGGCGATGCGGTCTATCAAGGGGTTGCCAAGCGAACTGAACGTACGCTGGCGTATGACCATGCGCCCGGGCTTATGCTGGGCTTTTGACAAGCACAAGCCTGTGGATGCGCTGGTTGGCCTAAAGCGAGCATCGGCGTCAACATGGAGCACCCGGTCAGGGCGCTCAAGCAGCAGTTTTGGGTATGTGAAAGTGCGCTACCGTGGGCACAAGAGGAACACGGCACAGATCGTCACGTTGTTTGCGTTGCCAAGTCTGTGGATGACTAGCCGCAAGCTGCTTACATGCATGGTGCAAGTTCACGTGCAGTGAGCGTGATAACCGAATATCAGGGGTCAAGGGCCCCGCGCAGCGTCTGAGGGCTCCCCGCTCACGCCAATGTTACTCAACATGAGTGCTTTTAACTTCGCATATCGGTATGGCACACACAGAACCGATTTGTGAAGAGTTGCCCTATGGAGTTAACTACAACCAATCCAGGCATCAAGGTTTGGGACAGCGCCAAGGTACCCGAAAGCTCACATAGCGCTGCCGCATTGTTTCGCCACTGCCGTCTCACCCTCACGGTGAGGCGCGCTGGAGAGCAAAGCACGCAGGCCACCCGCAAGCCGGTCTTGCAGGTGTGCCACCCTCGCGCCGAGGCAAGCTCCGCTCTACCTTGCCGCCACCATCTCACGGCAATCTAACGCCATGATCAGCAAGGCATGCAAGCGTTTTGCTCCACCCTTAGTTTGGAACTGCGCGGCGCGAGCGTCCCAGACCAACTAGTCCGATCGCTGCAGTCAACAGCGAAAGCATGATCAACGCCCATTCCCTGAGTGTAGGAATGGCAGCAACTCCGCTGGGCGTGGCTGCCAGCAAAAGAGGGGCGAAGGGGTCCGCAATGGCACCCAGTGCAGTATTACTGTCTCCTACTCCGTTGTCCGTGATGGTGTATGTCACAGAGTCCCCGGTGATCGTGCCGTGCCGGAACCAGGTAGAAGCCGCACCGCTTGTCTGTGGGCCGTATTTGTAGGGCTGCAGTCCATTCAGCGTCCCTGAGGGGTAATCGATACGCACAGTGAGGGTTGCGTTAGAACACCCTGCAGCCTCAAAACTGAACACGCCCTTGGGAGCGCTCGCTCCTGCGGGTGCGCCAGCAGCCACGGTGCTGGTGAACTGCGCTGAAGAAATGGTGCATCCAGGGGGGGCGCTGATCTGGACCGCCGCGCTACCGCCGCCAGGCAGGGCAAGGGCTGGCTGGCTCCACTGAGGCGTAGCCGATACAGCGCTGGACGGGTTACTGCTGCCAGCCGCATTGGTAGCAGTGACGGTGAAGGTGTAGCTAACTCCATTGGTCAGTCCAGACACCGTGCAGGTGGTGGTCGTAACGGGAGCGGGGCAGCTGACCGTGGCTCCGCCACCAGCGGGTGTGCCTGTGACGGCGTAGCTTTGTATGGCGCTGCCGCCGTTGCTGGCGGGGGCTGTCCAGGACAAGGTGACTGCGCCATTGCCCACCACCGCTGCCAGGCCCGTCGGGGCAGATGCCGTGCCTGTCAGGCGCATCACAGTGGTCATAGTACCGGCGCCGTAATCCGTGTACGCCACATAGGGCGTGCCGTCGGGGGCGACCGCCAAGGATTGACTTGCCGCATTATCCGCAGAAAACCCCGCCGTGCCCACCGCTTGCCAGGTCGTTCCGTCAAAGCGCATCACCGTGGCCTTACCACCATTGCCGTAATCCGAGTACGCCACATAGGGCGATCCGTCGGGGGCGAACGCCAGGGATTGGTAAGACGCATAGCCCGCAGAAAATCCCGCCGTACCCACCACTTGCCAAGCAGTTCCGTCAAAGCTCATCACGGTGGTCTTTGAACTGTTGCCGCCATCCTGGTATGCCACATAGGGCGTGCCGTCGGGGGCGAACGCTAAGGACTGGTACTGCGCATTACCCGCAGAAAATCCCGCAGTGCCCACCGCTTGCCAAGCAGTTCCGTCAAAGCGCATCACTACGGTCTTACCGCCATAGACGCTGTCTTGGTATGCAACATGGGGCGTGCCGTCGGGGGCGAACGCCAAGGACTGGTTGTAAGCATAGCCCGCAGAGAAACCCGCTGTGCCCACCACTTGCCAAGCAGTTCCGTCAAAGCGCGTCACCGTGGTCCTACCACTGTTGCCGTAATCTGTGTACGCAACATGGGGCGTGCCGTCGGGGGCGAATGCCAAGGACTGATACTGCGCATCACCCGCAGAAAATCCCGCCGCATCGCCCACTACCTGCCAGACAGCTCCGTCAAAGCGCGTCACCTTGGTCTTACCGCCAGCGCCGCCATCCCGGTAAGCCACATAGGGCATGCCATCGGGAGCGAACGCCAGTGACTGATGCTGCGCATCACCCGCAGAAAACCCCGCCGTGCCCACCACTTGCCAAGCAGTTCCGTCAAAGCGCATCACGGTGGTCTTTGAACTGTTGCCGCCATCCTGGTACGCCACATAGGGCGTGCCGTCGGGGGCGAACGTTAGGGACTGGTTAGACGCCATACCAGCAGAAAACCCCGCCGTGCCCACCACCTGCCAAGCAGGGCTGTTGTAGGCAGCCATGGCTTGGGTAGTAAAGCTGGAGCTGACCGTATCCGAGCCGTTGGTGGCGCACACGGTGTACGCCTGCGACTGCAAAAGGCGGCGCACGGTGTAGTTGCTGCTGGTGTTGGCAGCCAGTGCCAAGCTGCCCTTGCTGTACGCAGCATTGCCTGAACCATCCACCCCAGCCTGGGTTTGGGCTGCACTGCCGCAGCTGCCAGACCGCAACAGCACCCATGAGCCCGTGCCTGCGCTGGTCGAGTTCAGCGTGAGGGTGGCCATACCTGCTGAGACACTGCTGGGCGTGACCGTCATGGCCGCTTGAGCTGTGCCGCCCAATAAAGTAGCCGCCCATGCGGCGATGCGCAGTGCGCAGCGAGTGAGGGGAGAAAACCGATGGTGCATGAAAGGGGTGTCGATCTGAAGAGGAGGACGGATTGCGATTTGCAGCCTGAACATTACGCCGGGCCAGAAAGATGCAACGAATTTAACAAAATGTATGCAGCTGCACACCCTTGCGAGGAGAGCCGCACATAATGAGGAGCGAGGTCCGTGAGCTGGTATGGCAGGCCATCCCCAGTGGCGCAGGGTCTGCTGGGGCAGAGGCTCTTTTGCCTCCACCCCAGCAAGGTCACCCTCAAATTGAGCGCCGACGCACCCTGACCATCCCCATCCCCAGCGTCATCAGAGACAACAAGATCACCCCCCACTCACTGAGCGTTGGAATGGAGGCCACTCCCCCCGGGGCAGCCGCCGCTGCAGGCAGAACCAGAGCAAAGGGATCCTTGATCTGCCCGGCTGTCAGATCGTTGTCCCCCACATCGTTGTCCTTCACCGAGTAGCTCACAGAGTCGCCAGTGATGGTGCCGTAGTTAAACCAGCTGGGGGCAGCATTGGCTGCGCTGGGGCCGTACTTGCGTGGCTGCAAGCCGGTGAGTGAGCCAGCGGGGTAGTCGATCTTCACGTTCAGCGTGGCGTTGCCGCATCCCGACCCACTGGCCGTAAAGCTGAACACCCCCAACGGGAAGCTCACGTTCTGCAGCGTGGGCGTGCCTGCTGGTGGGGTGGCTGTGAACTGCGGGCTCTGGATCAGACACCCTGCAGGGCCTTGTACATCCACGGTGGCTTGGCCTGCGCTGCCTGGCAGTGACAGTGCAGCCGCTGCGACAGTGAGCGTGGTGCTGCCGCTGGCGGAAGCATGGTTCGCATCACCGACATAGCTGGCCGTCACCGTGTGCGAGCCCACAGCGAGGCCACTGGCTGGGCAAGTGGCCACGTTGGGGGTGCTTGCCCCTACGGTGGTGGAGCACAGGGTAGTGCCACCCGAAGTAAACACCACATTACCCGTGGCATTGGAGGCCCCCGTCAGCGTGGCCGTGAGTGCCACTTGTGTGCCAAGGGCGACGGGGCTGGCGGGATTGGTGCTGACTGCCAGCGTGGGCGTGGCCTGGGTGAGCAACAGCACGCGCGCCTGTGCGGGGGCAGCGGCCAAGCTGGCTGCGCTGCTGTGTTCACCCGCTCGCGATGCCACCACTCCGCACAGGCTGCCAGCACTGGCTCCGGCCACCGGAGTCAGCACCCCATTGCTGACGGTGCACGTACTGGGAGTCCAGCTGGTGTAGGTGACAGGCTGGCTGCCGGAACTGGCCGAGGAGGTGGCCGCCAGGGTGATGCTGCCGCCCAGAGACAACCCACGCAGTGGTGCGCCTGCAGCCACAGTGCCTGGGGTAAAGGACAAGGTCTGGGTAGCACGCACCACACTGGGTGCTTGCCCGTTGCCGTTATAGCCCCAGCACTGAACGGCCCCGCCCGTGGTTACCGCGCAGGTGTTGTTGCCGCCAGCCGCCACAGATAAGGCCCCGCCGTTTTGCAGCGCGGTCGGCACGTTGGTTTGCCCGCTTCCGTTGAGGCCCCAACACTTAACGGCCCCGCCCGTGGTTACCGCGCAGGTGTGGTTGCCGCTAGCCGCCACAGATGAGGCCCCGCCGTTTTGCAACGCGGTCGGCACTTCGGTTTGCCCGTTGCCGTTGTAGCCCCAGCACTGCACGGCCCCGCCCGTGGTCACCGCGCAGGTGTGGAATAAGCCAGCCGCCACAGACACGGCCCCGCCGCTTTGCAGTGCGGTCGGCACGGTGGTTTGCCCGTCGTAGTTATAGCCCCAGCACTGCACTGCCCTGCCCGTGGTCACCGCGCAGGTATGGAGGCCCCCAGCCGTCACAGACACGGCCCCGCCGCTTTGCAGCGCGGTCGGCACAGTGGTTTGCCCGTTGCTGTTGTAGCCCCAGCACTGCACGGCCCCGCCCGTGGTCACCGCGCAGGTGTGGCTGCTGCCAGACGCCACAGACCCGGCCCCGCCGCTTTGCAGCGCGGTCGGCACGGTGGTTTGCCCGTTGTAGTTGTCGCCCCAGCACTGCACAGACCCGCCCGTGGTCACCGCGCAGGTGTGGAGGCCGCCAGCTGCCACAGACACGGCCCCGCCGCTTTGCAGCGCGGTCGGCACTTCAGTTTGCCCGTTGCCGTTGTAGCCCCAGCACTGCACTGCCCCGCCAGTGGTCACCGCGCAGGCGTGGCTGCTGCCAGCCGCCACAGATGCCCCGCTGCTTTGCAGTGCGCCCGGCGCGGTAGTTTGCCCGTAGTCGTTGTAGCCCCAGCACTGAACGGCTCCGCCCGTGGTCACCGCGCAGGTGTGGTTGTAGCCTGCCGATACAGACACGGCCCCTCCGCCTTGCAGCGTGGTCGGCACGGTGGTTTGCCCGTTGCCGTTGCCGCCCCAGCACTGCACAGACCCGCCCGTGGTTACCGCGCAGGTGTGGAACCCGCCAGCCGCCACAGACACGGCCCCGCCGCTTTGCAACGCGGTCGGCACGTCGGTTTGTCCGTTGCCGTTGTGGCCCCAGCACTGAACGGCCCCACCCGTGGTTAGCGCGCAGGTGTGGAAGAAGCCAGCCGCCACAGACACGGCCCCGCCGCTTTGCAGCGCGGTCGGCACGGTGGTTTTACCGGTACCGCTGTTGCCCCAGCACTGCACTGCCCCGCCCGTGGTCACCGCGCAGGTGTGGTCGAGGCTAGCCGCCACGGACACGGCCCCGCCGCTTTGCAACGCAGTCGGCACGTTGGTTTGCCCGTAGTCGTTGTAGCCCCAGCACTGAACGGCTCCGCCCGTGGTTACCGCGCAGGTGTGGTTGTAGCCAGCCGCCACGTACACGGCCCCGCCAGTTTGCAGCGCGTTCGGCACGGTGGTTTGGCCGTTGCCGCTGTAGCCCCAGCACTGAACGGCCCCGCCCGTGGTCACCGCGCAGGTGTGGTCGCTGCCAGCCGCCACGTACATGGCCCCGCCGCTTTGCAGCGCGGTCGGCACGGTGGTTTGACCGCTGCCGTTGTCGCCCCAGCACTGCACGGCCCCGCCCGTGGTCACCGCGCAGGTGTGGAAAGTACCGCTGGATGTTTGGCTGGCGATGGTGCCCAAAGACGCACCGGGCAGCAGGGTGGTGCTTTGTGCCTGGGCCGCAGGGGCTGCCAGGGCCAGCCACAGCAGGCAGGCCAATGCCCACAGCCCTTGCAGAGGGCTGCTGCGCCAAAGCGTGTGCCAATGAATGTGCCAATGGCGATGCCCGCTGGGCGGGCGGTGTCCGGCTATTCCGGCCATGTTGGATCTCCCTGGAGTGTGTCCGCTGGATTGCTGTTTGGTGCAAGTCGACGACGCGTAGCGCCATTCGCAACGGTTGGCGGTGTACCACCCACTTCGAGTTATCCAAAGATAAATTTGCGCATGGGATGAAATAAGAGGTACGTCTGCGCCCCATGGGATGAGTTCATGCGCTGCGTAAGTTCCGTATATGTCGATTTACACCCAGAAGTGACCCATCACCCCCCGGATGGGTGCCGATAAAAACTTGGACTGGTTTTATGCGGCAGGACCAAAACTCCCCTGATCTTCAATGGGACTGAGAAAACCACGGGAGTTCTTGCTCCACTTCTCGTTGTACAGACGGGTGTAGTCTTCAAGAACCTCAATGAACTTCTCAGCGGTGACGCTCTTCCAGTCCAGAATCTTCCAGTCCAGAAGATGGAACAGTTCCTTTTTGTTTTTGAAGCGACCGTAGATCCCCTCGCCGGCTGCGTTGTCTGGAGATCAGGCCTTGCGGGGCATCGGGCGGTTGACGTTGGCCTCGCTGATACTTAATAGCCAGCCACGCCTCCGTCTCTATGTCTGCAGCCAGCATGGCGTTAACCCTCTCCGCATTCGAACCGTTCCGGATAGTCCAGATCACCACCATCGCATCGAAGCAATCGATGATCGGCGACGGGTAGGCATTGCCTGCAGGAATCTGGAACTCCATGATGTCGGTCAGCCATTTCTTGTTGGGGGTGCACACCAACGCCTCTTGGGCTTTGCACGACCAACCTATCTTGCTCAATCAGCTGCAGTGACGAGCATCTCACTCCTGCAGATCCAGACACCGCTGATCCTCGCAGTACCAATCCTTCAAAGAATTCTTCGTCGGATAGCCCAGCTGCAGGATAGTCGGTCTGACACGCTTGCCCAGCTCGATATAAAGCTCAACAGCTCGGAGTCGATTTTCGTAGGAATACGTGAACTACCTCTTGGTAGCCCAAGTTTTCATCCGCACCCAAAATCAACACCCGGACTATCTATGAACAGGCCACGTACATACGATTGCTCGTTACCAACACCTCTTAATTAAAGCGCAACAATAAAGAACACCTTACGCAAAGTCTCAGTGACATGCCATTCCCCCGTGGTGTGAGCCGGGAAGAAGAGCGTGTCACCCGCTTGAATTTGAAGCGGCTGCCCCCCAGAGGGGGTAAAGATACATGCACCTTGGAGAATGTGCATGACTTCGGCATTGGGTAGCACACGCTGGAATTTTCCAGGAGTACATTCCCAAACACCCGTCTGGTGTGGTGCAACTCCTTCCAAATCAACATCTATGCCGCTAAAGAGACAAGGCGGTTGCGTGATCGGAATCGCTGGACCACCTTGAGGCAGTAGGCCCGTGAGGGTGGATGTATTTTTTAAAAGGGTGATACTCATAATTCTGCTCAGACTGAAGAAATGGAGAGCGTTCAGGTCAACAGATAAGCTTGACTGAACTCTAGGCTATGCTGGCACTGCCAGTGCACGCGAAGCGATTTCGCATAGCCACCGCACGCCTAGGGGCAAGGCGTCGTCATTGAAGTCATAACAAGGATGGTGCAATGCCCGCTCACCCTCTGGACCTGGATCAGCACGCCCCTGACCAAGCCAAAGGTACGCACCAGGCTTGTGCTGCAGCATGAATGCGAAATCTTCCGACGTGAACGCCGCTCTCGGCGCAACCTCGGCTTCTAGACCCACGGCGCGTGCTGCATCCAAAGCCAGTACAGCCTGAGCAGTGGCGTTCACGGTCGCCGGATAGTAGCGCTGATAGGCCACCATCACCTCGGTTCCACTAGCGAGTGCTATACCTTGGCAAGTGGCGCGAAGAGCTGCTTCAATGCGGTCCTGCGCATGGGCATCGAAGCTACGCACGGTACCTGTGATCTGTACCTCGGCAGGCAACACATTGTGGCTGTGACCACCTTCAATGCGTGTGACAGATAGAACCGCAGACTCACTGGGATCGATTTGCCGCGAAACGATGGTATTCAGCTGAGCTACTAGCTGGCTAGCAGCCAGGATGGCATCAGGAGTGTGCTGGGGCTGAGCGGCATGGCCGCCCCGACCACGCACGGTGATATCAAAACGATCGGCCGCTGCCATGATCGGTCCAGGGCGAGTTTGCGCATGGCCCAGGGGTAAGTCTGGCCAGTTGTGCAGCGCATACACGCTGTCGCACGCAAAGTTCTCAAACAAGCCGTCTTCGATCATGCGAGCGGCTCCCGCTTTTCCCTCCTCCGCAGGCTGAAAGATGAAATGCACTGTGCCACGTAGGCCCAGTGCTTGATGTGTGCGCACAAGGTGACGCGCAGCACCAATCAGCATACTGGTGTGCCCATCGTGTCCGCAGCCGTGGTGCTTGCCAGCATAGCGACTGGTGTAACTACGCTGCCCTAGCTCAACCATAGGCAAGGCATCCATATCAGCCCTCAGTCCCACGCTAGGGCTTGCCCCCTCACTCATATCGCCACACCGTAACGTGCCCACAACCCCGGTACCGCCCACGCCTTCGACAACCTGTAATCCCATCAGGCGCAGAGACTGTGCAACGATTCCTGCTGTGCGACGCTCTTCATATGCCAACTCAGGGTGGGCATGTAGATCTTGCCTTAGTGCCACGAGATCAGGCAGAAGATCTTGTACGGGCTCCATTACATCTGCCAAAGTAGCTGCGCTCAATCTTCGGCTCATTGTTCTGCCTCCACCGCATTGGCCAATTGGGCTAGAGAGTGGAAATGGAAGTCAGGCGTGGTGGGTTCGGACTCGATAGTCCCGCCTGAGCCAGTCAGTCCGTGGCGGCGCTCGATCCAGCAGGTGGTAATACCGAGCTTTTTGGCAATACCAATGTCGTGATATTGGCTTTGCGCAACGTGGAGGTTTTCAGATTGTTTGTAGCCCCAAGCCTCCTCAAAGCGCCCCCGGGCATATGCAAAATAGCGGGGATCTGGCTTCTCGCACAGAGCATCATCACACGCCAGCAGCATGTCAAAGGGCGAACCCAACGTCTTCTGAAAATGCTGCAGCGCCCAGTTTTGCGCGTTGGTCATGGTGACAAGTTTGAAATGCCTGCGCAACCGCACAAGGGCGTCAACTGAATCGGGGAAGGCAGGCCAATGTGGCACGGAATCACGAAAGCCGTCAGCCAGCGCATCACTTTCAGGCAGTCCTAGCTGAGGGGCAATGACATGCCAGCAGCGAACTAAGTCATTGGGATACCAATCGGTGTTTGGCATTTTTCGTGCCTCTCGATACGCAGCTAGAAACTGGTCATCGGTTACGTCACTGTCAGGCACAGCGTGGCGTAAGTAAGCCAGCATCCCTGCCTCGAAGTCGATAAGCGTTCCAACTACATCAAACGTCAGTACTTTGAAATCGTGCAGAGCCATGTGGGTCCTCAGGTCAGCATTCAAATTGTCACGGTCGTCAAATGACGACGGTATTCGAGCTTTTAGCTTAGAAGAAGATGCACCAGCCGATGCACTGAACAAGGGCCCAGCCGCAGCATCGAATTGCGTATTGGTGTGTCCTTGGAGCAGGATGTAAATGAGAACTAGCGCGTGCTTTGAACTCCATGCGGCAACAAGCGCCTTTACGGCAGCAGGCTGCATGAGCACTGCAAACACCAGAAAATGCAGTCCGCCGAACACTTCGATTTGCATCGCCCCGGCCTTAAACTGACCCCCAGAAGTTGGACGGTTGCCTTGCCGCCAATCAGGCGGTGTTGCCCCGGACATGCCAGGAGCGCTTCTTCGCCCGAATCAACGCACGTAGCCCCATCCTTTGCATCAGACTCTGCACGCACTTGTGGTTGACCGGTTGTGCCATTGAATTGCACAGCGCTGCGGTGATCCGCCAGTATCCGTAGCGCCCCTTGCGTTCGTCATAGACAGCGCGAATTCTGGATTCCATGGCGCTTTGCTGGTCGGCACACTGGGCCGCCTGACACTGGTAGTAGAACGTGCTGCGCGGCAAGCCTGCTACCTGCAACAGATCCGCCAATTGTTACCTCAACCCGGCAATCAGTCGCGCTTTGTCGGCGCAGCTGATCTCTTCGACCGGATCAAGGCCTGCAATTTTTTTAAGTACGCGACCTCCGCGCGCATTCGGTCGTTCTCTTCCCGCAAGGCTTTCTCCGCTCGGCAACGACCGTGCTCGACGGTGCGGCAGAACGTCGTTCTGGTTTCATCTTGGAATGTTCTTCATTCCTGGTCTCGCACGCCTGCAGGCGGCCTTGATCGAAATTGCGCCGCCAGACCACGATCTGGTTGGGATTGCGGATGTCATAGAGCGCCGCGACCTGAAGACTGGAAGCTGTTCGCGATCCTGATGAGCCAGCACCTGCAACTTGAACTGGGCACTGTACGCGCTGCGCTTGGGGCGCAAACCGTCGATGCCGCGCAGACGGTAGTGGCTCACCCACGTGCGAACCTTCTCCTCGGGAACCGACCACCGTCGAGCCAAGAGCCTCGCGCCACCTTCGCCAGCCAAGAAGCTTCGGACCACTTTCAGCTTGAACTCCGTTTTGTACTTCTTCATGTAACCCCTTGAAGTTTGTCCAACTTCTGGGGGTCAGTTCAAACCCGGGGGGATTCAACGCGGCTAGTTTCGTGGCCACTCAGGTGTTGAGCTTGCGCGCTAACGCCACACGATTATTTATGCGCAGTTTGCGAAATGCTCGGTCGATGTGGGTTCGGACTGTTGTGACAGAAATGCAAAGGCGCTCAGCAACTTCCTTGTCGGCAAGTCCTCGCCCGATCAATTGGGCTACTTGTCGCTCCCTGGCGCTCAGTACCGACAGAGTCTCGTCGCAATCAATTTTGTGTAGGCGAGCTGATTCAGTCTGTGCCAGATGCGTGTGTCTTCTTGTGCAGCGCTCCACCGCCGCTGTGAAAGCGGGGCGAACGAGCTCTAGCAACTGAACATCGTCGCGTGAGAAATTCTCATGCTTACGGTCACGCCATATGCGCATGTCGCCGATGTTCTCCTGATCGTTCCAGGCGTACAGGTTGATGCCCCAATATGCCCCATCCCTCGAGAGTAAATCGTTGAAGAATTCGGTGCGCTTCAGCTGGGCCTGCGGCATTACCTCGGAGACAAGAACCGAGTCGCGTCTCTGCCGCAGGAGCGGCGTAATCGGATCATGATACTGATAGTAGATTTCATAGCGCCGAACGTTCTCCGGGTCTACGTCAATATGCACACCGTTGCTAAATCGACCGGCTTCCTCATCCCACACATAGCTGGCGTAGAACTGAGCTCCCAGTAACTCAAGCATCAAGCATCCGAGTTGCTTGCGGATCTCGTAGGCCGAAAGGGGCTCTGCCAGCGTCCGCATCACTCGAGATAACACATGCACTTGGTGAGTGCTCAGGTACATAGCAATGGAATCCTTTCGAGATGAGCGGCCCAGCGAGAGCGAGGCATGCCTACTTATCAGGCTTCCGCTGCCTGCAAGAAAGATGCCAGATCATGTTTGGCACCGTCTCATCTATGCGTCAACCATGATGAATCGCCCCCCGGACTTGAAGGAGGGGCGGCCTCAAATCTGAAATGCAACACCTTGCCGTCCCGGTAAAGTATGAAGATGACGAGAAGACTCCAACAGATGCAGCCCGAAAAGCGCGTGACTCTAGCCGCGCTGCGAAAGCAGGGGCGGGGCCTTCGGGCCATCGCGCAGGTACTGGGTCGCGACGCTGGCAGCCTGAGCAGGGAACTGCGACGCAATGCCGGCAATGACGGGGCTCCAACTCTGGAGAATGGAGCCATGAGGGCGCTTCTAAAAACCGCGCCTTCGCGCGCCCGAGCGGCGCGTGGTGCGGCAACATGGCGAGATGATCACGCCGCGCACCAAGCCCTCGAGCTTCTTCCCCGAAGAGGCCCCAGACGACCTGTTCCTCGTGCGCCAGCGCAAGGCCAAGCTCGAAAGCTACGTTCAGACGCTGGCCGCGATGGACAAGCTGATTGACTTCTCGGAGATGGCGCAGGCCGCGGACGTGGCTTGCCCGCGAGCAGACCGCAGCAAGGGTGGACGCCCGCCTTACCCCACCGAAGCGCTGGTGCGCATGGTGTTCCTGCAGGGCCTGTACAACCTGTCCGACGAGCAGTGCGAGCACCAAGTTCTCGACCGGCTGAGCTTCCAGCACTTCTGTCGCCTCGACGGCGCACTGCACATCCCCGACGCCCGCACGCTGTGGGCCTTTCGCCAGCGACTGGCCCAAGGCGGCCTGGGCGGCAAGGCCATCTTCGAGACACTGAGCCAGCAACTGCAACACCACGGTTTGATCCCGCGTGGCGGGCAGATCGAGGACGCCAGCATCGTGCAGGCGCCGATCACGCAAGCCAACGCCAAGGAACGCGAGGCACTTAACCGTGGCGACGCCCCCGCAAGGCTGGAGCGCCAAGCGCCTGGCCCACACCGACCGGGATGCCCGCTGGACGATCAAGCATGGCATGGCCTTCTACGGCTACAAGCTGCACGGCAACGTGGACGCGCTACAAGCACATCCGGGAGCTGAAGATCACACCGGCCAACGCCGACGATGGGCAACAACTGCCCGACGTGCTGCAGACCACCAACACACGGGATCGGCTACTGGCAGACTGGGGCTACGATAGCCAGGGGAAACGGCAAGTGCTGCAGGCACGAGGACTGCAAGACGGCATCGCACGCCGAGCCAAACCGGGGCAGACCGCCAGGGTTCGACTGAACCAGCGCAACCGCACCATCAACAAGACTCGGGCCCGTGTCGAGCATGTCTGCGCCAGCTTAGCCCAGCAAGGCGGCAAGTGTGTGCGGGCGATGACCTTGTCGCGCAACGCGCTGGCCATCACACTGCAGTGCGCGGCGTACTACGCGCGCCGACTGGTGTGTCTGGTCAAGAGCGGAGGTCCGTCCGCATGGCCCGCTTGAGGGCTGAAATCCCCGTCGCGGGGCGCTGCGGCGGGAGGAAACGAGCATCGACGGACCTCGCACCTCGAATGTCCGCTCAGGTCACGCGCACTCGCCGGCCATTGCCGGCAGCGCGAGGGGTTTCAGGAAGTGCCTGTTGGCAGCGGGGTAGTTTGTCAATCAAGGCTGGGCGCTCGATTTCATGCACGACGTGCTCTACGACGGTCGCCGCTTCCGTACCCTCAACGTCATCGACGAGGCCAACCGCGAGGTGCTGGCCATCCAGGTGGCCCAGTCGCTGCCGGGCCCGATGCTGATCCGAACGATGGACCGCCTGGTGGACTGGAACAGCCGCCGCCGTCGATCCGTATGGACAACGGGCCTGAGATGACCAGCCACGACTTGGTCGAATGGGCGCAGCGCCGGGGTATCGCGCTGAATTACATCGAACCCGGCGAGCCCAACCAGAACGCCTGTATAGAGCGATTCAACAGGACGTTCCGCACCGAGGTGCTCGATGCCTACCTGTTCAATTCCATCGAGCAGGTCCAGGCCATCGCGGACGACTGGCTGACTCAATACAACGAGTACCGACCGCATGACTCGCTGGGTGGCGTGCCGCCCGAGCAGTTCATGCCCCGACTGATCAACACAACCGCCGCGGACTCTAGAAATCAACTGTCTGCTTGACAGGGGAGCTTACGGTAGGAGATGACGCTCAGGGTGGGCTTCAATGAAGGTCACGTGCTGGGTGGCTGCAGCCCTTCAACCCCAGGACTCCAACCGAATCACTGGTACGGCTGAAGGGGGCAGGTCAGCGTCCTCATTCATGAGGATATTGGCAGAACAACGGGAACTGGAGAATGCTAGCGGTGGGATCTACCAACGCCACCTAGCAACCATTTCGGAGTACTTTCATGAGCACATCTCAGACACGCCGTAACTTCCTGAAGAATACGGGTGCAGCGATATCGCTACCCTTAAGCACTGTTGGTCTCAGCGCCTGTGGAGGCGGTAATGACACGCTCCCAGGCATGACGACAGCCGAGCAACTGGCGCTGACTGCAACCGAGGCACTGCGGGCGATGAATTCTGGGCGTCTGAGCGCAGAAGCTTACGTTACGACGCTTCTGACTCGCGCCGAAGCTCTCAAGGACTTAAATTGTTTCATCACTGTGGACAGGGACGGCGCCTTGACCGCCGCGCGATCCGTGGATACGCAGCGCAGGACGGGAATCCCCTTACCGCCGCTTGCCGGCCTGCCGATTGTTGTCAAAGACAACATCAACACGCGCAGCCTGCCAACTACCGGCGGTACTGCAGCCCTACGGGCCCTTCAGCCATCGGACAACGCGCCATCGCTACAGAAACTCATCGATGCAGGTGCAATCGTACTGGGCAAGACCAATCTCCATGAGTTAGCCGCTGGTATCACAAGTACTAATCTCACCACCTTCGCCGGACCAGTCCGGAACCCGTACGATACGGCCCGTATCCCTGGCGGATCATCGGGTGGCACTGCCGCAGCTATTGCAGCGCGCATCGCACCCGCCGGTTTGGGCACCGATACTGCAGGGTCAAGCCGCATACCTGCAGCCCTTTGCGGTATCGCCGGCATGCGGCCCTCAGTCGGCAACGGCGGTGTGCAGCGCAGGTACACCGATACCAACGCCGTGGTGCCCCTGAGTCATACACGCGATACCGTAGGGCCCATGGCGCGTAGCGTCGCCGACCTAGCATTGCTGGATGCTGCGATTGTGGGCCGCTCTGTACCAAATCCGGTGGGCTTGAAGGGGCTTCGAGTCGGTGTCCCTACCAGTTTCTGGGCTGGATTGGATACACAAGTTGCATCCGTCGCTGGAGCGGCGCGCGAGGAATTGGCAAAGCAGGGCGTCGTGTTCGTTGACGTCGACTTGGCGGGCTTGGCAACGTTGAACGAGAGAGTCTCCTCCCCCTTGATACTCCACGAAGCAGTTGGCGATATTCCAGCATACCTTGCTGCCAATGGCGCCGCCGGAGTTACGCTGGCCAGCTTGGCAGCCGGGGTAGCCAGCCCTGATGTACGGGACGCGTTCCTCGCTATTCTTGGTGACGCATTTGGCGGTCCCCCTTACGAAGACGCGGTGGCGGTGCACCGCCCGGCAATGCAGGCCCTCTATGCGCGTTATTTCAGCGAGAACGCTGTTGATGCGGTAATGTTCCCCACCACCCCCTTGCCGGCAGTGCTCATCGATGGGGTTCGAGGTTCGTCCACTGTGTCTATCAATGGAGGCGCTCTCATGGATGAATTTAGTGCCTACGTCCGCAATACGGACCCCAGCAGCAGTGCAGGCCTACCGGGGCTCTCTCTCTTTGCTGGCATGACTAGTGACGGGCTGCCCGTCGGGCTAGAGCTAGACGGCCCGCTAGGGAGTGATCAGTTGCTCTTGGGCATAGGCATGTCTGTAGAGGCTGTGCTGGGCTTTGCTCCTGCTCCAGGTTTGTGATTGGTGCCTGCCGTGGCGTCGCCCCGGAACAAGTAATTGAGAGTTTCGGCACACGGCCGCAAGCGCGATGACGACGGCAGCCTGACGCACCACTCAGACAGGGGCTCACAATACCTATCGATTCGCTACAGCGAGCGGCTGGCCGAAGCCGGCATTGAGCCCTCCGTGGGATCCAAGGGTGACAGCTACGACAACGCCTTGGCCGAGACGATCAATGAGGTTGCCCTTGGAAATCGGAGTGCATAACCCGATCATCAGGCGGCAGGTTTGCACCGCGCCGCCAGCCAGCGTTGCTCGAACTACATCGGGCTGAGATAGCCCAACGCCGAACTTAGCCTCGAATGGTTGTAGAAGGCGAGCCAGTCCATGACGACTTGGCGTGCTTCCTCGTGCGTGGCGAACCGGCGGCCATGGACGCAGGCCGTCTTCAGTCGTCCCCAAAAGCTCTCGGTCGGGGCGTTGTCCCAACAGTTGCCCTTGCGGGACATCGAACTGCGCATGCCCCAGGCCTTCAGGGTGTCCTGGAAGTCCCGGCTGCAATATTGACTGCCGCGATCGCTATGGAAGATCAGGCCCGCCGCCGGTTTGCGCCGGAAGCAGGCCATCAGCAAGGCGTCCTTGACCAGGGCCGTCTGAATGTGCGGCTGCAGGCTCCAGCCCACCACCTGACGGCTGTGCAAATCCACAATCGCTGCCAGGTACAGCCAGCCCTCATCGGTGGGCAGGTACGTGATGTCGCCGCTCTACACGAGGTTGGGCGCGGCCGGCACGAAGCGGCGTTGCACGGGGTCGGGCGCTACCGGCAAGTGGTGCTTGCTGCCAGTGGTCACCACGAACTTCTTCTTGCCCTTGGCTCGGATGCCGTGCTGTTGCATCAACACGCGCACCCGCTCCTTGCCCACCGGCACCCCGCGGGCCAGCAGTTCCTTGTGCATCCTTGGCCAGCCGTATTCGCCACGGAGTTGCTCGTGGATGGCCCGGATGTGGGCCAGCAAGGCCTCGCCGCTGTGACTACCTCAGGTGTCCTGGTTCAACCATCACCGCCTGATGGGCCCGCTGGGTCACGTGCCGCCAGCTGAGTTCGATGCCAATTACCATCGACAACGCGCTGGTCAGGCCGCGACCGCCTGACTTAAACCAACTCGCCTCCGCAGAACTGAATCGCCCCGGCTGAACTAGACGCCTTCGAGCCTCAAACCTGAGGCCCAATAGGAGGTGCCATGACAAAGCAGCCATATCCCGAAGAATTCAAGATCGAAGCGGTCAAGCAGATAACGGAGCGAGGCCACCGAATAGCCGATGTATCTGCCCGGATCGGCGTGAGCCAGCACAGCCTGTACAAGTGGATCAAGGTCTATTCGGTGCCTGCGCCAGAACGACAGATGCAGACGTCCCAGACTGAGGAGCTACAGCGGCTGAAGGCTGAACTCAAGCGCGTGACCGAGGAGCGTGACATCCTAAAAAAAGCCGCCGCGTACTTTGCCAGGCAGTCCGGGTGAGGCACGCGTTCATCAAGCAGCATGCGCAGGAACACAGCGTGCGGCGCATGTGCAAGGCGATGCAGCTACACCCCAGCGGCTACTACGCGTGGAAGGCAGCGCCGCAAAGTCCACGGGCCAAGGACGACCAGAGACTTCTGGGCTTGCTCAAGCGGGCATGGCTGGAGAGTGGGGGTGTCTACGGCTCCCGCAAGCTCACGCTGGACATGCGCGACCTGGGCGAGCGTTGCGGCAAGCATCGCGTGGCGCGGTTGCTCAAGATCGAAGGTCTGCGATCGCAGACGGGCTACGGCCGCCGGCCTGGACTGCGAGGCGGTAAGCCCGCGGTGGTCGCGCCAAACCACCTGCAGCGTCAGTTCAAGGTGGATGAGCCAAATCAGTCCTGAGTCACTGACATCACCTACATCCGAACCCACGAAGGATGGCTGTACCTGGCGGTTGTGGTCGATCTGTTCTCACGCCAGGTAGTGGGCTGGTCCATGGGCAGCCGCATTGACACGAGTCTGGTCCTCGATGCACTGCTGATGGCGCTATGCGCCGCCAGCTGCGTGCACCTGTCATAGTTCATTCCGATCAAGGCTGTCAGTGCACCGGCCACGAGTGGCAGACCTTTCTGCGCGACCACAACCTAGTCAGCAGCATGAGCCGGAGTGGCAACTGCTACGACAACGCTGTGGCCGAGAGCTTCTTCCAACTGCTCAAGCGCGAACGCATCCGCAGACGGGTCTATGCAACCCGTGATGATGCGAAAGCGGACGTCTTCAACTACATCGAAATGTTCTACAACTCACAGCGCCGTCATTCATCGGCGGCAGGACTATCCCCTGTAGAGTTCGAACAGCGACATTCCCAACGGCTCAACGGTGTCTAGGAATGCCGGGGCGATTCACCTGGCTGAGCAGGCTCAGGGTGCTGCCCTTGGGGAAGTAGTGGCGTAGCAACCCATTGTGGTTCTCGTTGAGCCCCCGCTGCCAGGAGCTGTGTGGATCAGCAAAGTACACCTTTGTGCTCAGACGTCTTTGCACCCATTTGTGCTCAGCGAACTCCTTGCCGTTGTCCAGCGTCAGGGTGTGGCGGTGCTTGGGATGAGGCCTGAGCATCTCGATGATGGCCTGACCCACCGGCTCGGCTTTGCGCCTGGGCACATGCTGGGCCAGTGTGTAGCGCGAGCGCCGCTCGGTCAGGGTGACCAAAGCAGCAAGAGCGCCCCTGCCCGAGACAATAGTGTCGCCCTCCCAGTCCCCCAGGCGCGCTCGCTCGTCCACGATGGCGGGGCGCTGCGCGATACCCACTCGATCACTCAACTGCCCCGCGCCCAAGCGTTCCCTGCGCCTGATCTCGCGGGCAATGGTGCTGCGGTGGCGCTCCAGGCGCAGGGCTGTCTGCGAAATGGACAGCCCCACGTCCACAAGGCTTTGGATTTGGTAACGTTCGCTTTGGCTCAGATGGGTGTAGTTCATGGTGCACTTGGGTTGACTGGCAGGTCACACAAGTCATCTTCACTTACTTTTCTGAGCCTACCTTTAGGCAACGTTAAACCGCCATCTAAACATTGCACGCAATGGAAGCTGCTGCACAGACAGCCATAGGACAGGGGCCTTCAGCGCCACGCCTTTGCCCACGTGTCGGCCATATCAAAGGTGTGCAGGCAGGCCGCCTCATCGCCCACAGAACACACAGCACGCTCCAGTAATTGAATGTCAGCCTCGTGCTGGCGGGCCACGTGCACGTCTTCAAAAAAGATCACCTTCTGGCAGCGGCGGTCGAGCACCAACTCTGCAATCTGCGCGTCGCCGCCCATGGGGCCGCTGCGAAACGGGTGCACCCAGGGGGTGTCGGCTGGCCAACCCCGGGCCCAAGCCAACTCATTGAGCTTGCTCCCTGTAGTGCCCGTGGCATAGCGCACAGGCGTACGCGAGAGCACATCGAAATGCTGAGCGGCAAAGTCCAACATGCGGGACTTCATCGAGTCGTGCGCAATGAGCGCCAGCGACTGCTGATCCAGGGGACGCAGTCGTCCCGAGGGCCCCAAGTGGCCCTCGCTCAGCGCAGGGCCACCCGCATTAGCCCACTCCACCGCCATCCACTCGATGGCTGCCGCCATGGTCAACAGCAGCGGCTTGCGGTGGGTCACGCACTGACGTTTGAGCGCCTGGGCCTCGGGGTACAGTGATGAGGGATCAAGCGGGTCCATCAGGTACACCACCCCGGACAGCTCATCTTCAGGCCGAATCCCTCCTGCCACGCGAGACACCAGCTTCATCAAGCCCCCCTCGTGCCCGTAGGGTAGGCGGTGCACAACTGGCAAGGTTGTGAACAAACCCAATCGCTCCAGAGCATCTGCCGCACCACCCACGGCTGCAATACGCAGTTGCAGCGACCGGACCGCTGGCTCACATGCATGGGCCCACCGTGCCAAAGCGCAGGTATGCGCCGTGCGGTGTCGGCGGTGCGCTACCAAACCAAAGGTGCGGGGCAACGCGGCGCCATCGCTTTGAACCGCACTGCTTGCCAAGGGATGGGCGGCGTTCATACCCAATCCCCTGGTTGACATGCGCTGGCCAGACAAACGCATGGCATGCAGAGGCAAGCAAACGAATCGGGCCATAGCAAAGGGGCCATGGCGGTAAAGACAGAGGCGGCTGGGGCTGTGTGCATTGGAGCGTCAGTGTTGGTATGGAGGGTGTATTTGAACTGGCTGGACTAGCTGAAAGCGAGAGGCCAAAGGACCTGTCCGCGGCCATGCCAAACCTGGAACTTACCCGACTTTTCTGCCCTGCAACAGGACTGCGCAAGCCTAGGTTCATGCAGCCACAGGTGCAGAAAGCCTTTGCGCAAACCCTGCTGAAATAAAAGTGCCAGCGAATCTTCATTTTGTATAGAGGCACAGGTACGGCCAATCAATACAGTTCCCGCAGACAGACACGCACTTCCCAAACAGAGGAAGCACTGGCAGCCAACAAAAACAGGAGACAACTGTGAATCAAACTGTGTGCACCGAGCGCCAGCGCGCCCGCAAGGTGGTCGGCCCCCTGGCAGCCCTGGCCGTGGCCTCGTTGGGCAGTGGGGCCATGGCAATGGACTTGAACCCAGACGGCGATTGGCAAGCCCGCTGGGACAACACCGTCAAATACAGCAATGGGTACCGACTCAAATCGCCCTCGCCTGCGCTCATCAGTCCGGTCTCGGTGCGGTCCAACAGCGACGATGGTGATCGCAGCTTCTCCCGCGGCCTCACATCCAACCGGGCCGATCTTCTCAGCGAATTTGACATCCAAAAAGACGGCTTTGGCTTGCGCCTGAGCGCTGCAGCCTGGTACGACCAGGTTTACAACCAGGCCAATGACCACGACTCTGCTATCTCTGCCAACCGCGCCAGCGTGCCATACAACCAATTCACACCAGGGACACGGGACGTGGCAGGACGCAAGGCCGAAATGCTGGACTGGTTTGTTTTCGGACGCAACGACATTGGCGGCAAGACGCTGTCCTATCGGCTCGGTCAGCATTCGCTGGTATGGGGCACCAGCCTGTTCTTCGGAGCCAACGGCATCGCCAAAGGCATGGCACCCATCGACGTTTACAAGCTCAGCATCCCAGGCACACAGGCCAAGGAAACCACCATCCCCGTGCCACAACTGTCCTCCACACTGCAGCTGACAGATGACACCAGCGTCGAGGGCTTCGTCCAATTCAAATACCGGGCCACACGCCTGCACCCTTCTGGAAGCTTTTTAAGCACCACAGACATGCTGGGCGATGGGGCCGAGCGTATGTTTATTGGCAACCCCACGACCAACCGCTGCGGCAGCGCCAGCGTTCCAGTGGCCCAGCGCTTCAACAACTGCTATCTCAGCTACGCCGGTATCGATGAAGGCAATCAGCGCGCCAATTACGGCATTGCACTGAACACGCGCAGCGAATGGCTCAATGCAGACTTGGGGTTTTACGCCGTCAGCTACCGCGATACCTCGCAGATCATCCAGACCAACACGGCCGCAGGCTCCTATCGCCTGATCGTGCCCGTCGAACCTGTGCGGTTGCTGGGCGTGAGCATGGCGAAACTGGTCGGTGATGCCAACCTGGGCTTAGAGTTTTCCGTGCGAGACAACCAGCCGCTGGCGGTCAAAGAGGGCGTAGTCAGCCCCGCCGATGCGAGCTACGTCACGGGTCGCACCTCGCACATGAACCTGTCGTGGAGCCTGCTGGGCGGTAAGTCTGGGGTGTGGGACGGCTACAGCCTGGTGGGCGAACTAGCTGCCAACCATGTCATGCACGCAGATGATGTGCGCACCAGCACGGCAGGCCGCTACCCCATCGGCACTGAGAAGATCAACCTCGACAAGCGCAAGACCAGCGTGGGCATGCGTGTGATTTTTACGCCATCTTGGTACCAAGTGACTTCGGGGCTGGACCTGAGCCTGCCCATCAATCTGGGATGGTCTTTCCGTGGCAACTCCATGATCGACACATCCTTTCCCTTTGGTGGCAGCCCCGAACGCAGCGGCGAGCTAGTCCTGGGGCTCACGATGGTGTACCTGAACAAATGGAGCGCCAACCTCTCCTGGATCAACTACCTGGGCGGCGCAAACCGACAGCCTGTACTTGACCGCGACTACCTGCGGTTCAGCCTGCAGACAACCTTCTGACAGCCAGCACGACACAACAGGTATTCGGAGACTTTCATGCACCATTTTTTTCTCAACCACAAGAGTGCCGTAGCCACTGCGGCACTGGTCATGGCATGCGCCGCGCAAGCGGCCCCCGAAGACGTGGCGGCCCTCAAGTCGGGCACGCTGACACCCTACGGAGCGGAGCGCGCTGGCAACAAAGAAGGAACCATTCCAGCCTGGGATGACAAGGCGCCCGCCGCACAGGGTGCTGCATCTGCCAAACGGGCAGATCCATTTGCCGCAGACAAGCCCCGCCTGACCATCACCGCTGCGAACGCAAGCGAACATGCCAACGTGCTCACCGATGGCACCAAAGCGCTGCTCGCGAAAGTACCTGGCTTCAAACTAGAGGTATACCCTAGCCGCCGCAGCGCTGTGTTTCCACAGGCTATCTACGACCAGGTACTGAAAAACGCCAGCCGTGCCAAGCTGGCAAACGATGGCCTGACGGTGGAAGGCGCGTATGGAGGCATTCCCTTTCCTGTGCCACGCAACGGGCACGAAGCCATTTGGAACCACATGCTCAGCTACCGGGGCCAAGTCACCAGCTTCGTGGCCGACAAGTACGTCATGACAGCTTCTGGCGACCAGGTACTGACCAGCCGACAGCGCACCCACCTCATCTATCCCTTCTACGACCCGGCAGGCAGCCCCGATCAATTCAGCGGCGAGTGGGCTCGCGCACGCATCGATATCACCGAACCTCCCGCGAACGCAGGCCAGGCGCTGATGACCATCGACTACGTAGATAACTTTGGCAAACCCAAAGATGGCTGGCAGTACCTGCCAGGCCAACGCCGTGTGCGCAAATCACCATCGATCGCCTATGACACACCGGACGGGTCAGCAGCAGGGCTGGCGAACTTCGATGATGTGAACCTTTTCATCGGTGCCCAGGATCGATACCAGATGAAGCTGCTAGGAAAGCGTGAGATGGTCGTCCCGTACAACAACAACGCATTGATGGCGAAGCCCATCAAGGAAGCTGTGGGCAAAAGTACGCTCAACCCCGACTTTGTGCGCTGGGAGCTGCACCGTGTTTGGGTTGTCGAGGCAACGCTGCGCGACGGCAAGCGCAATACAGCAGCCAAGCGCCGCTTGTACCTGGATGAGGACACTTGGCAGGCGGTGTTGGCCGACAGCTGGGATGCGCAAGGCAAGCTGTGGAAAACCGGGCAGGCCTTCACGCTCGTGGCTACAGACCAGCCATTGGCGACAACGCTGAGCTACGCATGGTTCGACCTGCTGTCTGGGGGGTGGGTGTATGCAGGGGCTGTGAACGAAACCGGTGGGGTCACCTACCGCCCGTTTGACGGCAAACAACTGACTAACTTCACCCCTTCCGCGCTCGCCAGCAGCGGCGTGAGGTGATCCGTATCCCGCATCACGCACTGGCCCATAGCACCAAGGTCGCGCGTTGGGGCCATTGATATATGACAAATTGCGCTCGGCTGCATGGCTCTGGTGGGACATGCAGCCGTTGCTGCATGACAGATGGACAGCAAGACAGACAGACTGACTGACGGGCAAGCAGATGAAGAATGTGATTGGAGTGACGCGGCGGGTGGCACTGCTCCCCGCCATGGGGGTGGGCCTGATTTACCCACTGGCGCAAGCCGCCGAGCGGAAGGTCAAGGCACTGGAGACGCCTGCACTGAAGGTCGCAAGACCAACGCTGGCCGCATACCAGGCCGTAACACGCGCAGACAAGCGCCTTGTCGCAGTAGGTGAACGCGGCCTGGTCGTGTACTCGGACGACGCAGGCCAAAGTTGGAAGCAAGCCAGTGTACCTGTCAGTTGCACGCTGACCGCCGTGCGATTTGCAGATGCCAAGCGCGGCTGGGCTGTGGGCAACATGGGAGTGGTTCTGACCACCGACGATGCGGGGGAGAGCTGGCGTCGGTGCCTAGACGGTCAAACTGCTGCGCAGTTGTCACTGGTTGCTGCACGCGCGCAACTGGAGGCGAGCAAGCCTGGCAGCGACGCGATGGCACAAGGCAATCTACTGGTGGAGGACGCTCAGCGCCTTGTGGCAGAAGGTGCAGACAAGCCTCTGCTGGACTTGGCTTTTATCGACGATGGATCGCTGTGGGTGGTGGGGGCTTTTGGCATGGCGTTCAGTAGCGCCGATGGGGGCCGAAGTTGGAAATCACAAATACATCGCCTGCCCAATCCAGAGGGATTGAGCTACTACGGTCTGGCGCAAAGAAATCGGGAATGCCTGCTGTATGGTGAACAGGGCTTGCTGGTGCGTGCCCCCCAAGCAGTGGAGCCTTACACCGCAGACACACTGCCTTCGAACGGCAGTCTGTTTGGCTCACTGGCGCTGCGCGAGGGCCCGCTGATGTTGCTGGGTCTGCGAGGCAAGGCATGGCGCAGTGCAGAACCCGGTGCCCCGTGGGCTGCAGTGCAAACCCCAGTAGATGCATCGCTGGTTGCAGGAACCCAATTGACCGATGGCCGCGTGCTCTTGGCAGGGGTGGCAGGTCAGTTGCTGCAAAGCCATGACGGGGGGCAGCACTTCCGTCCCCTGGCGCTGAGTGATCGCTTCCCCTTCACTGGACTGACAGAGGCCGAAGATGGGTCTTTGCTGTTGGTCGGCATGCGCGGCATTATGCGTTTGACAGCAAACGAGTTGAAAACTGCCGCAGCCCCCTCCTCCCCTGCCCCCGCAAGAAAGTCTCCCGTATGAGTGCGGCACTGCACCCCTTGTTTGATATGCCAAAGGTCGAAAATTTTGACCCACAGTCCGGCAGCCGCCTGGAGAGGCTGGTGTTCAACCACCGCTCAATCGTGCTGCTGATATGCCTGATTCTGACCATCCTATTGGGCTGGCAAGCCTTGCGGGTGGTACCCAACGCCAGCTTTGAGGGCATGCTCCCCCTGTCGCACCCCTACCTTCAGAACTACCTGGCTGAGCGCAAGAAAGTTGTCTCACAAGCCAACAGTTTGCGCGTGGTGCTGGAGCGACGTGACAGAGGAAGCATTCTGGATGCCGATTACCTCGCGCGACTGCGGAGCTTGAACGACGATCTCTTCGCCCTCCCGGGGGTCTCGCGCAGCCAGATGAAATCTCTGTGGACGCCCTCTACCCGCTGGACGGCAGTGACCGAAAGTGGTTTCGAAGGCGGTACGGTCATGCCCGACAACTACGACGGATCAGCAGCGGCACTGGCTCGGGTGTGCGCTTTCCGCACCGGCGCATAACCTTCAGTCCATCCAAGCGTTGGTCCAAAGTCGCTGCGGCTGAGGTGCTGCGGGATCCATGCAAAAAGGTTGTTCAAGGAGACGAAAGTTGTCTGAAAAAAAAGTCCATCTCAAACTCGCGATTGCTGAGCATCCGCATACTTCGGCGATTCGCAACGGTTCTATTCCCATTGAGGGTGTGGATGCCGAGTTCATCACAGTCCAACCCCAGATAGGCGCATTTCGCCGCATGGTTCGTGATGTTGAGTTCGACGTCTGCGAACTGGCACCGACGACCTACATCATTGCACGCGCCTACGGCGCACCCTTTGTGGGATTGCCGATCTTCGTGGTGCGCCGCTTTCACCACGCTGGCCTCCTGGTGCGCCCAGATGCAGGCATCACAAGCCCCAAAGACCTCGAAGGTAAGAAAGTTGGCGTGCGCGCCTACTCCGTGACCACGGGGGTCTGGACCCGACAAGTTCTGATGGATGAATTTGGGCTCGACTCATCGAAAGTCACCTGGGTGGTGGACGACGAAGAGCACGTGACCCAACTGAAGTTACCCGCCAACGTGATCCATGCCCCAGCGGGCACATCGCTGAGCGAAATGATGGCTAGGGGAGAGCTGTCTGCAGGCTTCGCAGCAGCAGCCGGCATTGGCCGTACAGGTGCGCCGACAGGGGGCTGGAAAGAGGTAGAGGCAGACTACCCAGACCTCCTGCCGAATGCAGCCCAGCTTGAGGCCGAGTACTACGCACGCACAGGCATCTACCCCATGCACGGCACCATAGTGGTCAAGGACTCGGTACTCGCAGAGCACCCCTGGGTAGCGAAGTCACTCTATGACGCTTTCGACACAGCCAAGAAAGAATGGATGGCAAAGCTCGATGCGGGTCAAGCCACCAGCGCCGGCGACAAGAAGTACCTGGAGCTGCGCAAGATTGTTGGCCACGATCCGCTGCCGTATGGGCTTGAAGCCAATCGCAAGACCATTGAAGCGCTAGAAGCCACGGCCTTCAAGCAGGCACTGACCCCCCGCCGCATGTCCATCAGCGAGCTGTTCGTTGATCCCCATGCCTGACACAAACTACGGGTACCCCCATGATCATCGACTGCCACGGTCACTTCACGACTGTCCCCGCTTCTTTCCGCGACTGGCGTGCCAAACAAGTCGCATCCGCCAACGATCCTGCCAATGCTCCGCCACTGTCGGGCTCTTATGTCACCGACGACGAGATCCGTGAGGGCGTTGGCAATGGCCAACTGCGTCTTCAAAAAGAGCGTGGCAGTGACCTCACACTGTTTTCACCCATCGCAGGCCTCATGAGCCACCACCTAGGCAATGAGCGTACGAGCCTGGAATGGGCTGAAGTCTCCAATAACCTGGTGCGCCGCGTTTGCGATATCTATCCAAACAACTTCGTACCGGTCTGTCAACTGCCCCAGTCGCCATTGGCGCCGCCCAAGAACTCAGTTCCCGAATTGCGCCGCTGCGTAGAAGAAATGGGTTTCGTTGGCTGTAACTTGAATCCAGACCCCAGCGGTGGCTACTGGACGGGCAAGCCCATGACCGACCGTGACTGGTATCCGCTCTATGAAGCGCTGTGCGATCTCGATGTCCCAGCCATGATCCACGTTGCGGCCTCATGCAACCCTTGCCATCATGGCACCGGAGCGCATTACCTCAACGCCGATACCTCGGTGTTCATGCAGCTTCTGCAGGGCGATCTGTTCAAGGATTTCCCCACTTTGCGCTTCGTGATCCCACACGGTGGCGGAGCGGTGCCTTACCACTGGGGACGCTACCGAGGCATGTCACTTGAGATTGCCAAACGCCCTCTGGAAGGCCTTCTTGACAACATCTTTTTTGACACCTGTGTCTATCACCACCCAGGCGTAGAGCTTCTGACCAAGGTGGTTCCAACCAGCAATGTGCTGTTTGGCTCGGAAATGGTGGGGGCCGTGCGCGGCCTTGACCCCAACACAGGCAACTACTTCGATGACACCAAGCGCTACCTGGATGCGTGCACGGCACTGAGTGATGCAGACCGGCACGCCATTTTCGAAGGCAATGCCCGCCGCGTCTATCCACGGCTGGACAAACAGCTTACAGCTCGCGGCCATTGAGCGCGCAATGGAGACAACCCATGAACATCATCGACATTCATCCGCACATCATCTCTGATGACGAAAAGCGCTATCCACCGGCACCGCTGTTTGGAAAGCGTTCAGACTGGTCACAAGAACGCCCGAGCACCGTAGACGCATTGATCGCAGCCATGGACGCTGCCGGCGTGGCCAAGGCTGCAGTCGTGCACTCGTCAACCACTTACGGCTTTGACAACAGCTATGTCGTCGATGGCTGTAACCAGCACAAAGATCGGCTGGTAGCCGTAGGTTCTGTGGACATGCTGGCCGACGACGTGCCTGCTGTGATCAAGGACTGGGCCAACAAGGGTCTGGCCGGACTGCGCATCTTCACCGGAGGCTCGACCAAGGACTTTGATCCCAGCGAGTTGGACAACCCAAAGAGCTTCAAGGCTTGGGAAGCGTGCGCTGACCTGCGGCTGCCGATGTGCATCCAGACGGGGCCCATTGGCCTGCAGCAGGTGCGCATGCTGGCCGAAAAATTCCAGAAGGTGCCCATCATCCTTGACCACCTTGGAAGGCCGGATGTTCTCGACGGACCGCCCTACCGGAATGCACAAAGTCTGTTCGACCTGGCCGATGTGCCCAATATCTACATGAAGCTTACGCCCCGTATCTTCGGCGACGTGAAGAAGGACCAGGCCTCGGCCGAGACCTTTTTTCCACGCGTGGTGGAGGCTTTCGGTGCGCAACGCATGGCTTGGGGATCAAACTTCCCGACCTCGCCAGGTACGTTGGCAGAGATCCTGGCCACGGCCCAGATCGGGCTCGCCAGCCTGAGCGCGAACGACCGCGATTGGATCTTTGGAAAAACGGCGCAACAGCTGTATCCCGCCCTCGCCGGAAGCCTCACAACGCCCACACCATGCAATTGATCCATTTATCAGGAACCGCTGTCAGGACTCTGGTGACAGGGCTGCTCGCATGGAGCGTGATCGCGCAGGCCCAGACCTACCCCACGCGTCCCATCACGGTGATCGTGCCGGTGCAAGCGGCAGCCTCTCATGATGCTTTCATGCGACTGATTTCGCCCAAGCTCAGTGCCGCCCTCCAGCAACCTATCGTCATCGAGAATCGCAGCGGCGCCGGCCAGAGCATAGGCACCGAAGCCGTCTCCAGAGCCAAACCGGACGGCTACACGCTGCTGCTGGCATCTAATGCCCCCTTCACCATCAACCCGGTGGTGTCCAAGGTCCGCTACGACCCGGTAAACGACTTCGAACCCATCATCAACATCGGACAGAACTCGCTGGTGCTGGTGACGAGTCCCAAGCTGCCGGTCAAGACGCTGCCCGATCTGATCGCCCTAGCGAAGGGTCGCAAGGGCGAGCTCAATGCCGCCAGCTCTGGCAACGCATCCACTGGCCACCTGTCACTGTCGCAATTCAATCTGCTGGCCGGTGTGGATATCGTGCATGTCCCCTACAAAGGCGGTCCTTCGGCTCTGAACGACGTGGCAAGCGGACAGGTCTCCATGGCTTTTGCTGGCCCTACCGCCGTCCTGCCGCTGGTCAAGCAGGGCCGCCTGCAGATGTTGGCCTATGCCGGCAGCAAACGCTCTGTGTTCATGCCTGAGTTGCGCACCGTGGCTGAACAAGGTGTGGCCGGTTTCAGTGTTGACGTGTGGTTCGGTTTCCTGGCGCCGAAAGGCACCCCAAAAGACATCATCCAGCGTCTCAACACCGAGATCGCCAAGCTCGTCAAGGATCCTGAGACCGCCAAGAAGATGCTCGAGCTGGGCATTGAGCCTGCCACCTCCACGCCAGAGGAGTTTGCTGCGCAAATCAAGCGGGAGATTCCTATCTGGCGTCAGATCGTCACCAAGGCCGGTGTGGTCGTCAATTGATGCTCGCATCCCTTAACACATAGAACTGGTAGAGACCTATGGCAAAAATCGTTTTCGGGATGGCGGTTCCTCACAGCGGCATGCTGGGCCAGAAGCCAGATGAATGGCTTCACAACGCCGAGCGCGACTTCAAAAACCCAGAGCTTTGGTTCCGCAATCGGACCTGGACCTATCCAGAGCTAGAGGCTCATCGCGGCAAAGCCTTCGAGCAATACCTCACGATCGAGGAACGCACAGCCCGCGCCAGCCGATGCCGAGCAGCCCTTGACGTGATGGCCGCAGCCTACCAACGCGCCAAGGTCGACGTGGCCATCATCCTCGGCAAGGATCAGAAGGAAATTTTCCCGCAGCTTTCGCCGTCCATTGCCATCTACAGCGGTAAAGAGGTGCACAACGGGCCGCCGCAGCGCAAGGTCTACGCGCCTGACCATCACGTCGTACACCAGTGCCACCCAGAGTTGGCGACTTACCTGCTCACAGCCTTCCAGGCCCAGGGCTTCGACATGTGCAACCTGGAGGACTGGCCAGAGAACGTCTGGATGGAAAAGCAGATGAAGCAAAAGGCCGACTACCCAGTCGTGCCCCATGCCTACAGCTTTGTATACCACCAGATCATGAGCGACAACCCGCCACCGCATGTGCCGGTGCTGATGAACCTGTTCTACCCACCAACGCAACCATCTATGGCGCGTTGTATCCAGTTCGGAGATGTGCTGCGCGATGCGATCGAGGCTTGGCCTGAAGACGTGCGTGTGGCTGTCATCGCCTCTGGCGGACTTTCGCATTTCGTCAACGATGAGGAGTTCGATCAGGACATCCTTCAGAAGCTTGCGAACTACGACTACGAGGGACTGTCTGCCATACCGAACGGTTGGTTCCAGTCTGGCACGTCAGAAATCAAGATCTATTCGACCGTCATGAAAGCACTGCAGCACACAGGTGCGCAGATGACGCTCGTCGATTACGTGCCCTGCTGGCGCACCGCCGCTGGTACCGGTGAAGGCATGGGCTTCATGTATTGGAACCCCGAGGAGTAAAGCAATGACACAACGACTGAACAGCATCATCAAGGCCTTCGAGGCCGGCAAACCCGCCTTCACGGCGTTCTCCAAGCTAGACAAGCTCAGCGCTGCCGAGTTCGCGGACTCTCCCTATGACGGCATCGTCTACGAGATGGAGCACAACCCCTACGACGTATCAGCCTTGGGCGACGCATTGCAGTACATGCTCAACCGCAAGCAGATCGCCGACAGCGGATCGGTCGCCCCCAGAGTGACGCCGCTGGCCCGCATACCTGCCAACGGCGTGGAGATGAACCAGAGCTTTGCCAAACAGGTTCTGGACCGTGGTTGTTATGGCGTCATCTGGCCGCATGTGTCCACCGTCGAGCAGGCATACAACGCGGTGGCCTCTTGCCGTTATGCACGCCCCAAGGGCGCACCACTGTACGAACCCAAGGGCGTTCGCGGTGACGGCCCGGCCAACGCTTCGCGCTACTGGGGCCTGTCCATGGCCGACTACTACCAGAAAGCCGACGTCTGGCCCCTGGCGCCAGAGGGCGAACTCCTCGTGGGCTTGATGTGCGAGAGCCCCGAGGCCGTCGAAAATCTTGACGACATCCTGTGCAATGTGCCAGGCGTCGGCTTTGTTCTCATTGGAGAAGGCGATCTCAGCCAGGCCCTGGGTTATCCGCGCCAGTACGAGCACCCCGAGGTGCAGGACGCTATGCGCCGCATCGTCGAGACCTGCCACAAGCATAAGGTGGTCGTCGGTAACCCGCATGTGACGGCCAAGAACCACAAGAAGTTGCTTGATGAAGGCTATCGCTTCCTGATGGCCGCACCAACAAAGAGTTACGGCGTCGTAGGCCTGGCCCAACAGGCCGCCACTTCGTATTGATGCCATGAACGGCGCCGAAAGCCTCGTTTCGACCCTGGTGGACCAGGGCGTCGATATCTGTTTTGCCAATCCTGGTACGTCGGAAATGCACTTCTTGGCGGCGCTGGAAAACCCGAAGATGCGCAGCGTGCTGTGCTTGTTCGAGGGGGTTGCCACGGGTGCTGCCGATGGTTGGTACCGGATGAAGGGAACACCTGCATCCACCCTGCTGCATCTGGGGCCGGGCCTGGCCAATGGCCTGGCCAATATCCACAATGCCAAACGCGCGTCGTCAGGGATGGTCAATGTCATCGGCGAGCACTCGACCTCACACCTCAAATACGACCCTCCGCTGACCTCCGACATTGAAGGCTTGGCAAGGCCATTGAGTCACTGGGTGCGTCGCGCCGACTCGGCATCCGCCATCGCCTGGGACGCGACACAAGCGGTCAATAAGGCATCGGAACATCCAGGCCAAATCGCTACGCTGATACTTCCTGGCGATACCTCATGGCAAGAGGCGGGAACGCCGATGAAGCCAAAGATCGCAACGCCGCAGCGCAAGGCGCCGAACGCAGCGCGCATAGAGCACGTGGCAAAGGTACTGCGCTCTGGAGAAACTGCACTGCTCATTCTGGCGAATACAGCTACCCGCGGCACCGCCTTGCTTCGGGCCGGACAAGTAGCAGCAGCCACAGGGGCACGTTTAGCCTCGCAGTTTTTCACGGCCCGCATAGAGCGCGGGGCGGGGCGGGTACCGATCGAGCGGATCCCCTATGCCGTGTCTCAGGCACAGGCCTTTCTCAAGGGATTCAAACATCTCATCACACTGGAAACCACGGAACCCGTGGCTTTTTTCGCCTATCCAGACAGGCCCAGCCTACTGAAGGCGGAAGGCACCTCGGTTCACGCTTTGGTAGAGGCAGATGAGGACAGCGAGCTGGCATTAGACATGCTGCTGGACGCCCTGGAAGCGACAGCTACCCAACCGCTGCGACAAGCGCAGGTGGAGACCCCGGTACCTACGGGAGCACTCCACCCCACCAGCGTGGCACATGCATTGGCGGCTGCGTTGCCTGAGGACTGCATCCTTGTTGACGAGTCACTGACCACTGGCCGGGAGTCCATGGGACTGACGATGGGCGCTCGACCGCACGATTTGATCAACAACATGGGGGGATCTATCGGGTATGCCACACCGGTGGCCACTGGGGCTGCACTGGCATGCCCCGATCGCCGGGTGTTCTGCATGGTGGGCGACGGCAGCGCCATGTACACCATTCAGTCACTGTGGACACAGGCGCGTGAGGAGCTGAACGTCACGACCATTATTTTCGCGAACAACAGCTACGCCATCCTCAAAGCAGAGTACGCCAACATGGGAGCGGGCACACCAGGTGCCCGGGCACTTTCCATGATCGATATCGACCGCCCGCGCATCGACTGGCTGGCGATGGCCAAAAGCATGGGCGTTCCAGCAGTCGCCGTCGATACCGCCGAGGGATTCCATCAAGCCATGGTTCGCTCAACCCTCGAGCCTGGACCTTGCCTGATCGAGGTCAGGCTTTGAAAACCTCCACAACAACTCAGAGACAAACCATGACGATAGCAATCGACACCCCCACTCTGCGCACCAACCTAGCCGACTATGCGGTGACCAAAGCCATGAAGGATGGCCGCGTGACATCCAACATTGTGAACCTGGACTTTTGTGGGCCGACACCCGCACACAATGGATTCAAGGCCATGGTGCGTGAAAGCAAATTCGACGCAGGCGAACTTGCCATCGTCACCTTTTTACAGGCCAAGGCATATGGCAAGCCCTATGTCATGTTGCCAGCGCCCATTTCAGGCCGCTTTCAACACCACTGTGCCGGTTTCAATATCGAGTTTGGCGACTTACGCCCCAAAGACATTGAGGGCAAAAAGGTCGGCGTGCGCACCTACACACAAACCACTGCTTTATGGATTCGAGGCGTACTGCGCCACGAGTGTGGCGTTGATCTCGACAAGGTCACTTGGATGACCCTCGGCGATGGACATTTGGCCGAATACAAAGACCCAGAAAACTGCCAACGCCTACCTTCAGGCTCATCAATACCGGACATGATGATGGCGGGACAGCTCACAGCGGCACTGCTCGGAGAGGACATGCCCAAGGACACCCGAGTCCGCACCTTGGTGCCAGATGCGCATGCTGCAGCCAGAACCTGGTACGAACGCATGGGTATCGTGCCCATCAATCACATGTTCGTGGTGCACTCCGATTTGTCCAAAAAACGCCCAGACATCGTGCGCGAGCTTTACCGCATGGTGGTCGAAAGCCGTGCGCTGGCCGAAGGAGTTCCTGCGGTGTTCCCGCCCTTCGGTCTGGAGGCCAACCGCAAGGGCCTTCAACTGGCCATCGACTGGGCGCTGGACCAAAAGATCATTCCCCATCGCCTCAGTGTGGACGAGTTGTTCGACGACGTCACAGGGACACTGGGGTAACCGATGACTCACCGAGAAATGCTTTCACCCCGATAGGGCTCAGGATCCTCTACGCCGATCGGACCGACAAAGTCTGCGCGTCGGATCGGAATGAACCACCTGGCGTCTTTCTGCAGCCAATAAAGCGCCTATTGGTCCAAAAAGCAACGCAGCGGACCGCGGGGGGTTATGCAGGACATCCCAAGACAACACCAAGAGGAGACAAAATGAGATTCCAATTATTTTCAAAAGGCTGGTTGATGGGTGTGATGACTTTGGTAACTGCCGCTTCCTTGGAAGCCTGTGGAGGCTCTGACGCTCCCATTGAAGAGAACGTAAAGGTAGCAGCCGATGGAGTGAAAGGCATCACGGATAGCGCGTTCGACCCCCTGTTTTCAGGAGGTAACGCAGCCAAAGGTGTCGCAGACCTGATTGCAAACGGGCAAGTGAAGATCAATGGCACGCAGATACCGCCGGCCACTGGCAACAAGCTCGACATCAACGATGGTCGAGGCCTATGGAAAAACCCGGACGGCACCTGGTCTTGGGATGTTCATGTGCTGTTTAAAGGCGCCAACAAACCTTACGAAGATGCAGTCGTTGGCTTCGTGAACCACACAACGATGCTGCGTGGAATTGAATACACACTCAAAAAAGTAGACGGAAAAGTGACCGCACTTTCCGTCGATGTGATGGATGTCGCACTGGCTGATACCATCACCAAAGGTGCTTCGTTTACCACCCTGACGACTGTAGAAAAGGGTGACAACAGCACCGACAAACCCAACCCGTCCAGCATCAACTTTCCCAATGCGTCTGTGGAGGGAGCCCCCCAAAGTCAAGATGCAGTTATCTATTGGAAAGATGCCAGCGGATGGCATCTCAAACGGGCTACCCCGATCCCTTCTGTGGCAACCGTGACCGAGAGCAACATCAACGGCGCATTGAGCTACACCCGCAAACTCAACGGTGTGGACATGACAGATTCCCGTCTCACCCTGCAGTACTCGGAGCCGTGGAATCGCCCCAGCCAGCCGTTTCAGGCGATGGCCTGGATGGGCGAGAACAGTGTGAATGTGCAGGCATGGCAAAGCACTCCGGGTGTCACAGTCGCATTGTCCAGGGGGACATCGGCCCGTGCGTCACTCACATCAGCCCTGTTGAAGTCACGCGAGGCACTGACCAAGGTTCAAGTGTCAGCCACAGGAACGGGGTCTGATGTGGCCTCGGGGCAGCCATGGGTGACCACCCATTACCGGGACACCTTCAGCCGCGCTGTAGCCGACGCACAGGCCATTCTGGACAACCCCGCTGCAAGCCCTGCACAGGTGGAGGGCGCCCTGTACCGGCTGGCACAGGCCTACGGCGGTCGTACCGGTGACCGGAACAGCTGGCTGGAGAACCGGTACTTTGGCAAAGGCGATGACTACAAACGTGGAGCACCGTTTGACACGGGGTACAACGGAACAGGCTTCTGGACCTATGCACAAAACCATTTGGGAACCGCTGTAGCAGGGGCCATTGCACGATAACTGCAAATGTCTCACTTTGCGTAGTGCACCCATTTGCTGCCAGAGGCCTGGGGATCTGAGGTGCGAGATGTGAGAAGGAGCAAGGGACTGACAGTGCAGCCCCTTCATGCGGGAATGTTCCTATAGCGAGTGCTGTGTCCTCGGCGCATCATGAATGCTACTCATTTGGATTTCAGCGCGACCATGTCTGTACTGGCCTTGACTCGCCCCATCTACGCAGAGACACACTTCCCCACATCAGCCCCAGTGCCGCAGGTGCGGCTGTATGTCGAAAAGCCAGGGGCTCTGCAATCTCCCTGGCTGGTCAACGTAGGCCATGTGACCGAAGGTGGAAGACGCAAAACTGCGCCGCACGCTCACCCATCGTACGGACAGGTGATCTATGTCCGCAATGGTCGAGGCCTGCTCAATCTCGAAGGCATCAGTGTGCCGTTCGAGGCGCCATGTGCGCTGCTTCTTCCGCACGACTGCGTGCACGGCCTAGACTACGAGATCGATGTCGATCGCTGGGTCATCACCATGGAAGAAACCTACCTTGCCCAGATCAACAGCAAGCTGCCGGAATTTATCCAGCTGTGGTCTGAACCCCGGGTGATCACCCTGTCACACAATCCCGAAGCGCCGAACGAGTTCTATCACTTGATCCGGCGTTTGGAGAGAGAGATTCGCGCCCGCATGATCGGCCATGTGGCGGGCACTGAGGCACTGCTCACCGCTGTGCTGCTGACCCTTGTGCGGGGCATACGGATGGAGCAGATTGACCGAGAAGGTGCAACACGCCAGGCCATCCGCCTGGCAGATCGTTTCCGCGAATTGGTGCATCAGCATTTTCGTGAAAATCTGCGTCTCCAGAATTACGCATCCAAGATGGCGGTCTCACCAACGCAGTTGCGAGCCGCTTGCGTGGCGGCGACAGGGATGAGCCCCACCAAAATGATCCATGCGCGACTCATCACAGAAGCCAAGCGCAACCTCATTTTTGGCGACATGTCGATCGAGCAAATCGCTTATGGGTTGGGCTTCATGGATACCGCCTATTTCACCCGTTTCTTTCGCAAAGAAGTAGGCCAGTCACCCAGCCAATTTCGAGCGGCTGCGCGCGAACAGGCTCGGCCTGGCCCCTGATGGGCACGTCCCACTGAGCGGCCCTTTCTCTGCAGCGCCTTCTCCCCGTTGTGTCTTGACCAATCTCAAGACCACTCATGCTGAAAGTACCAGTGAATCTGTCTTTCGTGTAAGTACCTTCAGCGACAGCTCCCCTATCCTGCCTAGATGGCTGGGCCATAGATGCCTAGTCCACGGAATCTTTGAAATCAGCGGTGCCTGAAGGTCTGGCAAGGCGGCCAGCCTTGGCTGCAGCCAGCGCTTTGCCGTGCATCCTGCTGCAGCCCCGGCGCACCGCCAATTTCAAGGATTCAGTGGATCAGTGACGATAAAAAATCACAGGAGACTGTCTGGCATGTTCGATGTAAGCGCATGCGGCCGCCTAGGCCTGGGTTTGGCGTTGCTATGGTGTCTCGACACTGCCGGGGCAAGCACACCGCCCCCCTGCAACCCTGCAGAACTGGCGTATGTTGGGACGGACGGTTCCGGCATTTGGACTTTTCGATTTGACGCGTGTGCTGGCACGCTGACAGGGCTTGGACAAACCGCAGACGCCAAGAAGCCCCGCTGGCTCCTGAAGCACCCTCAACTCCCGGTGCTCTACGTGGCAGCAGAAGGCGCCCAGACGGACGGACGCGTGTTCGCCTATGCCATTGCAGAACACACAGGTGGGCTCAATCCAATGGGGGACGCCAGTGCGGGAGGCGCGGGTACCACCCATCTGTGGCTGGACGCGCCGTCCATGACCCTTTTGGCAGCGAACTTCGGCACTGGCTCGACATCGAGTCTGACTCTGCATACCGATGGTCGGCCGGGTGTCCTCGTGAGCTCCATCCAGGCCTATGGCTCCGGCCCACATCGGCGCCAGGCCAGCCCCCATGCGCATGGCATCGCCGTGGACCGCACAGGGCGCCATGCGCTCGTCGCAGACATGGGCGCCGACAGGGTATTTGTCTATGGCTTCAATCGCTCAACCCGCAGCTTGGCGGCGGACTGGCCGAACGTGCAACGCGCCTACCAGGCCCCAGCGGGCAGCGGCCCACGCCGCGCCGTGTTCAGCGCCACGGGGCATATGGTGTACGTGCTCAGTGAGTTAAGCGCTGAGATCACGGCCCTGCGGTGGGACTCTACTCTCGGCAGTTTGGAAGCGGTGCAGACCTTGCCTCTCACCACGCCTGGGTTTGAGGGTGTCAAAAGTGCATCCGAGCTGGCCCCCAGCCGCGATGGTCGGTTCGTCTATGCAGGCAACAGAGGAGAGAACCAGATTCTGGTTTACCGGGCAGATGCCGACTCGGGCGAGCTGGAGCTGGTGCAGCGCCACCCCAGTGGGGGCGACGTGCCCTGGGCATTCGACATCCACCCATCGGGCCAGTGGATGCTGGTAGCACACCACCGCAGCCAACGCCTGAGCCTGCATCGGATAGACAAGACGTCTGGGCGGCTGTCAGACACGGGGGTCACGCTCGATGTACCTGCGCCTGTGAGCGTCTTGTTCGTGAACTGAGCGTGCCCGTTATGGGGTCGGCGTCTTTGAACTTGAAAAATCCGTCCGGGCTGATTTTGTCGAAGCCCTGCACTTCGCTTTTTCAAGCTCAGCATGAACGGCTCAAGTGGACTCATGCCGGATCAATATTTCAGTTTGACAAACAATTTTTACAGGAGACAAACCATCGTGGATCGAAGAAATTTTTTAGGCGGCGTCGCTTCAATGGCTGCATTGACTGTGGCGCACTATCCGCTCTCGGCACAGTCGGAAACGCCGACCCCAGGCCCCCTGTTGTTGAACCGTATCGGGCCATCGGCTTCACAGATTTTCATCGCCAATGCAGATGGCTCCAATGAGCGCAAGCTGATCGACAGTGGTTCACTGGACTACAACGCCTCATTTTCAGCAGACGGTGCTTGGGTGGTTTTCACATCCGAGCGAGACGGCCTGGGCAACTCGAACCTCTACCGTGCCCGCACCGATGGCACACAGGTAGAACGCCTCACCAATGATTCTGCCGTGGAAGATGCGGCTGCGCTGTCGCCGGATGGGAGCAAAGTCGCCTTTGTCAGCACGCGCGAAGGCATGCTCGCCAACATATGGGTACTGAACCTGAAGGATCGCACACTGAAGAACCTCACCGGGGTGAGCGGGGTGCAAGGTCGCGCCGATTCCCCCAACGGTTTTTTCCGCCCGAGCTGGTCTCCAGACGGGCAATGGCTGGCCTTCTCATCGGACCGTGATACCGAATGGAAGGGCCACCACAACGGCGCCGGTTGGGAGCACACCCAGGAACTGAGCATCTACGTGATCCGGCCTGACGGTACTGGGTTTCGCAAGGTCAGTGGCCGTAAAGACCATTGCCAAGGCTCACCCAAATGGTCCCCGGATGGCAAGCGCATCGTTTTCTATGAAACCCTGGCTGAATACACCTATTGGGTGCTGCGCCCTGATCTGCTGCTGCAAATCGACTCTCAGATCGTATCTGTGGACGTAGCCACCGGAGAGCGCCAGGAACACACGAAAGGCCCCGGCTTCAAAATCAGCCCCCAGTACCTGGACAGCGGGGAAATCGTCTACCGCCGCAAAGGGGGCCCCGAGGATGGACTCTATTCCACGGCACCCGCCAAGGCCGCGGTAAAGATCGCAGGCCTGCGCACACCCTGCTGGTCGCCAGACGGCAAGCAAGTCCTCTATGAGAAATTCACCTGGCGTGGCTGGAAGCAAAATCAGGCGCTGTACAGCTGGGATGCCAGCCGCGAGTACCGCTACACCGATGTGTGGCCCGCCTTCTCTCAAAGCGGTTGGATGGTGCTGACGGCCAAGCACGAGGACGGTTCCATAGACGTGATGCGCGCCGATGGCAGTGAACGGCGGCGCGTTTATGACGTCACCAAGCAAAGCCGTCTAGACCCCACGCTGGTCAAACGGGGCTTGGCGGGCGCCTTCTTCCCGGTCTGGTCACCCGACGGTGAGTGGATCGTCTTTGGCGTTGGCGAGTGGTTCACACAGCGCGGGAAAGGCCGTGCCAAGCTGATGCGGGTCAAGTCCGATGGCTCTGGACTGGAGCAACTGACCGATGACAGTATCTTTAACGCAGGCTTTCCCAGTTACTCGGCCGATGGCAAGGAGGTGGTGTTTCGGATTGCCAACCAGGATCCCAACAGCGCATCGCTGGGCGGACTAGCAGTGCTGAACCTGGAATCACGCCAAATTCGGCGCATCACCAGTGGCTATGACAATATGCCCATCTGGTCCCCAGATGGCAGCCGCATCCTCTTTAACCGCGGGGTACGCAACCCCAACAGCATCTGGTCCAACTTCGACCTTTACACCGTACGCCCTGATGGATCGGATCTGCGCCGCCTGACCGACCACCCGGCCAGCGACGGCCACCCTGTGTGGACACCCGATGGCACGCAGATTCTCTACAACAGCGGTCAGGCTGGCTACCGCGACGAGGCCTGCCACTACGACCAAACGTTCCAACCCTACGGTCAACTGTTCGTGATGAACGCAGACGGAAGCGGCAAGCGCCAGATCACAGACAGCATCTGGGAAGACTCGACCCCTCAATATGTTCCACCGGGGGCGAGATAGTCTGAGGCTGGGCACTGGCAATGGCACTGGCCGTCAAAGGCAACTGTGTGTACTGCCGATTGGCCCAATCTGCCTATTTGCTTTGAAGCCCCTTTCCAAAAAGCGTCTCGACCACCAATGCTTGCGTTGCGATTGGCACGCGCAACCGTGATCGCTTTTAGAAGTCGTAACCTCACCGGCACAACCCTCATCTGCCCAACTTCGGCAGCGCGACACGGCGGGGTCGTTCGCGAAATAGTCTCAGCGGCAAACCCGGATTGCAGGTCAAAGGGCCTAGCTCCTGCCGTGAACAAGCCTGCATCTGGAAACAACCGCCCGCATCAATAAACCCGCAGCACCTCATACTGCTGCGGGGGCGGTGCTCCGACCTGTATCGCCACCTCATCCCCCTCATACTTGCCCAGCATGGCTTTCCCCAAAGGTGCTTCGCTGCTAATGACCTGAACGCCGCTGACCGACTTCATGCTGCCCCCATCTGGGTCAAGGAAGATCTCGTGCTGCTTGTCGTCAGAATCGACCAGGCAGACCAACGCACCGAGCTGTATACCTTTGCTGGCATCGTGAGGGCGCGAACGGCATTGGCGCCAATGGACCATCGCTTGGCGGATGGCAGCGCGCCAAGCTTGGCCAGTGGCAAGGTAAGCGGCTTCGAGTCCCAATGTGTCGTATTTGTTTTCGGCAATGTTCTCTTCGTGAGTCACCGTTTCGTGGGCCACCCTAACTGCCTGCTCGGCTTGCTGCAGGTCTTCTACCAACCTATGCAGTACCTGTTGCTGCAGAAAAAATTTATCCATGACGACAGGTGGGCGTCTCAAGCAGTCGGGGCGGGTCTTAATTATGAAATGCTCTAATGACTTTCAACGCGTCCTTTGTACAAGGTATGCCTCAGCGATCGAGACCACCCCTCTTGCGAGTTGCAAGTGTGCTGAGCAACAGCAGCTGTAAGGAAAAGCCTGAATCGCCCCGTGTTCCGCGGAGGCTGTTTGGTTTAAGTCAGCCCACTGCCACAGTGGCCTGATTGGCGAGTTACCGATAGTAGTTTGCCTCAACCTCAGCAGGCTGGATGTACCCGATGGGCTCAAGCAGGCGATGGTGGTTGAACCACGATACCCACTCCAGCTTGGCGAAATCGACTGATTCTTTGGTTTTCCATAGAGCACGGCGGTGAATCAGTTCGGCCTTGTACAGACAGTTGATGGTCTCGGCTAGGGCGTTGTGGTAGCTGTCGCCCTTGCTGCCCACCGAAGGCTCGATACCAGCTTCCGCCAGTCGCTCTATGTAGCGAATGCTGACGTATTTCGAGCCTCTATCAGAGTGACAAACCAAACTGCCATCGCGCTGATGGCTGACGGGCATATAGGGCTTGCTCCAGGGCGTCGAGAACAAAGTCCGTGCGCATTGAACTGCTCACCCGCCAACCCACGATACGGCGGGCAAACACGTCAATTACGAAGGCTACGTATAGCCAGCCCTGCCAGGTTGACACGTAGGTGCAGTCCGAGACCCATAGCTGATTTGGCCTATCCGCCTTGAACTGACGATTGACTCGCTTTGCTATCACTGACGGTGGTTCTGACGGCCTTGCCGCGCATCACGCCGCGCAGTCCCATGCTGCGCATCAGACGCTCGACCGTACAGCGGGCCACCGTCACGCCTTCGCGGGCCAGTTGCCTCCACACCTTGTCGGCGCCGTAGACCTGCATGTTGGCCTGCCAAACGCGTTGAATCTGCGGCATCAGTACCTCGTCGCGCTTGGCTCTGGTGCAGCGCTTGTGAGGCTCGCGCACCAGCGCGGCGTGGCGCCAATACGCCGATGGGGCGACCTGCAAGACCTTGCAGAGCGACTCGACCCCGAAAGCATTGCGCTGCTGGTCGATAAAAGCCTTCAAGACTTGAGTCGGCGGTCGAGCTCCGCCTGGGCGAAAAACGCGCTGGCCAGCTTCAATATCTCGTTGGCACGGCGCAGCTCCTTGACCTCGCGCTCCAGCTCCTTGACCCGCTGGGCTTCGGCTGTTGTGACACCTTTTCGCGTGCCAGCATCCACTTCGGCACGTTTGACCCATTCGTTCAGGGTCTGGGGTACACAGCCAATCTTTGGGGCGATGGATTCGATGGCGGCCCACAGCGATGGGTATTCCCCGCGCTGCTCCTGCACCATCCTCACTGCGCGCTCACGCACTTCAGGCGAGAACTTGGTTGTCTTCTTCATGGCTCAATCCTCTCAGAGTGTTGAGCCTCCTCAAAAACCGGGGCGATTCACCTGTGAGTCAACGGCGATCAATGAAGTGATCTCCTGCCCCCTTAGGTAGATGCCATGCATCGACAAGGCTGATTAAAGTCATCAAAGCACCCAGCATCAGTGCCACCTTGTAAGGCGCTGCGGGATCAAGCGATAGCCGCAGACTGACCAGCCACTCCCCAACGCGCACCCCCAAGGACGTTAAGGTGATGCCAGCGGCCATACTCAACTGGGAAACCACGTTGAACAGACTGTTCGCGTCAGCCATCTGCCTTTGAGGTACATCTGCAAATGCAATCGTACCCAAACTAGTGAACTGCATAGATCGGGTCATACCGCTGAGCAACAAGATCGAAACAACAACGCCAGACGATGAATTTAGGTCGATAAGAGCGCAAGCCGCTAGACAGAGAGCAGCAAAGATGCCATTCACCAATATGACCCGTCGATAACCAAAGCGCCGCAGAATAGGCGTAGTCACGGTTTTCATACCAACATTGCCAACAAACACCACGAGCAATTGCAGTCCCGCGCGAAACGCATCAAAACCAAAACCAATCTGAAACATTAGCGGCAGAACAAACGGCAGACTGCTGATAGCCATGCGCGACACAGAGCCACCCATCACAGCTACTCGGAACGTCGGAATACCCATTGGTTCAAGGTTCAGCATAGGCGAAGAGGTCAGACGGAAGTGATGCACTGCTAGTGCCAGCAAACCTAAACCTACTGCCAGCCAGAGTACCTCCGCCAGAGTAGGGGCGATCGCCAAGCGTTCCAGTCCAGTCAGCAATGCGAAGATGCCAGTACTGCTCAGACTGAAGCCAAGCCAGTCAAAACGCTTGTACCCGGACTCTGGGACAACGCTTGGAATGAGGCGCAACGCTAAGGCAAAAGCTAACACGCCCAAAGGGACATTGAGGAAAAAAATCCAGTGCCAACTGGCGTGAGTCGCGATGAAGCCCCCCAAGGGGGGAGCAATCACAGGTGCCACTAGGGCTGGCCAAACGAGGTTGGACATTGCGGCCATACGCCCCTTGGCCGGAGTATGGCGCAAAACCAAAAGTCGCCCTACCGGTACCATCAATGCGCCACTGGCACCTTGCAACACGCGTGCTGCGACGAAGGTGGGCAGGTGCTCTACAAGCCCGCAAGCGAGCGACGTCACAGTGAAACCAGCGATAGCACCTGCGAACACTCTACGCGGTCCAAAGCGGTCAGCAATCCATCCACTGACCGGGATACAAATGCCCAGCGCTAATAAGTAGGCGCTCATGGCCACGTTCAGGTTGAGGACATCAATCCCGAATGACTGAGCCATCTGCGGCAAGGCCGTAGCAATGATGTTGCCGTCTAGCACCTCCATAAACAATGCTCCCGTTACGAGCCACGCCACAAATTGCAGACGTCGCCCCTGTAACGGTGCCTCTTCGGGAGGCTGCAGCTCACCAACTGGCATCCGATCGCCGCTCACTGTGCGGCACCCTTGCCTGGCCCACGGTAGCGCTCTAGCCAATAACCGTAGGACGCTGGCAGAACACTTGCGGGCTGAGGCAGTCCCAGTTCAATCGCCAGTTGATAAGGATAGTGTGGGTTAGCAAGGTGAGCGCGTCCGATAAGTACAAGATCCAAGTGCCCTTGTGCAACAGCCTGCTCCGCCATATGGGGGTCGTCTAGACACCAGCTCGCAGCAACCGGCATCTGAACATCTTGCTTGACACGGCTCGCTACCGGGACAAAGAAACCGGGACCCCATGGCGTTTTGCCCTGAGTGGTAGAGAAGCCTATGCTGGCGTCAATAAGGTCAAGTCCAGCATCGCGCATTTGGCGAACGAGCGCCACGGCCTCGGGGTAGAACTGCTCATCGCCGCCGTCGTACTCCACCACGCCAAAGCGAGCAGTTAGCGGCAGATGCTGAGGCCACACCTCTCGCACAGCCTTCATGGTCTCTAGCAGAAAACGACCTCGATTCTCTGCGCTACCACCGTATAAATCGGTGCGCTGGTTAGCCAAGGGGGAAAAGAAACTCTGTGCCAAGTACCCATGCGCAAAGTGCAGCTCCAGCCACTGGAAACCTGCGGCTAGTGCGCGCTTGGCTGCGGCCACGAAGTCTTTCTGGACCCGTTCAATGTCATTCAGCGTCATTGCCTGAGGGACTTTGGATAAGCCGCCACCGAAAGCCAGTGCCGAGGGCGCCAAGGTGCGCCAGCCGTGACGATCATCAGCAGGTAAGTGATCGTCGCCCTCCCAAGGCCTATTCGCACTGGCCTTACGCCCAGCGTGGGCGATTTGAATGCCTGGGACTGCACCAGCAGCCTTGATAGTCGCCGCAATACGAGCAAAACCCTCAATCTGCCCATCCTCCCACAAACCAGCGCAACCGGGAGTGATGCGACCTTCAGGGGACACCGCCGTGGCTTCCACGATCACCAAGCCGGCGCCTCCCCGTGCCAACCCTGCGTAATGCGCCTGATGCCATTCATTCACATACCCCTCATGGGCTTGGTATTGGCACATTGGAGGGATTGCAATGCGGTTGCGGACAGTGATGTCTTTCAGTTGGAATGGATTGAACAGTGCAGACATAGGGAAAAATCAACGGGGAAAGAGGACCTGGCAGTGTCAACATATGCCAGCAACACCAAGGCGGAACTCAGGCCAGCGTCGATGATTTCGAAGCGAAGTTCTCGGTGAAGCTGGGGATATAGCTCTCAGGCCATACGATGAAATTCATGGTCATGAATAGACCCCTGAGTTCGCTACGTTCATCTCGGCAGTTCTAGCTGTTGCCAGACAGGTGCGTACACTGCTACACACCTGAGATGTGTCGGCAGATTATTGGAATAAATCCAATTGCATTGATTTATTCGTTACATCAATAAGACTGATACCAGCTCATTGATGTTCAGTTCAAGAAATCTTGGCGCTATCGCTCCACACTGGGGCACACAACCCCCTGCCAGGCGATGTGGTCACACGTCGGCACCAACTCTACATACTCAAGAATGTGGTTTGGTAAGACCTACCACCTTACAAGCTTGCAGTGGAAAACTAGCGAACTCTGAAAAAGAGCCTCGGTACGCGACATCAAACCCAGGCTAACTTCTGCACGAGATCCCAGGCCACAATCGCAGTCAAGGCACGGTGGAGCGTAGTTTTCCGCTCTGTATCGCTCGTACAAATCCTGCATAACGATAGCCACCGAACTTCGCTCCAATGTCTTCAGCACTGCCGTTGAGTGTCAAGTACAGGAGATAGACCTGGTAGTCGAGCGCGCTATCGCTGCTGTCCGCTGAGTCCAAGGCCATCTGAGCGCGCAAAATGGCTTTGCTGAGTTGCTCATACAGCGTAGGGGGTACCCAACGTCGCGTGGCCAATACATCTGTGCCCTCTGTACTGGGTAACACATCCGACAGCCACCGACGCGCCTGCACCAAGGCTAGAGACAAGAAGCTGCTGGCATTGGAGCCGCTGGTCATCCCAACGGGGGCACCAGATGCCGATGGATCAGTGGTGGGCACCAGCCAGAGACTCACCTTGAGACCTTCGACGTTACCGTTGAGACCGAAGAACTTCTGCGCATTCACGAATTCACCAGGGCGGTTGGAAATCAACAGGTTGTCCCGAGAAAAACGCATCGCATCCTGATAGACCTCGTTATCAATGGTGTACGACTCGTGGTCCTGGCCATTAACAAACCTCCCTTTGACCTCTCGGGCTCTCTGCATGGCCCACCCATTGGGCCCCCACCAGAACAATGCCACATCGCCCGGGGAAATCTTTGTGTCGAAATGAGCTATGGAAATGCGTTCACCGGAGGTTGTCGTGAAGCGCGAGCCATCAAAGACCCTCCCCTCCTCCGCCGTACGCTGGGTGGTGCCGATGTCACCGCGACGCACACTTACCGAGCCGTCTGGGAAGCGGATGACCTCCTGCACCTGAACCCCCTCCTTATAGTCGGCCTCGATGGTGTCAGCAAACTCATCGCCATCAGTGTCGTACAGGCGCACTTCCAATCCAGCCACGATTCCGGTAGCGACTGCCATAGCAGCTGCGTCATAGCTAGCGGCAGTCTTCTGCCCCTGAAAGCCACCCTTCCAATGCCCCGCAGCGGCGTCGTAGTGCAGCCAACTCACCTGATTCACCTTGTAGCCGTCAGGCGTGAGTTGTCGGAATTGGGCTTCATTTGCTGGGATCGGCAGGCCGTTAATGCTGAACTTACCCGCTGCGATCACAGCCGCAACGCAGGCGACAGCCGATCCCTGTCGGAAATAGCTGTCGTAGCGGGTATCAGTGATACGGTTTGCGTCTCTACCCATGTTGAGTACTACGGCACGCAGCAGTGAGCTGCTGTTCATGCTGGGACTAGCTGATGCAGCGTGGCTGTTTGAGCACAGCGCTACCGCCAGACAGGCCATGGAGAGCCATTTCGTTAATTCAGATACAGACGCCAATGTGGCACGGTGCAGAAGTCGATTGGGTGATCGCATCGTGATGGAAATATGTTTTATGCGGAATCGCGAACGGCCGCCTCGGCCCAGTTAAACAGGGAGTCCAACTCATAGTCGCCACTGTGAGGCCGCCCCCAGGGCAGAGCCAGATCAACGGCGGCGCCACGCTGCCGGGCAGCCGCCGCCAGCAGGGTGGGTACCGCCAACGATGTATCGCGGTCCACGCTGCCATGGCGGATTCGCCAGTGCGAGGAGACTTTGGAGCTAGCATCCAGCAGCTGCTGCATCGCGTCCATGGACTTCACCGTGAAGGCATCAGCCAGGGTGGCACCCGTCACGGTCGAGTGACGCAAAGAGAACGCAGTGAAGTGGCGCTTGTCGATGCGGGCGTCACCAAAGAGTTGGTTCTCGCCTGTCTCCAACGAGAATCCGTCGAATGCTGGCTGTGCCTTCATGCGGCCCACAGCCCGAGCGTAAGCGCTGAAGTCCACCGACTGCACACGGTCACCCTGAACGCGCAACCAAGCGACGTCAGACAGGTTTCGCCCTTCACTCAAGGCCTGCTGAGCGGAGGACTGTAGCAACGCAGCAATGTGGTCACGCAGGTGACCCCGACCATTAGGCTCCAACGTTAGAGGGGTGCCGTCCGGCGCCTTCAGGCCCAGTGTGTTGACATAGGCTACAAAGGCACGACGCATCTCTGCGGATAGAGCCACCTGGTCTTCATTTAGTTGTCCAATAACCTCTTTTCGCTGGACCCGGAAATCCAGCATGGAGATGGCGATGTTGCGGAACTCTCGTTGACCTTCAAACTGCCACTCATAGGCATCATCCGCATGAGCCAAGTTGGTAATGGGACAGAAGGCAGAGACAGCAAATATGTCATCCGAGGCTGACGCCGCGCCGAGTACACGCAGATCAGCCTCATAGTCCGGGTGGTTGCCACTAGCACCTAAAAGAGCAGACAGCGCGCCACCAGCGCTGGTGCCATTGGAGATAATTCGATCCACATTGCCAGGCAAACGGTCTGCATTGTGGCGCAGCCAGCGCACTGCGGCCTTCAGGTCCACGATGGCGGCGGGTGCCTTGCCTGTCCAACTTCCATCGACCGCCTGCAGGGTGCGGCCTCGTGCACCTGGAGATGCGACCACGAACCCACGTGCCAAGGCCACGGCACTGGCGCTTGGTGTATCAGCTTGGCCAGGCGGCCCAGGCATGCGATTGACCAGAGTTCCCGGCTTGGCAGGCATATAGCCTCCCACCCCATTGGGTAGGAAGATCGGCGCGGTGCGCGCATTGAAGCCGCCAACGCTGCCACCTTGAAAGTAGGCCTCAGGGATATACAAATTAAGCGCCTGGTAGGCAGGCTCGACCGCCTTAGCCACAGTCGGCAACCCCTCGAAGGCTCTGACCCGAATGATTTTCCCGCCAACGCTGACATCCTGCGTGATGTAACGCGTCAAATCCGGACGCAAAGCATCATCAGGGGCACTGCCAGCCAGCGCTGAGCCTGCCGCGCTGGCGGCCACACCAGTCAGCAGCGTAAGGTTGAAATCGCGACGGTTCATGGGGCGTTCTCCTGCGCGATAGAACTTTGCTTAAGTTTTTGCATGAATGCCTTGAAATGAAAATCAAGATCGGTAAGGAGCGGGTGCGCGTAGTGTTGCAACTTCGCCTGGCTGAGCGTTCCAGACCAGCCGAAAGAGAATTCGCGTCTGCCCGCGGCAAGCTATCGCACCAGCAAGTCTGCTTGAAGGTGGCACCAGGGTGATGCGGTAACCATAGTGTTCAATGATCAGATATCCAGCTGCTGTATAGCCAATGCAGTTGCGTCAATGGCAGTTGCGATGCGCCTGGCGAGTTCAGCATTGATGCCTCCCTCTCCCAATCGTTGATGCAAGACTGCTTTGAGATTACCCATAGCTCGCTCAACATCAGGCGAGCGACGGGCCTCCATGTACGCCTTACCCATTTGCAGCTGCTCCTTTAGATCCATTAATTCGGAGCCTTGCTGCTCCAGCTGCGCCAGGCCAGCAGACGTGATCGTGTATTGCTTGCGACCGCCTTCACCGTCATGTACGGTGGCCCAACCCATGTCCACCAGATATGTCAGTGTCGGATAGATCACGCCAGGGCTAGGGCTGTAATCCCCCCCCACTAACACCTCGATGTGTTTAATCAGTTCATAGCCATAGCTGGGGCGTTCGGCTAGGAGGCTCAAGGCGATGAGCTTGAGAGCCCCGTGCCCAAACATGCGAGGGCCCCGTCGCGCACCGCCACCGCCACCACCTCCATGACGGCCAAAGCCCCCAACCGAGCGATGACTTCTGTCTCCTGGCAGACCATTAGCCATGCCCCTCAGTGTTTGGCGTTGACCCAGGCCAGTGAACATGGCACCGCTGTTACGGCCAGATAAGCCAAGGGAAAAATGCCTGCTCAGAATCATCGTGAAATAGAGATAGTTGAGATACATCTACGATATATCGCAACAACACCAATGTCCAAGAATCGGGCGTAGCTTTGCAGTACTTCACCTTCTGCAACACGCTCGAAACATCGGAGGCCCACGACATGAAATCATTTTGATTGATACAGGCAATCAAAAATCATGAGTTCACTTATTTCTTTGCCATCTGCAACATAGAGGCTTGGCATTTGCCATTACCTACTTTTTGACTGCAAAGGCACTGAAAATGAGCGACATCCTCTGGCCTGCTGGCTATGTACCCGGTTTCACAGACAACTACTGCTCCAACGAGGTGATCGTCACCGGTCTCACCGTAGATGAAGTTTGGCCCTTCCTGAACATCCCCAGCCGCTGGCCGACCTACTACGCCAACTCTGCGGACATTCGTTTCTATGACGGAAAGGGGCCGGAGTTGACACAGGGTGTTCGTTTCTACTTCTCCACCTTCGGCTTCCCCGTAGAAGCACAAGTGGTAGAGCATGTTCCACCGGTCAAAGGTCAGCCTGCCCGCGTTGCTTGGCATGGCTGGGCTGGAGAGGAAGGTACAGATGACCGACTCGATGTGCACCACGCTTGGCTGATCGAGGAACTCTCCGCTGGACGCCTGCGAATCTTGACCCAGGAGACACAGTGCGGAAAACCTGCTCAGGACCTCGCCAAGGCTCAACCGAATCCGATGATCAATGGTCATCAGGACTGGTTGAATGGTCTGGTTCAGGCTGCGCGGCAGGCGAAGCAATCATGATTCAGCGAGTTACCCTACTTGGTCTTGGAGCAATGGGTAGCCGTATGGCTCAACGCTTGCTTCAAGCGGGATACACGGTGACGGTTTGGAACCGCAGTCCAGCAGCGGCCGAGGCGTTGGTTGCTTTAGGAGCGCGACAGGCTCTCACACCACGTGAAGCTGCCGATGGGGCGGACGCTGTCATTGCGATGGTACGAGATGATCAAGCATCCCTCTACGCATGGTGTGACAAGGACCATGGGGCGTTGTTAAGCATGGTACCGGGGACCATTGCCATTGACAGTTCAACGCTATCTCTGCCAACGGTTCGTCAATTGGCGAATGCCTGCGCCGCTGGAGGCGTACCTTTCTTGGATGCGCCTGTATCGGGTTCTAGACCAGCCGCTGAGGCAGGTCAGCTGGTCTACTTAGTAGGAGGCGATGAAGCTACGTTTGCGCGTGCTGAACCTCTGCTCAAAACCATGGGGGCAGCTGCCTGTCACGTCGGCCCAGTAGGCCACGGGGCTCTCGCCAAGCTGGTGACAAATACCTTACTCGGGGTACATGTTACGGCACTAGCAGAACTGATAGGCATGCTGCGTGCTCAGGGCGCGGAGCCAGAAGCCGTATTGCAAGCAGTAGCAGCAACTCCTGTCTGGGCACCAGTGGACTATTACTTATCTGGCTCCATGCTCCGCGCTGAGTTCAGTCCTCAGTTCCCTATCGAACTGATGGCGAAGGACTTTGACTATGTAGTCAACGCCGCTGGAGGTATTGATCGACTACCCACGGCAGCAGCAGCTCGTGAGGTCTTCAAGTTAGCTATCCACGCCGGAATGGGGCAAGACAACATGACCGCTGCTGCAAGGCTGTACGAGAATGTCCCCCAACAAAGTGCGTCGGCGTAGCCTCAGATGCCGGACTGAGGGGTAGGCAGGCTACAGGTGCGTATCAGGAGGTCACGCACCCAGCGCTGACGCAGGTCGGCGTGGGTGCGTGCATGCCAAGCCAACACCTTGGTAAAGCCCGCAACATCAAGGGGAGGGACACGGACCGTCAGCCCCGTGACACCCACCAGTAAGCGCTCTGGGACGAGCGCAGCCAGATTGGTACTGCGGACCAGATCCAGCAGCATGCCAAAGCTGGGTACGGACACCTTGACTTGCCGCTGCAGTCCAAGCCGGGCCAGCGCATCATCGGTTGGCCCAGAAAAGCCGCCCCCTTGCAGCGAGACAATCCCGTGGTCCAACTCGCAAAAGGTGTCGAGCGTCAGGGCATCCTGCGCGGCCGCTGGGTGGCCCTCACGCAGCACACAAACATAGCGTTCATCAAACAGCGGGCGGACATGCACATCGGGTGGCGCCATCTGAGGCGTGATCAGGGCCAGGTCTAGCTCACCGCGCTCCATGCGATCCAGCAACTCTGGTCCATGCGCTTGAATCACGGCTACACGTACATTGGGAGCAAGCGGGCGAAGCTCCGCGATAAAGGGCATGACCACAGCCCGCAGTGCATAGTCGGTAGCCGACACCGTTACGGTGAACTTGGCAGTCCCTGGATCAAAAGCCTGTGGTTGCAGTACCGCCTCTATATCCGCCAGGATGCGCTTAATGGGAGCAGAAAGCGCCAGCGCCCGTTCAGTGGGCGTGATCCCCCGCTGGGTACGCACAAACAGAGGATCGCCCAAGGCTTCGCGCAGGCGATTCAGGGTCGCACTGACGGCCGGTTGCGTCACCGCCAACCGCTCCGCCGCTCGGGTCACATTACGCTCATCCATCAGTGCGTCAAACGCCTTGAGCAGATTTAGGTCAAGCTGGCGCAATTGCATGGTCAATGTTTTTCCTTAGGAACGCCAAGAGCAGCTTCAAGCCTCACGCAAACGTTTGTCATGGACCGTGCTATGAGCAAAAGCTCGGAGTGCGCTAAATCCTTTGCCATCAAGGTGACCACCTCGGCTTGGATGTGCGCAGTTCGCGCAGCCATCTCTGAGCCAGCAGCAGTGAGTGTCAGACGCTTAACCCTTCCGTCTGACATGTCGGCGTGCCGACCAATCCAACCTTTTGCCGCCATATCGTTGAGCAACGCGCTCACGTGACTTTTGGCTGTGAAGCAGCGTGCTGCCAGGGCCTGCTGATTAATGCCCGGCTGACGCTGCAGATTGATAAGAATTTCATGCTCGGATGTCTTGACCCCCACCTCAGCGAGTCGAGTGCCAAATAGTTCACTGCAAAGATGGTACGCACGGACCACCGAAAGCCAACTGCGTATTGCGGCATCGTCAGGAAATGTGGATGAGTGTGCTGATGGCATTTTCCTGTAGATCGTTCGGAAATGAACTAAATTCCTCGTCTTCAACTATCCTCAAGAATCACTGATGAATCTATGGCTTCGTTTAATCTGGGCAGTACTGCGCGCTTGGCGCTTACCCACTATTCAACCGGGCGCACTGATTGAGCGCAACCTGCGTGTCTGGCCAGGTGATCTAGACATCAATGGTCACATGAACAATGGCCGCTACCTGACCATTATCGACTTGATGCTAGTGGAGTATTTTGTCCGCAGCGGTTTCGCCCAAGTTATGCTGAAAGCAGGCTGGCGTCCAATGAGCGGAGGGGCGGTGATCACCTACCGCAAGAGCCTTCAGCCGGGTCAACTCTATCGCCTGCGCTTTTCGCTTGCAGCAGCTAATGAAAACTGGAACTTCATGCGCTTTGAGTTTCTCCGCAAAGACGGCACCCTTTGCGCAGCTGGTTACATGAAAGGCGCGGCCGTCGGACGCAAAGGCCTGGTTCCAAACATTGAAAGCTACAACCGACTCGGCATTCAATTCGAAATGACGCCGCTACCATTTGCGGTGCAGAGTTGGCTAGCAGCGGAGCAAGCAATTATTCTAGAGAGTGGGCAAGTGGGGCGTGAATGAGCCAACACTGCGCAAGGTCGAACAGCACTTCGCACAACACCTAAGAGCCATGCCTTTCAACGTCTTTGAGCGACAGCCTTGAGAACGCGGTCAGTAGAGACGTGTGATCTGGCGACGTGCGCGTCCACATAGCCTTTGGGCACAGAGGACCTGGGGGCACGCTTGCTGGAGGCCAACTGTTTGGGGCTGAGCCGACAGGCCAGCAGCAGCAAGCGCTGCAGCATTTTGCCAGGATCGTCATCGGCACGCGGCAGGTGCTCGGCTGGCAGCGTGAGCATCATGGCCTCGTAGGTGCTGGCAATCTCCACTGTCAGGTGATAGGTGGATACATCCAGTGCGGGGTGCGTTGCGCAGTGCGCCCGCTGTGTCACTTCCTTGAGCAAGGCCAGCACGTTGTAGGCCAGCACGGCCACCGCAAAGCCCAGCAGCGCAGCCCTGGGGTGGCCCAGCGTCTTGACTTCGCTGTGCAGCACCGATTCGAGCCTCCCGAGCATGCCTTCGATACGCCAGCGCCTGCGGTACAACTGTGCGATGGTGGCTGCATCAATGTGCTCGGGCAGGTTGCTCCACAAGGCGATGGTACTGTCACCTGCCTCGGTGGGGGCGTCCAGCTCGATCTCGATGCGCCGCCACCCTGGCGCTGTCGCACCTTCCTCTGTTGTCGGTTCGATGGACTGCTGGCGTACCCGGCCTGTAGGGATGGCGCTGTATTCCCCCCAGGAGCCGGTGGCCCGCAGCCTGGGGTGGTTGGTGTGTTCGCGCACGATGCAGGCGGCTGTGCGCTGCTGCAGCCCGCACAGCAGTGGCTGCGTACAGAAATGCCTGTCTCCTATCCAGACTTGAGCCGCCTGCGCACTCTCGATGAGTTGTGCCGCACCGATGCGCTCGCTTTGATAGGCATCCTCACACGCCACGATGTCGCACACCAGCGCGCTGTCCGGGTCATAGACCACCAGCGCGTGGCCCGGCAAGGCCGCACCGCGAAAGCAGCGCAGCGGCCCCAGGCGCTTGTCGCTGGCTGGCAGCACAGGCCCGCGCTAACCGGCGCCAGGCGCTGTGCGCTGCCCCGCACCAATACGCGCAGCAAAGCAGGCTCTGTGCGTTTGACCTTGGCGTACAGCGCCGCCAGCGATACCGGCAAGCGATCGGCCATCTTGCGCGCTGCCGCATGCAGCGAGGGCCTCAGCCCCAGCGTGACCAGCGTCATCAACTCCACCACGCTGGAGAACAGCAGATCACGCGGGTATTGACGTTGCCGGTGCTGCTCAAATACCTCGTCTATTCACTGCGCTGGCAGTGCTCGATCCAACACCAGGCGCGTCATCACTGCTGCCGGTGCTTGCTGCTCATACTTCTCAACAACAATCTGCCAGATGATCTGTCTCCCTGTTTCCATAGGCTCTGCGAGCTTACGGGAACGCAGGGGCCAAAGACGTTGAAAGGCATGGCTCTTAGGGTGTGTCATCAATCAATCCCCCTGCAGTTGAAAGTTGCAGCCCCAGCGCCAAGTAGGTGCGATGAGTAAAAGATATGCCCTCAGTGATGGGCAGTGGCAACGTATCAAAGACCTGCTACCGGGACAGGCAGGGCAGCCCGGAGCCACCGCAAAAGACAATCGACTGTTCGTGGATGCTATGCTGTACCGCTACCGTGCAGGTATTCCTTGGCGGGATCTGCCTGCCCGTTTCGGCGACTTTCGTGTCGTGCACACCCGTCACTCGCGCTGGAGCCGTGGGGGAGTTTGGAGACGTGTGTTCGAGGCCTTGGCGCAGGATGCGGACAACGAATACGCCATGATCGATGCCACCATCGTTCGGGCCCACCAGCACAGCGCAGGCGCAAAAGGGGGGATCCAGACAAACAGGCCCTGGGGCGCAGCAGAGGTGGCCTGAGCACCAAGATTCATGCCACGGTCGATGCGCTGGGCAACCCGACAGGCTTTCTTGTCACGCCAGGGCAGGCCCACGATCTGGAGGGAGCAGATGCCCTGCTAAAGGACACACTGGCGCAGACCGTCATTGCCGACAAGGCCTACGATGCCCAGGTCCGGCTCATTGAGCCGCTGCTGGCCAAGGGCAAGGCCGTAGCCATTCCTTCCCGGGTGACCAATAAACAGCCGCGCGAATATGACCGTGATCTCTACAAGGCTCGGCATCTGATCGAGGACTTCTTCGCACGCCTGAAGCAGTATCGGGCCATTGCCACGCGATACGACAAGACCGCCCGCAACTTCCTTGGGGCCATCCATCTCGCGGCATCCATGGTGTGGCTGGCCTGAAGGGTAGCAACACCAACGCACAAGCAGATCTGATTGATGACACGCCCTAGTCAGCCCGCACACCGCGTTGGCGTATCAGCCCATCCCAGCGTTCCAGTTCTTTCCCCAGATGGCTGGATAGCTCCTGAGGCGTTGATCCGATGGGCTCTGCGCCAATGCTTTCAAACTTGCGCAAGGTTTCCGGTTGCTGCATGGCCTCGTTCAACCCTTTGTTGAGGCGCGCAATCACATGGGCTGGCGTTCCGGCGCGCGCAAATACAGCAAACCATGGGGACACGTCGTAGCCTGTAATGCCTGCTTCAGCCATGGTCGGAACATCGGGAAGTGCGGCGGAGCGTCTGGTTGTCGTGACTGCCAGGGGACGCAGTTTGCCGGACTGGATATGTGGCCGCGCGGAGGTGATGCTGTCGAACATGAGATCTACTTGACCACCCAGCATATCGGTGACGGCAGGCGCGCTGCCCTTGTAAGGGATGTGTGTAATTTGTACCCCGGAGAGAGCCGAGAACATTTCTCCTGCCAGATGGATGGACGTTCCATTGCCCGCCGATGCGTAAGTCAATGTGCCTGGGGCTTTCTGTGCGCGCCCCACAAGTTCCTTGACAGAGCGGTCTGGTATCCGCGCCGGGTTGACGACCAGGACGTTAGGCACCACTGCCAACAAACTCACTGGTGCGAAGTCCTTGACCGGATCGTAACCCAGCCGAGGATAAAGCGCCTTGTTGGTGGCTATGCCAATGGAGGTAATCAGGATCGTATAGCCGTCTGCGGGTTGCTTGGCTGCGTAATCCGCGCCGATATTGCCACCCGCTCCCGGCTTGTTTTCGATGACCACGGGCTGACCCCAATCCCGGGATGCTCTTTCCCCCAGAGTACGTGCAATGACATCCATGGCCCCACCAGGTGGGAACGGAACCACCCACTTGATGGGGCGCGAAGGCCAGTTCTGATCTGTTTGCGCCATGGCGGGCAGGCTCGCAGCCAGCGCTGCAATGGCGAATGTGGTGATGGCGTTCAGTGCGCGGATGGCAGGCATGGCAAGACTCCAGGGGGTAGGGAACGCAGCCCCGGGGCTACTGTCAGTGCGCGTGCAGCTCAGCCAATTGCCGAAGGATGCTTGGCGAGCGGCGTCACGGTGATCTGCATGAAGGGGAACAGCGGCAGGCGACTGAGCAGGTCGTGCAGCTCGTCATTGCTGGCCACATCAAAAACGCTGTAGTTGGCGTATTCGCCCACCACGCGCCACAGATGCACCCATTTGCCGCTGCGCTGCAGTTCCTGTGCGTAGGCTTTCTCTTCAGCTTTGATACGTGCCGCCTCCTCAGAGGGCATCGTGTACGGAATGTTGACGATCATATGAACCAGATACAGCATGGCTTTCCTTATAAAGAGGTCGATAGATAGGCTGGCGTCCGCTGACCGGACCGGTCAGGCAGTTGCCGCTGCCAGAAAGTCCAGCAAGGCGCCGGTAAAAGCGTGAGGCGCCTCCAGGTTGGAGAGGTGCGATGCCGGCACTACGGCCAGTTGCGCTCCAGGGATGCAGGCTTGCATGCTTTGGGCCTCCGCCACCGTGGTTACAGGGTCGGCTGAACCGGCGAGCAGCAAGGTCGGCGCCGTGATGCGAGCGAGCTGGTCGCGCAAGTCTGAATGGCCCAGCGCGTCACAGCAAGCGGCGTATCCCTCAGGGGGGGTGGATGCAATCCAGGCTTGTGCGCGCTGAACAACTAGCGGCTGTCTTTGCGTGAAGCCGGGAGTAAACCACCGCGCAGGCGCTGATGCCGCCAGCGACTGCATGCTGTCGGTACCGTTGGCCCGTACCATGGAGGCGCGTTCCGCCCAGGCCGATGCGGATCCGATGCGCGCAGCGCTGTTGCACACCACCAAGGCTTGCAGTCGATGTCCCGCATGGATACCCAGCCACAGACCGGTATGGCCCCCCATGGAGATTCCGCAAAACGCTGCCTTTTGAATGCCCAAGGTATCCAGCACGGCCAGAGCGTCCATACCCAGCACATCGAAGCTGTAGGGACCGGGGGTGACCAGACTGTCTCCGTGTCCTCTGGTGTCGTATCGCACCACGCGCCAGTGTTGCGTCAGCGCAGCCACCTGGGGCTCCCACATTTCGAGCGTGGTCCCCAGCGAATTGCTCAACATCAGTGCGGGAGCGTGTTCTGGTCCCTCGATGGCAATGCGGAACATACCGCGGTCAGTGGCAAGGGAGGAGGTCTTGGCGGTCATATCAAGTCCGTGTAGAGCGTGGGTATCTGTGCGAGTCCCTCAGCGGGAAACCACCGGGCTTACCTGCAGTGGAGGCTTGGCAGTGGAAGCGGAATCGGACGCGACGGGGGTACCAGCAGAGTCGCGATAACGCCAGATGAAGATACCCATCGCCAGTGCTGCCACCAGGCCTGGCACTGCGAAGGCCAGAAAATTCAGCTGCAAAGGAAGTGCAGCAGCCATCAGCGAACCGCCCAGCAACGGCCCCACGATGGCTCCGGTACGGCCTACGCCTGAAGCCCAACCCAGACCGGTGGAGCGCATAGCCAATGGGTAGAACTGCGCCGTGTTGGCGTACAACAGGATCTGGGTTCCAATCGTGGTTGCACCCGCCACGGTGATGAGCAAATAGAGCACTGGCATGGGGCTGTTGTAGCCAAGCAGGGCAATCGCCACGGTACCTACCGCAAAAAACGACAGCACCACCTTGGGCAGGCTGAAGCGGTCCCCCAGCCAGCCTCCGGCAATCGCACCGGCCATACCTCCGAAGTTGAGCGCCAGCAAAAAGGACAGGCTGGAGCCCAGGCTGTAGCCCGCATTGGCCATGAGCTTGGGCAGCCACGAACCCAGTGCATACACCATCAGCAGGCAACAGAAGAATGCGATCCAGATCATGCATGTGCCTGCAGCGCGGCCCTCTTTCACCAGATCAAGCATTGGCACACCTGCGCCCTTGGCGTCCGATGCGATCAGCCTCGCGTTGACGGCGATGGGGGCCTCGGGGTTGACGCACCCCAGCAGGGTACGGGCTTGGCTCTGTCGCCCCTGCCGGATCAGAAAGCCCACTGATTCAGGCAGCTTCCACAGAATGACAGGCAACAGCAGCAAAGGCACCGCAGCGGCCCAGAACATCGCCTGCCAGCCAAAGCGCGGCAGTACATAGATGCCCAGACCTGCCGACAAAACGCCACCCAGCGAATAGCCGCTGAACATGAGCGCTACCAGCGTCCCCCGTGCGCGTTTGGGAGCATATTCATTCATCAGTGCCACCGCGTTGGGCATCAGGCCCCCGCAACCCAGGCCAGCGATGAACCTGAAGAAGCCGAATTCCGTAGGCGATGTGGCGAAACCGTTGAGAAAGGTAGCCAGGCTGAACATCACGAAGCAGATGGCAATGCCTTTTTTGCGTCCAATGCGGTCCGCCATGGGGCCAAAAATGAAGGCGCCAAACATCATGCCAAACAGCGCGTAGCTGCCCAAAGCGCCCGCCTGCACTGGAGTCAAACTCCACTCGGTCATGAGTGCTGGAAGCACTACGCCGTAGATGAACAAGTCATACCCATCGAAGATCAGCAGCAGGGCGCATAGCGCCACCACCATCCAGTGAAAGCGCGTAAAGCGTGCGTTGTCGATGATCGGGTTGATTTCTACCGTTGTCATGAATGTCTCCTGAAAGGATGGAGCAGCCGCACCTCTGGCGGGTGCGTGCTGCGGGTGGGTCAGCCCTGGTCGCCGCCGCCCACCGGAAGTACCGAGCCGGTGATGTAGGAGGCCTCGTCGGAAGCCAGGAACAGGATGGCGCTGGCCTGCTCATCCAGCGTGCCGTAGCGCTTCATCAGCGTGCTGCCCACCGTCTGGTCGACGATCTGCTGGTACCAGGCCTGATCTTTCTTGCTGGGCTTGGCGCTGTTGCGCGGAATGCGGCGGGGGGGCGCTTCGGTACCTCCAGGGGCCACGGCGTTGATGCGGATGCCCCGTTCGCCGTTCTCAAACGCAAGGCAGGCGGTGAGTGCGTTGACTCCACCCTTGGCGGCGCCATAGGGAACACGATTCACGCTGCGCGTGGCGATGGACGACACGTTGACGATGGCGCCCTTTTTCTTTTTGAGCATGTAAGGCAGCACTGCCCGGCAGCCCCACAGGGTGGGGAAAAGCGAGCGGCGCACCTCGGCCTCGACTTCGTGGGGCTCATAGTGCTCAAAGGGTTTGGTCCAGATGGTGCCTCCCACGTTGTTCACCAGCACGTCGATGCGTCGAAATGCGAGATAGGTTTCCTGCGCTGCCCGCTGCGCACCCTCGAAGGTCTCAAGGTCCGTTTCCACGGCAATCACTTTGGTGAGGGCGGACAGCCGCTCACGTAGCTCGTGTACCAAGGGGGATCGGTCCACCAGGGCCAGTATCGCGCCCTCTTCGGCGGCGCGTTCAGCCACGCGCTGGCCAATCCCTTGCGCAGCACCGGTGATCAGCATCACCTGGCCTTCAAATCGTTGTGGCATGTGGGGCTCCTTGGTCAAGCGGGCACAGGCTCTGCAGCCACGGCATTGGGGGTGAACTTTTCGTAGTGGAAGCTGGCAGGAGCAATGCCTGCAGCCTTGAAGTGGCGCTGCACGGCATCCACCATGGGTGGGGGCCCGCACAAGTACACATCCACATTGCCCGCGTGCAGAACTTTGGAAGGCATGTGCTCGGTCACATACCCGCGTTGCGGATGACTGGAGGCTGGGTCGGCCACACAGGTGGTGAACGTAAAACCCGGGATGCGGCGAGCGTAGTCTTCCAGCCGATCCACGAGCACCAGATCCTGGTCACGGGTCACGCCGTAGATCAGATGCAGGGGCTGCGCGCAGCCCTGCTGAGCCAGCGTTTCCAGCATGGACAGAAAGGGGGCCAGACCCGTGCCGCCCGCCAGCAACAGCAGGGGGCGCGTGACAGGGCGCAGGTAGAAGCTGCCAAGGGGGCCTGTCATTTCCAGCGGAGTACCCACATCAGCACTGGACAGCCAGCTGCTCATGAGCCCACCGGGCACATGCTTGATGAGAAAGGTCATGCGGTCTGCGCCGCTTGCCGAGCTGAACGAATACGAGCGGTGCTGGCCGCTGCCAGGCACGCCGATATTGGCGTACTGGCCTGGCAAGAACGCAGGCGCCCCGGCGAGCCCCTCCAGCACCAGCTCATAAGCCGCATCGTTCATGCCGGTCACGGCGGCCACGGAGCCGTTGAATTTGGCAGTCCCAGTCTTGCACGCGGTGGATGGCACCGGCACAGCCACCACGCAGTCCGAGCGCGGGATCATCTGGCAGGTGAGCACCAGGCCTTGTGCTGCCTCGTCGGCAGTCAAGGCCTCCTCGATGTAGTCGTCGCCCATGTCGTAGGTTCCGCTTTCGGCACGGCACTTGCAGGTGCCGCACACCCCGTCCGAGCAATCCATGGGCAGGTTGATGCGCTGGCGGAAGGCGGCGTCCAGCACCTTCTCTTGCGCACCACAGGTGATGAAACGGGTGACCCCGTCCTCGAAATTCAGGGCGATGTTGTAGCTGCTGCTCATCGTGGTCTCCTGCCCGCTCAGACGTGGTACACGTCAATGACCTGACGGATGTAGTCGTTCTTCAACACGATCTTCTTGCGCGTGATTCGGAAGTCGCCTGCGTGCCGCTGCAGTGTCACGAACATGGTGCCGAAGAAGGCATCGGTGGCCTTGTAGCGGTGGCTCAGGGTGTGGAAGTTGTAGCGAACATCCACGGCGTCGCCACGGTCCTGCAGCACTTCCACATTCAGCACCGAATGGGTGGTGCGCGGCTCGGGTGTCGAGGCCCCGGAACGTTCAGTCTTGATACGGAACACCCGGTCTTCCAGCCCATTGCGGTTAGGGTAGTAAATGAGCGATATCTGGCTGTGAGGGTCTTCCGTCAGGCGGTCGTCGTCGTCCCAAGCAGGCATCCAGTACTCCACTGACTCGCTGTACAGGTCCAGCCATTCGTCCCACGCGCGGTCGTCCAGCAGGCGCGCTTCGCGGTACAGAAAGGCGCAGAGGGCGTTGTAGTCGGCGGTCATGCGGCATCTCCTTGGCGCTCCTGGGTCACGGCCTTGCGCATCTCCTGCGCCCAGTACTCGTGCTGGCACACAAACAGTCCCTCGTCTTCGCTGCGTTCCCCACTGAGCAGCGGGTTCAGCCCCATCTTGCGGGCGTTCTCGTCGGGGCCCTTGATCCACAGCGGCGCTCCACGGCTCAGGTCGTTCCAAGGCGCGGCCTTTGCGGCATAGCCGTTCTGACAGGAGCGAAACTCTTCGAGGTCATCGGCTGTGCCCATGCCTGAGACGTTGAAGAAGTCCTCGTACTGGCGAATGCGGGTGGCGCGGTCTTCTGCGCTCTCACCCTTCACGCCAAAGCAGTAGATGGTGATTTCGGTCTTGTCCACGCTGATGGGGCGCGTCACGCGGATCTGTGTGGAAAACTGGTCCATCAGGTACACATTGGGGTACAGGCACAGGTTGCGTGTCTGCTTGACGATGAACTCGGCCTTGGTTTCACCCAGGCGCTCCTTGAGCTCGTCGCGGCGGTTGTAGACCGGGCGCACCTCGGGGTTCATGGTGTTGGTCCAAAGCAGGATGTGACCGTTTTCAAAGCCGTACACACCGCCCACGCTCTTGCTCCAGCCGTTGGCATCCACAGCCTTGGTTCCACCTTCCTTGCGGCGACCCATGGTGGCGGCATAGTTCCAGTGCACCGAGCTCACGTGGTAACCGTCGCAACCGTTTTCCATCTGCAGCTTCCAGTTGCCGTCGTAGATGTACGAAGAGTTGCCGCGCAACACTTCCAGCCCTTCGGGCGCCTGGTCCACGATCTGGTCGATGATGACCTTCGTCTCGCCCAGGTAATCCTGCAGGGGCTGCACATCGGCGCTCAGGCTGCCGAACAGGAAGCCCTTGTAGCTTTCAAAGCGCGCCACCTTCTTGAGGTCGTGCGAGCCTTCCTTGTTGAACTGCACGGGGTACTCGGTGGTTTTTTCGTCCTTGACCTTGAGCAGCTTGCCGGTGTTGTTGAAGGTCCAGCCGTGGAAGGGGCAGGTGAAGCTGCCCTTGTTGCCGTGCTTTTTGCGGCACAGCATGGCGCCACGGTGGGCGCAGGCATTGATCACCGCGTTGAGCTGCCCGTCCTTGCCACGCGTGATGACGATGGGCTGGCGGCCAATGTAGGTGGTGAAGTAATCGTTGATCTCGGGGATCTGGCTCTCATGCGCCAGATAGACCCAGTTGCCTTCGAAGATGTGCTTCATCTCCAGCTCGAAGAGTGCTGGGTCGGTAAAGATGTCCCGGCGGCAACGGAAGACGCCGTTTGCCTTGTCGTCCTGCAAAGCCCCTTCGATCAGGGCTTCAACATCAGAGCGCTCGGCGATGGCAGCGGTGGTGTTCATGGTGGATTCCTCAAGGTGCAGCTGTCCCCCTGCTGCGCGTAGCGCAGCAGTCAGGGGCGAAAGCAATAGGGAGGGGGCAGCCGAGTGGCCAAGCACCCGGCCGTGGGGATCAGGCCGCCAGGCGGGGGCGCTCAACGATCTGGTTGTCCACACCGTCAACCAGTGCGCTCAGCGTGAAGTCGAAAACGATTTCTGCGAACGGACCGTCAACGCCCTGCGCCTTGATGCTGGCAGCATCTGTGCGCTCGACCAGAGGTGGCACCAGGCCTTCGCGGGTGGCGTAGGCAAAGTCATCATTCACCAGAGGATCCCCATCGATGTTGATCTGCGTGGTGAGCTTACGATGGCCGTCAGCCGTCACGAAGAAGTGAATGTGGGCCGGGCGGTTGCCGTGGCGGCCCAGTTGGTTCAGGAGCGCTTGTGTGGGGCCGTCGGGTGGGCAGCCGTAGCCCTTGGGTACGATGCTCTGGAATTTGTAGCGACCTTGAGCATCGGTCACGATGGTGCGGCGCATGTTGAAGGCCTTCTGCTCACCAGTGGGGTCATAGTGCGAATAGAAGCCCTTGGTGTTGGCGTGCCACACCTCCACCTTGGCGTTGGGCAGGGGCTTGCCATCAGCACCGTATACGGTGCCGTGCATGATCAGCGTATGGCCGGCCTGGTCGCTGCCGTCGTCCAGGCGGACAAAGCCTTTCGCCTCTGGAGCACCCGCTACATACAGAGGGCCTTCGATGGTGCGGGGCGTGCCGTTTTCAATGCCCAGCTCCTTGTCCTTGGCATCCATGCGCATGTCCAGAAAGCGGTCTAGGCCCAGGCCGGGCGACAGCAGTCCAGCTTCGCCACGGGCACCCAGGGTGTTGAGGTAAGCAATGCCTGCCCAGTATTCATCCGACGTGATGTCCAGGTCATCGATGGCCTTGAACAGATCTGACAGCAGGCGGTGCACGATCTGCTTGGTGCGTGCATTGCCGCCAGCCTGGTTCAGGCCGCTGGCCAGACGCAGAAAGTCCTGGACTTCGGGGGTGTTGAAAATATGGGTGGCCATGGTTATCTCCTTGGATTGTTGTGGGGCAATGGTGGGGGCGGCGAAACAGTGAATGCGTAGATCGCATCTGGGTCAGTGCGCTGCGGCGGCCTGCGGGCCTGACGTGGTAACGCTGGTGCGGGGGCGATCCCGACGGAAGTGCTGCACGCGGTCTTCATCCAGCGCAATACCCAGGCCGGGGGTGGTGGGTACAGGGAGCTGAAAGTCCCTGTACTGCAGGGGTTCGGTGAGGATTTCCTCCGTCAGCAGCAAGGGGCCGAAAAGCTCCGTACCCCACTGCAGGGTGCGGAACGTGGCAAACACGTGGGCCGATGCCATGGTGCCTACGGCACCCTCCAGCATGGTGCCGCCGTAGAGCTCGATGCCCGCCGCATCGGCAATGGCAGCCACTTGCAGTGCTTCCAGCAGACCGCCAGACTGTTCAATCTTGATGGCGAATACATCAGCGCCGGCCACGCGAGCGAGGGCGAAGGCTGAGGCCGGTCCGGTGAGCGATTCATCCGCCATCACGGCGATGGCATGACGACCTTTGAGGCGTGCCAAGGCGTCCACCGAGGCTACGGGCTGTTCGACCAGATCACAGCCTGCATCCACCAGCGCTGCCAGCCCCTGCTGTGCCTCCAGTTCACTCCAGGCCATGTTCACATCTACGCGCACTGAGGCGCGGTCTCCCAGTGCCTTCTTGATGGCGGCTACGTGAGCCACATCGTCGGCGACGGCGCGGCGGCCAATCTTGAGCTTGAAAATGTTGTGCCTGCGCTGTGTCAGCATGCGCTCGGCTTCGTCAATGTCCTTGGCCGTGTCGCCAGAGGCCAGCGTCCAGGCGATGGGCAGACTGTCGCGCACCCGGCCGCCCAGCAACTGCGAAACGGGCAGGCCCGTGCGATGGCCGAGTGCATCGAACAATGCGGTCTCGATGGCGCACTTGGCAAACCGGTTGTCCTTGATCGCCTTGTTCAGCCGCGCCATGATGGCAGGCACATGGTTGGCGTCAGCGCCGATAAGCAGCGGGGCAAAGTAGGTGTCGACCGCCAGCTTCATGCCTTCAGGCGATTCCGCTCCGTAGGCCAGACCTCCGATGGTGGTGCCTTCGCCCACTCCCACGGTGCCATCTGCGCAGTAGATGCGTACCAGCATCAGGGTTTGTCCGTTCATCGTGGCCATCGACAGCTGATGCGGACGGATGGTGGGCAAATCCAGCAGCAGGGTCTCCACCCGCTCGATGACCGCGGCATCTGCGGTGGAATGAGGACGTTGTGTGTATTGCATGGACCGGATTGAACGCCTGAACCCCTTCGGACATCCAACACCAAATAGGTCTTGCACCATACTTTCAAGGTATAGTGTTCGTGCATTGCTATACAAATCAACAGTTTGCGAATGTGTCATTCGCAAACCTATGGTTTACCCTGATGGATATCCGCCAGCTCAAGTACTTTGTCGCCGTCGCCAACGCCCGCAATTTCACGCGGGCGTCCGAGCTGTTGCACATCGCCCAACCTCCGCTGAGCCGACAGATTCAGTTGCTGGAGGAAGAGCTTGGGGTACAGCTCATTCTTCGCAACAGTCGGCCTTTGCGTCTGACAGAAGCGGGTCGCATGTTCTATGAGCAGGCCCTGCAAATCCTCAACCGTGTGGATCAGCTCAAAGCCACAACGCGTCAGATCGGGCTCAACCAGCAACAGACCCTGTCCATCGGGTTTGTTGCTTCAACGCTGTACGGGGGGCTGCCCATGCTGGTGCGCAAGCTGCGCCAGAGCTACCCCGATGTGGGCATTCAGCTGGTGGAGCTGACGTCGCAGCAGCAGTTTGCTGCGCTCAAGTCGGGTCGCATCGACGTGGGGTTCGGGCGCGTGCGGGGCAACGATTCCACCGTGGCGCGGACCATCTTGCGTGAGGAGCGGCTGGTGCTGGCCATACCGCCCGCGTTTGCGCTGGCTGCAGAGACCAACCGCGTGGCATTGGACGCCATCAGCGGGCAGACCCTCATCGTGTACCCCAAGGAGCCGCGCCCCAGCTTTGCAGACCATGTTCTGAGCCTGCTGAACGACCATGGCGTACGGCCTGCCCGGGTGCATGAAGTGCGTGAGATCCAGACCGCCCTGGGCCTGGTGGCTGCGGAGTCAGGTCTGTGCCTGATACCGGCGTCTGCCCGCCTGCGCAGTGACCTGCATTACCGGCTGATTGATGATCCGCGCATCACCTCGCCCATCATCATGAGTCACAGGCTCCACGACACGGCCTGGTACATCCCGGCCATCAAGGAAATGGTAGCCGCCATGTATGCAGAGAACCCGCCCTGGCTGGATGTGGAGCACAGCGTGTTTCCGGGCGCAGCTGTCTCTCCTGCACCTTCTCCAAGAGAGTGTCATCAATCAAAGCCCCCGCATAGTTGAAAGATCCTGTCTCCAGCCCATGTAGAGGCCGTGAGTAAAAGATACGCCCTGCTTGATACCTAATGGAAACTCATCAGGTACCTTCTGCCTCGTCATGCGGGGCATGCCTTGCGCTACCGACTGTTCGTTAACGCCGTGCTGAACCGCTACCGTGTAGACATCCCATGGAGTGACCTGCCAGTCCGTTTTTGTGATCTTCAAGAACGAACAAGCAGCAACGCGAATATGACCACGATCTATATAAGGTGCGGCATCTGATAGAAAACATCTATGCACGCCTGAAACAATACCGGTGCATTGCCACTCGCTAGGGAAGCTCTTCACGAATCGGTTCTGACTGTGCCGTAGCGACGCCCGAACTCAAACAGCACCAGCTTTGGGTAATGGGGCACGCCCAGCAGGCGCTGCGCGAGGGCAATTGCCCGGCTTCGCTGGGGCATTACGCCCCTTGCAGACGCACCTGCCCCATACAAGCCATCAACTTGTGCCATGCCATCCACAGGTTTGACAGCGCAAACAGCGTAACGATCTGCGCCGTGTTCTTCTTGAGTCCCCGGTAGCGCACCTTCACGTACCCAAACTGCTGCTTGAGCACTCGAAACGGGTGCTCCACCTTCGCCCGGATGCTAGCCTTGGTGCACTCCAGTTGATCGATCAGCGCCTCAAGAGGCTTGTCCTTGTCCAACTCCCGGCGCAATCCTGGACGCATGGCTACGTGCCAGCGCACGGTTGGCTTGGCATCAGGCCGTTTGTGCACGCCTTGGTAGCCCGCATCTCCAAATGCTTCTGTCTCCTGCCCGTGCAATAGGCTGTTGGCTTCGATCACGTCACCCACGTTGCCGCTAGTGCCTCGCACCGTGTGCACCAGGCCCGAGTCCGCATCCACGCCAATGTGGGCTTTCATACCGAAGTACCACTGGTTGCCCTTCTTGCTTTGGTGCATCTCGTGGTCGCGCTCGCCGCTTTGGTTCTTGGTGGAAGTGGGTGCGGCAATCAGCGTGGCATCCACCACCGTGCCTGCTTTGAGCTGCAGCCCTTTGGCATGCAGCAGCGCATTGACCGTGGCCAGGATCTGATCGGCCAGCTTGTGGCGCTCCAGCAGGTGGCGAAACCGCAGGATGCTCGATTCACTGGGAATCTGTTCGTCCCAGTGGGTCAGGCCCGCAAGGTCCCGAAAGGCTGGCACGTCGTGCAGCGCTTCTTCCATGGCGGGATCGCTGAGCTTGAACCATTGCTGCATAAAGTGGATGCGCAGCAGGGTCTGGACTGCAAAGGGCTGCTGACCCCGGCGTCCGGCTTCGGGCGCGTACGGCTCTATGAGCGAGACCAGCTCAGTCCAGGGCACCACCATTTCAATGGCGTCCAGGAACTCGCGCTTGCGGGTGCGCCCGCCTGTTTTGCTAAGGCCCAGGCTGCTTTGCTTCATGCGACTATTGTCTCGGCTTCAGCCCTCCGAGCAATCACATCGCTTGGGGGATTCGTGCAAAGAATCCCTAGGACAAGACTGCCTGCAACTTTCTGTGAGCTATTCACTTGGCTGCGTCCATGGTTTGGCAGGTCTGAGAGGCCGTAGCGCAAGGGATTTGTACAGCCTTGAATGATGACACGCCATAGTAGGAGGCGGCTTTACCGCAGTATCACCTCTCCACATATGCCAAATGAGGGTGAAGCATCGGAAATGAACATCCCCACTACCGTTTCGCGGCACGGCCTTGCTGAAGATCAGGAGCGCCATTTCAGGGCCTGCATCACACATGCCAACATTGCAATCGCTACAAGTGGATTGCAAGGTAAGGTAGATACAGTCCATATTCGTAGCGATGATTCAGACATGCGGCAAACTGCGTAGAAGCACGTCGCAGAAGAATTCCGACGGCGGCGACAGCGGAAGGTCTGGACGACGAACCAGCACAATGGCTGGCGCAGGGAGCGTTTCGCACACCGGCACCACGTCAAGCAGATCTTGCGTCATCGCAAAACTCACCCATTGCCTAGGTAACATGGTCAGCAGATCAGTCCGGGCTAGCGCCACTTGGACAGACAACGCCGAATGCGCTCGCAACATGACCCGCGGTGCATTTAGTCCATGTGCGCCGAACAGGTGCTCTAGGTCTTCTTCGACGTTGTGATCGATGGAGGTGACCGCCCATTCCGCACCAGACAGCTCCTTGAGGCTACGAGCTCCCGCAAGAGGATGGCCTTTGCGGCAGACAACTACACGAGTGTTATTGCATAGATGCAGCAACGTCAAACCCGGCGCCGGCTTAAGACGAGGTGCTGCACCTAGATAAAAGTCGATGCCGCCCTCACGCAGAGATCCTTCCACGGCGGGGAGAAGGCTTTCGGTGATATTCAGTTTAACTTTGGGATAGCTACGGCGGAACACCGGCAGCGCCTCGGGCAACATGCCTAGATGCGGCATGATGGACAGTGCAATCGACACCGTGCCTTCGTACCCAGGTCCGGGTTGTTGCACCTCCTCAACGGCACGCCGCGCCTCGTTAGCAATGGCACAGGCTCGGCGGTGAAAGCGTACGCCTTCAGCTGTCAAAACCATGCCCGAAGTCTGGCGCGCAAACAGGTCCACTCCCAGTTCTCGTTCTAGCGAACGCACGCTACGCGTTAGCGCCGGTTGGGCTACTTCGAGGCGACGCGAGGCTGCGCGTAGGCTGCCGTGTTCAACGATAGCAATCAGATGCCGAAGTTGTTCGAGTTTCATGGAACAAGGGTTAATCCGGGGATGTAAAAAAAACATCGCTTTGGATATTGCACCATCTTATTGGAATGCTGCCCTCCGTCTAGAGTCTGTTTCATCCCATACGTTATGGGCACTAAAAACAAACATGACGGAGACAAGACATGCACCTTATGACTCGGCGCGGGTTCACGCAGTCCGCATTCACTCTGCTGACCCTGACTACCGCTTGCTCCTTGTTCAACGCACATGCACAGAACTGGCCCGACAAGCCTGTACGCATGATCGTACCGGTCGGGGCTGGCGCTGCCCCCGACGTCATTGCCCGCATAGTCGGTGAGCGGCTGGCCACCGCTTGGGGTCAGGGTGTAGTGGTAGACAACAGACCTGGAGCGGGCGGAATCCCAGGCATGTCAGCACTGGCCAAGTCGGCGCGTGACGGCTACACCATCGGATTCGTTCCCGCCGCCATGGGCACTATTACCCCTCTGGTGTTCAAAAATCCACAGTTCAACCCCGAAACCGAACTCAGCGCAGTTGCCACAGTCGGCATTAGCCCCTTGATGCTGGCGGTGCCGGCAAACAGCGGCATACAGTCGGTAGCTGACCTGGCAAGGTATGCGAAGGCCAACCCCGGCAAGGTGAACTTTGCCGCACCACAACTAAACTCACTGCCACACCTGGCCGGAGAGATGGTGAGCAAAGCCGGCGGCATGGGCCTCTTCACCGTACCCTTCCGTGCCCCACCCGAGGCCGTGTCGGCTGTTCTGGCGGGTGATGCAATGCTCACCATTGACGGCGTGCCCGGGTTACTGCAGCACGTTAAGTCAGGCCGGTTGCGCGCCATCGGCGTAACCTCGGCCAAGCGCCTGCCGGGCATCGATGTGCCGGCTGTATCTGAGACCTATCCAGGCTACGAGGCCATCGGCTGGTTCCAGATCATTGTTCCAACCGGCACGCCGCAAGCAGTTATCGAACGCATCAACAGCGACGTGAACCGCATCACTGCCTCGCCGGAAGTGGCAGCACGCTTAGCCGAGATGGGAGTTTACCCGCGGCAAGACAGCGTGGCCACGGCTCGCTCCTTCTTCGACGAGCAGCACAAAGCGATGAAGCGCCTCGTAGCGGACCTCGGCATCCTAGCCCAGTAGGCCCCCCTTCTTCTCGCAGCTCCAAAACCCCGGATGGCCGGGGTTAGGACCCTGCACACCCTTTTTTTACTGGAGACTCCTCATGACACAACGCAAGAAAGCCCTCGTCACTGGTGGCGGGACAGGAATTGGTCGCAGTGCAGTGCTGGCCCTAGCACGCGCCGGCTTCGACGTCGCCATCAACTACGCTTCCAGCGCCAAGGCCGCCCAGGCGGTGTCCGAAGAAGCGCAGGCCCTGGGCGCACAGACCATGCTGATGCAGTGCGATGTGAGCGACGACGCGGCCGTGCGCCAGATGCTCGCCAAGGTGGGCGAGACCTTCGGCCATCTCGACACCCTAATCAACAACGCCGGCACCACTGCCAACTGGAAAGTCAAGGACCTGGACAGCCTGGACATGGATGCTTGGGACCGCACCTTCGCGGTCAATGTGCGCGGCAACTTCCAGGTGACGCGCGCGGCAGTGGAACTGCTGCGCAAGAGCAAGGAAGTCGGCGGCGAGCCCTGCATCGTCAACACCGCCAGCATCGTAGGCCTGCGCCCCGGCCCGCAACCGCCACCGTACGCCGCCAGCAAAGCCGCCGTGGTGAGCCTGACCAAGATGATGGCCTGGAACCTAGGGCCGGACATCCGTGTGAACGCCGTCGCACCGGGCTGGATGGAAGGCGACTGGATGGAGCGCATGCTGGGCGACAAGTACGACGCCCTCATGGGTGCGCGCGCCAAGGCCACACCGCTCAAGCGCTGCGTGACCGCCGACGACGTGGCCGAAGTGATGCTGAACTTAATCACCGGCATGCGCTTTGTCACCGGCGAAGTGGTCGTCATCGACGGCGGCTTCACGAGTTCCACCTGACACACCGAGGAGATCTCCATGCTCGAAGGCTTCGTTCCCTTTCCCCCTGAATTCGGCGCGCGCTACCGCGCCAAAGGCTACTGGCAGGACCGCTCGCTGGCGCAGGAATTCGCCGACGTTTTCCTGCGTTACGCCGAGCGCGTCGCGCTTATCGACGGCGACACCGTCTATACCTACGCCGAGCTGGACCGCATCAGCTCTAACCTCGCGCTCAACCTGCTCGAGCTCGGCCTGCAACCGTTGGACCGCGTGGTGCCCACGCTGCCCAATGTGCACGAGTTCGTGGTGCTGTACTTCGCACTACAGAAGATCGGCTGCATTCCCATCGCAGCCTTGGTAACACACCGCTACGCCGAGATCAGCCAGTTCGTGCATCTCTCGGGAGCCACCACCTGCGTCTACCCCGAGACGGTGGGCGAGTTCGCCTTCGCGCCCGTGATTCAGCGTGTGCAGAACGAGAACCCGTCGCTGAAGTTCCGCATCGTGCTGGGCGAAGCCGGCGCTGGCGAAGTCTCGCTGCGCGAACTGATCCGCAAGCCCGCCACACTTCCGACCTCACGCCTGGCCGACATCCAGATCTCCCCAACAGACCCCTGCATTTTCCAGCTCTCGGGTGGCACCACCGGTATCCCCAAGCTGATCCCGCGCACCAACAACGACTACGCCTACAACTCCAAGGCGGCGGCCGAGGTGTGCGAGATCACGCCCGACTCGGTGCTGCTGCTGGTGCTGCCGATCGCCCACAATCTGCCACTGGCCTGCCCGGGCATCCAGGGATTCCTGTTCAAGGGCGCCAAGGTGGTTCTGCACGGCAATACCCGGCCAGCGGAGATGTTCGCACTGATCGAGAAGCACAAGGTCACGCACCTGAAGGTGGTGCCAGCGCTGCTGATCCGACTGATCAACGACCCGGCGGTGGAGAACTTCAACCTGTCCAGCCTGAAGCTGATCCAGAGCGGCGGCCAACGCATGCAGCCCGAGGTGCGCGCGAAGACGCGCGCGCTGATCCCTGGCGTATTCGTACAGGAGAACTTCGGGATGTCCGAAGGCACACTGATGTTCGTGCGCGCCAGCGACCCTGAAGAAGTGAAACTGGAGACCTGCGGCCGCCCGGTCTGCCCGGACGACGAGGTGCTTTTGCTCGACGACGAAGGGCGCGAGGTGCCCGACGGTGAGGTCGGCGAGTTCACCGTGCGCGGCCCCTACACGCTGCGCGGCTACTACGGCGTGCCCGAATACAACGCGCGCCAGTTCACGCCCGAGGGCTTCTACCGCTCCGGCGACCTGATGCGTAAGCACCCCAGCGGCAACTACATCGTCGAGGGCCGTAAGAAGGACCTGATCAACCGCGGTGGCGAGAAGATCAGCGCCGAAGAGGTCGAGAACCTGATCCTCATGCACCCCGCCGTGCAAAACGTGGCCTGCGTTCCCATGCCGGACCAAGCCATGGGCGAAAAGATGTGCGCTTTCGTGATCCTCAAGCCCGGCCAAAAGCTACACCTCAAGGAACTGGTGGGTTTCCTGCTCACAAAGGAAATCGCCAAGTTCAAGCTGCCCGAGCGACTGGAAGTGCTATCTGATTTCCCTGTGTCCACATTTGGCAAGGTGTCAAAGAAAGCCTTGGGTGAACTGATTGCACGCAAGCTGCAAGAAGAACAAGCCACATCCGCCCACTGAACCCATTAGAGAGGAAACACACAATGCGCATCATTGACCTGCACTGCTACCCCGGCACCCCCACCTGGATCAAATCCCAAGGTCCCTACCCGGCCGAACTCGCCCGCTATTGGAAGCGCGACTGGGTTGGTAAGAGCGAAGACGACGTAATCGCTGAGTTCACCGGCGCAGGCGTCGAGGCCTGCCTCGTCGCGCTAGACCTGGAGACCACCATCGCTGCCCCACCCTGCACCAACGAGTACGTACATGACATGTGGAAGCGCCACCCTCAGCGCGTCATCCAGTGCTGGGGCGCGGTAGAACCGGCCAAGGGCGAGATCGCGATGATCCAAGCCCGCAAAGCCATCAAAGAACTGGGCTTCATCGGCTTCCACTTTCACCCGATCATGCAGCACTTCGCAGTGAGCGACCGGCGCTACTACCCACTGTTCGAAGAGATCAATGGCATGGGTGCTGCGGTGATGATCGACGTAGGCACCACAGGCATGGGTGCCGGCATGCCCGGTGGCAACGGAGCACTGGTGCGGCATGCCCACCCCAAGCATATCGATCAGCTCGCAGCCGACTTCCCTCAGCTGAAGATCATCATGGCCCACCCCGGTTGGCCCTGGGTCGACGAAACCACCGCCGTCGCGCTGCATAAGGGCAACGTGTACTGGGAGATGTCAGGCTGGGCACCCAAGCACTTCCCAGGCAACCTCAAGGTCGACATCCGCGGCCGACTGCAGGACAAGATCATGTTCGGCAGCGACTATCCCAGCCTGCCCTACGAACGCATCCTGCGCGAATGGGACGAACTGGGCTACAAGCCGGAAATCATGGAGAAGATCATGCATGGCAACGCTGAGCGCGTGCTGGGTCTGTGACCACGAAGAGAGGTACCTCACTTCCATGAAAAAGCTGTTTCGCGCCGCGACCCTGGCCATATCATTTTCAACGCTGCTCACCGCCTGTGGCGGTAGCGAGCCCTACAACGCATTGCAGGACCTAGTGTCCATCAGCGGCGGCACGGTACGCGCCGCCGCTGACTCCACCGCCGAGCTGAGGGTGTTCCGCGGCCTGCCCTTTGCGGCACCGCCAGTGGGCTCTTTGCGCTGGAGAGCGCCTCAACCCGTCGTCCCTTGGAGCGGGGTGCGCAGTGGCGACAATTTCTCCAACGCCTGCGTCATGAGCGATCGGCCGGCAGGTCGGCCGGGCTCCATTTTGTTTCAGCAGGCCGAAGCACAGAGCGAGGACTGTCTGTACCTCAACGTCTGGACCGGAGCACCTGCAGGCCGCAGCAGTGAGCGGCGCCCGGTCATGGTGCTGCTGCATGGTGGCGCGTATCAACTGGGGGCTGGCTCACAACCCAACTACAACGGCCGCGGCCTAGCCAGCAAGGGGGCAGTGGTGGTCACGCTGAACTACCGCCTGGGCCCCTTGGGCTTCCTTGCACACCCGGCGCTGAGTGCCGAATCGGCCGACGCAACATCAGGTAACTACGCACTGAAAGACGCAATTGCCGCACTGAAATGGGTGCAGGACAACATCGCTCAACTTGGGGGAGACCCCGCCAATGTCACCCTCTACAGCGAGTCGGCAGGCTCAGGTCTGGCCAGCGTGCTACTGGCCTCCCCCCCGGCAAAAGGGCTGTTCCAAAAGCTGGTGATTGGCAGCCTGGCCGCACTGCCTGCGGGCACGCCCAACACTACGCTGGCGCAGGCCGAGGCCGCAGGCCAGAGCTTTGCTGTCAACCTGGGCGCCGCCGACCTAGATGCGCTGCGCGCACTGCCGGCGCAGACGGTGATGGCCGGTGCCGGCTCGATCATCGGCCCCATTGTGGACGGCACCGTGCTGCCTGGTCAGTTGGACCAGCTCTATGCTGCTGGCCAGACCCACGACGTTCCACTGCTGCTGGGATGGAACGCCGACGAGGGCACGCCATACCCACCGTTTGCCACCACGCTGGCAGGCTATAACACCTTAGTCGATGCGCGCTTTGGTAGCCTGGCCGCCGACTTCCGGTCGGTCTATCCGGTGGCCTCGGATGCCGACGTACTCGCCATGGCCTATGCCCCCATGCGCGACAACCTGTTCGCCTGGCAGCCCTGGACAGTGGCACGCGCCCACGCATCGCAAAAGCGGTCAGCTACCTACCTCTACTTCTTCACCCGCCGCCCGCCCTACTACCCGGACCAGAACTTCGCGGGTCAGAGCTCGCCCGACAAGTTCGGTGCCTACCACTCGCTCGAGCAGGTGTACCTCTACAACAACCTCGATGTGAGTGCGCCAGCTCGTCCGTACACCGATGTGGACCGTCGGCTCGCCGCCACGGCGTCCAGCTACCTCGTCAACTTCGCGCGCCATGGCAACCCCAACGGTACTGGCCTACCGGTTTGGCCACGTTTTGTGGACGACAGCAGCCAGGCGATGGAGCTGGGAGACGCTGTCACCCCGGTGGCCGTTCCCTTCCGCCCGGCGCTCGCCTTCTGGGACCGCTTCTACACCCAGGGCCTGGGTCGACCCTTACCTTTCTGATCTTTTCACGGAACTCCACATGCTCCCTGCATTCATTTGCGATGGCCTGCGAACGCCGATCGGTCGCTACGGCGGTGCCCTCTCCGGTGTGCGCACCGACGACCTCGGCGCCGTACCCATCCGCGCTCTAATGACCCGCCATCCCGGGCTGGACCCGACCCTCATCGACGAACTGGTGTACGGCTGCGTCAACCAGGCCGGTGAAGACAACCGAAATGTGGCGCGCATGAGCGCGCTGCTAGCCGGCCTACCGGTGGAGGTGCCTGCGGTCACAGTCAACCGGCTCTGCGGGTCCGGCTTGGAAGCTGTGGCACAGGCGGCGCGGGCGCTCCAAACAGGTCATGCTCAACTAGCCATCGCCGGTGGTGTCGAGAGCATGAGCCGCGCTCCACTGGTTATGCCCAAGCCTACGGCTGCGTTCTCGCGTCATGCGGAAATCCACGACTCCACAATCGGCTGGCGCTTCGTCAACCCGCGCATGGACGCTCTTCACGGCACCGACGCCATGGGCGAAACGGCCGAGAACGTGGCACGCGAACACGGTATCTCGCGTGCAGATCAAGATGCGTTTGCGCTGCGCAGCCAGCAGCGCGCTGCCACTGCCATGCGCACGGATGTGCTCTCTGAGGAAATCACGCCGGTCGATGTGCCGGGCCGCAAGGGAGCCGTTATGCGGGTCGTCGAAGACGAGCATCCGCGCGCCGATACCACGGCCGAGAGCCTGACCGCGCTCAAACCGGCCTTCCGACCAGACGGCAGCGTCACAGCTGGCAATTCGTCAGGCGTGAACGACGGTGCGGCAGCTCTATTGCTGGCCAGCGAAGCTGCAGTGTCGCAGCACGGCTTGCGTCCGATGGCACGGATCGTGGGCTACGCCAGCGCTGGCATCGCTCCGCGCGTCATGGGTTTCGGTCCAGTACCCGCAGTACGCAAGCTGCTGGCACAAACAGCTCTACGCATGAGCGATTTTGATGTGATCGAGCTCAACGAAGCCTTCGCTGCACAGGGCCTGGCCGTCACGCGCGCGCTGGGTCTTCCCGACGACGCGCCACACGTCAACCCGAATGGAGGAGCCATCGCCTTCGGCCACCCGCTGGGCATGAGCGGTGCGCGCCTAGTGCTCACCGCCGCACGCCAATTGCAACGCACCGGTGGACGCTATGGCTTAGTCACGATGTGTGTGGGCGTGGGCCAGGGCGTGGCCATGGCCATTGAACGCACTTGAGTCCCCACGCCCCACCGCCGTGAGGGTCGCTGCACTTCTACCGGGAGGTGCCGCAGTCTTCGCCGGGTCCGGGGGCTGCTACGGCTAGGAGCGACCATACGCCGGATCGTCGACCACTTCATACAGCTCAAAGGACAAAGGTCCAACCATGAACAATCCACCCTTGCTCATCACTCGCAGTGGCCATATTGCGATCATCACACTCAACCGTCCAGACACCCGAAACGCGCTCAGTGGCGAGGACATGTTCGCCGCGTTTGAATCGCTGGTCGACGAACTCAACGCCGACCTGTCAGTCCGCGCCGCGGTACTGACCGGCGCAGGCACTGCTTTCTGCTCGGGCGGCAACGTGACCGATATGCGTGAACGGACCGGCATGTTCGCCGGCTCACCCAAGGACATCACCGAACGCTACCGCCAGGGCATCCAGCGCATCCCCCGCGCACTCGTCCGGCTGCAGGTGCCGCTGATCGCAGCAGTCAACGGCCCGGCGATTGGTGCGGGCAACGACCTGGCATGCATGTGCGACCTGCGCATCGCCTCGACCACCGCGCGCTTTGCCGAAAGCTTCGTCAAGATCGGCATCATTCCCGGCGATGGTGGCTGCTGGCTGCTACCGCGCGTGGTAGGCCATGCTAAAGCGGCCGAGCTGGCACTGACAGGTGACACCATCGAAGCCGACGAGGCCCTACGTATCGGCTTGGTCTCGCGTGTAGTCGGACCTGACGAGCTGCTGCCCGAGGCACTGGCTCTGGCTACCCGCATCGCCGCCAACCCACCACAGGTACTGCGCTGGACCAAGCAGCTTCTGCAACAGGCACGCACCTGCACGCTAGACGAGGCGCTGGACGCCGCGGGCCATCTGCAGGGCCTGGCCCACCACACGGCCGATCACGCCGAAGCCTTGGCCGCTTTCTTTCAAAAGCGTGCACCGGTGTTCTGCGGGGGCGCAACATGAGCGAGATCCTGATCGAAGAACGGCCAGCAGACGGCGTCGTGTTGCTGCGCCTTCACCGGCCCGAAGTGCTGAATGCACTCAACCTAGCGTTACGACGCGCCCTTGCAGACGCCTTCCGCCGACTCGACGCTGACTCGACGGCACGCGTGATCGTGATAGCAGGTAGCGCCAAGGCATTCTGCTCTGGCGCCGACCTGGGCGAGTACGTTGACGCCAGTCCCATCGATCTCCTGCAACGCAGGCACGACCTGCTCTGGGGCACGATCACATCCTGCAAAAAACCAGTGATTGCCGCGGTGCGGGGCCACGCACTGGGCGGTGGCTGTGAACTGGCCCTGCACTCCGACCTGATCGTCGCCGGACGTAGTGCGCGCTTCGGCCAGCCGGAGGTCAAGGTCGGCATCATGCCCGGCGGTGGGGCGACCCAACGGCTGACGCGCACGTTGGGCAAGCATGGCGCTATGAAACTGCTGCTGCTCGGCGACCCGATCAATGCGGAAACTGCCGAACGCATCGGCCTAGTGGCAGAAGTACTGGACGACGACGCTGTGGAACCACGTGCACTGGCGCTGGCGCAACGGCTTGTGGAACTGCCTGCAGTGGCGCTGCGCCTGGTGAAGGAATCGGTGCTGATGGCAATGGAGGTATCACTGTCCGCAGGGCTGGAATATGAGCGCAACGCTTTCCAGACAGCATTTGCGAGCCCTGACAAGCAGGAGGGCATGCGCGCCCGACTGGACAAGCGTCCTGCGCGTTTCAATCATTTCTGAAACAACTGCTCAAGCTTCCAGAGGGTAAGAGCAGGCAGGATCACCCATGCTCCTGCGACGCATTACCCAAATATCCACGTTGGCTTCTGGACCGTTGGATTTATCAACAAAGCCAAAGCCTTTAGAGTGCCTTGTGTCGTGTTCCGTCAAGGTTCTTTTTTGACCTTGGGGAAGATTCAAAGCACTGACCTACCGCTCGTTTCTGGTCTATCGAGATCCAGCAGACAGGGACGTGCTCTAGAAAAAGCTGAGTGACAACTGATTTCGAAGCCACGATGGCTGGCACTGAGTGCGTGGCGCCACGATCTGACTTTAGATCTACAGCGCATATTTGTCTTTGGCCAAGTCATAACGGGTGAAATGTCCCAGCCGAGCAGACACATCCCAGGGAGATCACACGTGGCACCCTGGCAAGCTTCGCTATTGGCGCACTTCGATTCACCAAAGCACTATCAAAGGGCCGCAGGCCCCCAGGTGTCTGCTGCTGCTCACCATAATGAGCCCTATGGTCACCGCGCAATCCAGCACTCTTTACCCCGCGCATTGCTTTGCGCCATCACCAGTCAAGTGTCCGCTGTTGATGCACATACCTGCGCATTAACTGCGTGTGGGGCCCTTCAGTGCTGAGACTGTAAAAACTTCGGGCAAACCAATGTACCGCCGTGCTGCAACGCCGCGGGTCAGCGCCTGCCTCTGATGGCTGCTGTGTAATTAGGCGCTGCTCGTGCCAGACTCTGGCAGATGCTACTACCCCGGGGGCGTAGGAGCCGCCGTAACCGAGCGCTTACAAATCCACGTACATCTGCTTGACGGTACGCCCCTACTTCCGGGATAGGTCGGCTTCAGTCTTGAGCCAGACAGCGGGCGAGTTTCCGAGCGAATGGGTCGGTGCCCGCAATGACTGAGCCGCTTGTCGCAGTGCAGCTGAGCCTCGCCTGTGCACAGGTACTTGCGCAGATTGTCCTCACTCACCGCCTCTACGGTTAAGCAAAATCGCGCCCCCAGCAAGGATGGCGGGCACTGCCAGCGCGATGAAGATGCCCTCAAAGCCCCATCCAATAGTCATGAGCACGCCACCGATGGAAGAGCCCAAAATGCTACCCAAGCGCCCCACCCCGAGCATCCAGCTAACGCCAGTAGCCCGCGCCAGCGTTGGGTAGCAACTGGGGGCAAAGCCATTGAGGCCAGTCTGTGCGCCACTTAGGAAGAAGCCCACCGCCACCACAAACGCAACCACCCAGAGCGAGTTCAGGCCGTTAAGCCCCATCACTACCAAAGCCACCGCCCCCATTACATACGAGCCAGCGATGACCCGGTTGGGGTTAAGACGCCCCATGAGCCAGCCCACCACCAACGCACCCACGGTGCCACCGAGCTGGAACATGGCCGTCACGCTGGCTGCGCGGTCAATCGACATGCCCGCGTCGCGCATCATGGTGGGCAGCCAGCTGGTGGTTAGGTAAATGACCAGCAGGCCCATGAAGTACGTGACCCACAGTGTGAGCGTACGCAGGCGGTACTCAGGCAAGAACAGCACTGCCATCGGCTGGCGCGATTTGACTTCGGACTCACCAGAGACAAACTTCACCACACCTTGCATCGAAGCGCCACACATGCGCGAGAGCACTCCAGCCACTTTAGCCGTTTCGGTCCCGCGCACCACCAAAAAGCGTGCCGACTCTGGCAGGTACACCAACAGCAAAGGCAACAGCACCAGTGGCAATGCACCGCCCAGCACTAGCACAGACTGCCAGCCAAAACGCGGAATCAGGGCTGCAGCCACAAAACCCACTACGGCCGAGCCCAAGTTAAAGCCTGTGAACATGGCCGCCACCAGGAAGGCGCGACGGCGCTCAGGCACGTATTCAGACAACAGCGTGGTGGTGTTGGGCATGGCCGCCCCCAGGCCTAGGCCGGTGAGAAAGCGCAGCACCGCCATTTCAGTCGTGTTGCGGGTCCAAGCCGTGAACAGCGTGCACAAGCCAAAGACTAGCACTGAGCCGATCAGCACCTTGCGTCGCCCCCACCAGTCTGACGACGGACCTGCCAGCAAGGCTCCTACGGCCAAGCCCATGGGGGCAGCCCCCATCACCAGGCCGAAGGCGGGCCGTGAAATTTGCCAGTCCTGGATGATCGACGGCGCTACAAAGCCCATGATGGCCACGTCCATGCCATCAACAGCCACGATGAGAAAGCACAGCAGGACCAGGATCCACTGGTTGCGAGAGAGTGCACGTTGATTGATGAAAGCCCGAACGTCGAGCGTTTGGGACGCATCCGGCAGGCCCGGTGCGATAGAGGTTTGCATGGTGTTTGTCTCCGGGGGCCTGTGGCCCCTCTCTTAGCGTGATGAATGGGAAAGCGCTGCGCCAGCACCGAGCCACGCGTGGCCCATGCGTAGGCAAGAAGGTACGAGGCCCTCTCCAGCGCCTTTCAGCGCTTCCCCGCACAGGTCTGCGCGGGGGCTGCAGGATCAAACCCTCAGCGGTTCCATTCCAGCTTCTGGTCGCTCTTACCAGCCACGGAGTAAAGTGCCCCTGGCGCATTGCGCGTTTGCATGAAGGCCTCCAGCGTCTGGCCGCGCATGGCCGCGTAAATGTGCAGGTTGGACACCCCCACCACCGCGCCCAGCTTTTCCAGCATGAAGAAGATCACGCCGTAGTGAATGAGGCCGCGCCAGTCACGTTGACGCACCAGCTCGCGCTCTTGCGGCGTGAGGGCTGCGGCCTCGAACGCGCCTTCGGGGTCTTGCAGAAAGCGCTCGCGCACTGCGGGATCGATCAGGTCGTGCAAGAAGCGATTCAGGCGGTAAGCCTTGACACTACGGGCAAGGTCAAAGGGGTATGTGCCGGCAAGCGCTCCCGCCCCTTGCAGCTGGGTGGCCATATGCGCACGGTGGCGCTCAACCTCACCTTGCACGGGCGCGCTAGCTTGGTTCTCATAAATAGCCGTCGCAATGCCAGTCATGGAAGGTAAGTAGTAGCTTTGATGCACCTTCCTTACACGCGCCGACATAGCGCCGCGCATCACCAACCACATGATGACTTCGGCCCCCTCCATGCCACCCAGAGTTGCAAACTCGGCCTGGGTCATATCTGCCAAGCGCTCGGGGTCGTTTTCAATCAGGTCCAGAAAGCGCTGGTCCCACTCGGGGTTGTTGAAGCCTGCACGTTCTCCATGCACTTGGTGCGACAACCCGCCCGTTGCCACCAGAGCCACTTTGAGGTCCTCCGGATAGCTCTCAATGGCGCGGCGCAGCGCCTGCCCCAGCTTGTAGCAGCGGCGTGCCGAAGGCACTGGGAACTGCAGCACCCCCACCTGCAACGGCACGATCTGCACCGGCCAAGTGGGTGTGTGCGGGCACAGCATGGACAATGGCGAAAAACAACCGTGATCCAGAGCTTTGTCCTGAAAGAAGGACATGTCGAACTCATCGGCCACCAGCGATTGCCCAATATGCCGCGCCAGTGCAGAGTGCCCAGCCACCGGGGGCAAGTCGCGCGCACCTCCGCCCTCGTCGGCCACGGGATAGCTCTCACCCACTCCTAGAGCAAAGGCGGAGTAGTGATCGAAAAAGAACGAGGTCACATGGTCGTTGTAGACAAAGAAAAGCACATCGGGCTTTTGTTCTGCAATCCAACGCTGCACGGGCTGGAAGGCTTCGAAAATAGGGGCCCAAACGGGATCGTTTTCTTTTTTCTGGTCTAACGCAAACCCGATGGTCGGCGTGTGTGACGTGGCAATCGCGCCAATGATTCGTGCCATGTTGTCTCTCGCTGAATGGATGAAAGGGCGGCCCTGCGGTCGCTAAAAAGGGCGCATTCTGCAAAGCACCGCCCGTTTCGCCCAGATACCGCGATGTCGCGCGAGATAACCCTGAGTTATCAATACAGACGATGGTGCGGCTTGACGAAAGGCACAAGGCCCAAATCTTTTCAACCGATTTGGCGAAGCTGTATTTTTTGCACTGCAAGCACCGTCCCGCCGAGTCATCACCACTCGCCATTGGCGATAACCTGAAGTAATTGATAAAGTCAGGGGTGAACGCTTGCCTCACATTTAGGCAATCGCTGCGCAGGAGAGACTTTTGAAAATCACCACACTCAATGCCCTGGTGGCCGCTATCGAAGAAGGCAGCCTGAGGGGCGCTGCCCGTCGCGTAGGGGTATCGCAACCTGCCCTGACCAAAATGGTCCGCGAGTTGGAAATTGAGCTGGAAACCAATTTACTCATGCGCACCTCGCGTGGAGTACAACCCACAGCACAAGGCAAGGTGCTATACGAGCGTGCAGTGCGGGCTAACCGCGAGCTGCGCGCCGCAGTGGACGAAATCCATCAGATGGACGGACGCTTGGTAGGCGAGCTGCACCTTGGAGCTGTGCCAGTAGCGGTGATGCTCCTGATACCCGAAACCCTTCGCACTTTTGTGCGAGATTTTCCTGGTATCAAGCTGCGGGTTAGTGAAGAGTTGTACGTGGCACAACTGCATAAGCTGCGCTCTGGCGAGGTGGACATCACAATCGGTGGCATCCCTGATGACTTGGCCACAGGCGAGTTTCATATAGAGCCCCTGATGGAAACTACCATGGTGCCTGCCGTGCGGAAAGGCAGCCCCTGGACCAAGGCTCGGCGACTGTCAGACCTTCAATCAGCCCAGTGGGTGTACACCGGCTCCACAAGCGAATCGGGCTACGCGAAGCTGCTGTTTGAACACCATGGCCTCAGCGCCCCTGCCGTGGGCGCTACCGTCAACTCCACCCTGGCACTGCTATCTTTGGCGTGCTCCGGAGACTATGTGGCACTGATGCCACTACAAATTGCAAGGCTGCCCTTTGTTTCGCAATTTCTTTCGATTATTGAGTTGGAGGAAGGCGGCTACCCCCTGCAAGTCGGTGCCATCCTGCGCAGCGACTCTGTTCCCTCCGCCGTGTTGCGCCACCTTATGGCGCACTTGCATCGCGCAGCGCACCAAGTCAAAAAAGGCAACATTCCCCTTCTGGAGCTACCAGTCGGTCAGATATGAGACCCTACTGCGCATCAGCTTGGCCTCACAAAGGCATTTAGTAAACGGGCGTACCCGCGGTGCACGCAAGAGCGGCATCTCCGTGTGCAGTTAGTTCAATCTATCCCCACAGGTGCGCGTGCAGGGGGCGTGACGCCCAAGTTCGGGGGTCAATGGCCCCGTGCAGCGTCTGAGGGTGCCCGTGCACACGCAAAAGTTACTCGACGTGAGTGCTTTTAACTTCGCACATCGCCATGGCGCATACAGAGTCGATTTGTGAAGAGCTTGCTTTGCGAGCACTCTGCAGCAAAGGGCGGATGAGTTCGAACTTCTCTGGGCTGATGTCGCTGGGGTACTTGGCTCTCATGGGCGCAGCAGCATAGCTGCAGTCACCTCAGGCAAAGATTTTGAACAGGCTCTTAGGGCAAGAGGCGGCCACCGTATCTACCAAAGGTACGGTAACCGCCTGGGTGGCCGACTGTCACAGCCCCGAGTCCACAGGCGCAAAGGTCGAGGGCCTGGCGTCAATACGAACTTCGGCTCAGGTAGTTCAGAACACGCCTTGACTGAAAGGCTCGCGCGATCTGCCAACTGTCTTGCCCATGCGCATCTGGCCTGAGTGGCTCCCCCCCCTTTGGATCATCAAATCAAACAGTTCGGGCAAGTCGTGTTCGGCCGCCAGCATCAGCGGCGTTCGGACAGGAATTGGATATTTGTGAGATGCGTTCGGGTTGGCTCCTGCTCCCAGAAGTGCTGCGGCGATTCGCATCAACTTGGGAACGGATTGCCTTGACACGAGCTGGTCAACCAGCGCCTCGGCCACAGCAACTGCCAGTTCTTGATGCGAGCGCAACGCGGCTGTGCTCGAACCGAAAGCGCCAGCGACTCCGACACCGAATCGGCGCAACGTGTCCTGAAGCATCAAGTCTGGCTCCTGCATCATTCGCGCAGTCAAGGTGACCAGCATCCGCGTTGGGTTTACCTTGCCAGACAACCGACTCACCAGGTAGTACAGCGGTGACTGGCTGTCGGTCAACGCACGCTACTCAACATCTGCACCTTGCACTATCAGGGTCTTGATGACACGCGCCCGATCCATGTCGGCAGATTGCATGCCCTCGTTGAGGCCCTCCGTGGCCTCGCAGATGGCGGCAACGCGTGCTTTAAGCACGGCAGCCAAACCAAGCTCATGCTCGCGAGTCAGCCCGCGCAAGAAGTCGAGCAGGTAGGGAAGCCGACCACTTTGCGCGGTGGGGCGTTCTCCAGATCCCAAAAATACAGATCGTGGCCGTTGGTGTAGAAGCAGAACGGCAGCTCACCGCGCAGCTGCTTCTGGATGTTGTAGCAGTACTGCTTGGCCTGCTCACGGCCAATCGCGGCATCACGGCTGGTCTTCTTGGCCTCGATTACGGCCAAGGGTTTGCGATCTTTGCCAAGTAGGACGTAGTCGCTGAACTGGTGGCCCTCATAGGGCTTGCGTGGCTCCGCCACCCCATCGGGTAGGGCGGTAAGGATGTCGAATTCCTCAACAACCTGAGTCGGATCGTTCACGTCCCAGCCTGCCAAAGCAAGTTGCTGGTCGATCAGCTCCGATCTGGTTTGGGCCTCCGTCTTCGTCATCTTTTGCTCCCTCTCGCCTCGTGGTCCGCTACCTATTGATCGATCCGATCAAGGTGTTGAGAACCACTGTCTAACCTGATCCACTTGGCAGCCCGTCCCTTGCCATTTGGTGCGATCAGTCCCTCCGCCTTCATTGCGCGCAAGACGACGCGCACCATGTCGCGGCTGATGCCGGGGCAGGCCTCTTCGATCTCCGAGATGGAGAAGGGCAGTTGGCGTTTGAGAATTTCAGAGCGAACGCGGTCGCCCTTGGCGCCCCGGCCGCGCTCGATGGTGCCCACACGCTCTTCAAATTCCTTGTAGGCACGCAGCAGCGCACCCCAGAAGTAGTCGAGCCAGGGGGCGATGTCGTGTGCGGCCTCGTGCCAGCCCTGGGAGCTGGCCTCCAGCGTTTCGTAGTAGCTCTCTTTTGATTCTTCGAAGATGCGCTCCAGGCTGATGAAGCGGCCCACTGCATAGTCGAAGTGATAGAGCAGCTGCAGGGTCAGCAGCCGAGCCATGCGGCCGTTGCCATCCGGGAAGGGGTGGATGCACAGGAAGTCGAGGATGGCCAGCGGCACCAGCACCAAGGGGTCTGCCAAGTGCTGATCCAAGGCCAAGCGGTAGCGCGCGATCAGGTCCGCCATCGCGATGGGCGTGAGGTGCGCGGCAACCGATTGAGCGCGGATGCGCGAGCTGCCATCGGGGTGGCGCTCGACGATGTCATTGTTGGTGGCCTTCCACTGCCCGCCTGGTTGTGGCATATAGCGGTACAGCATGCTGTGCAGCTGCAGGACCGTGCCTTCGGAAAACGGCATCTGCTCGCCGCTCTCATGGATCAGACCGAGGGCATCGCGGTAGCCTGCCACCTCTTGCTCGGAACGGCTTTGCGGCGCGGCATTCTTGAGCACCAGTGACTTGAGCCGGTGCGCGGCGACGACCACGCCTTCCAGGCGGTTCGACGACTCGGTGGACTCGACCACTGCCACTTGCCGCAGGTCGCTCAAGACCTCCGGCGACTGCGCCACGAAGAGCTGCTGTTTGCCCCTGAACTCACCCAGGGCGCGCAGGGTCGCCAGCTGCTGCGCGTCGAAGCGCAGCTTGGCGAGGTAGTCTGGCGAGAGTGATTGCATGCAGCAGCATCCGGACGGGGAAGAATGGGGTAATGCTACTGCAAATTGGGGTATGTTTGATCTTCATTGCCCCAATAACTCGATGTTTACCCCAATTAGCCCTGTCGGATCAGCTTGCGGACTCCGGTTCGTCGGGATCGGTAGGCGCCACTTCAGGCGCTGTGCCTTTGACCGGTCTCTCTGCATCGATACGCAGTGGCTTCAGCAGATGCGCCGGTTTGCCTTGTGATGCGGTGCCGTAGACCCTCTGAGTCTTTCGGGATAGGTGGCCCAGCCCCCGGCTGACCGCGTCTGCGTCTCCGTTACGCTTGGCATCCGCCCCCCATTGGTGCCTGAGGCAATACGCCGTCACGGTGTCCGGGTGCGAAGGCCACAAGCAGCCAGCTAAGCGCTGTACCTCTGCTGGAATTGCCCCCGTATGACCGGACACGGTCTATTCGCAATTGAGCGCTTGGCCGTTTGACTGGCCCAGGCGCTGACGATGTTGCCTGAATTCACGCGGTGAGCGCATTTTCAGGCCCGAATGGGGATGTACCTCATTGAAGTGCTCGAACGCCGCTGGCAACTGGGCCAGAACCCGTGTGGCATCGCGCAGGTCCATTCTGCTCACGTAATCGCGCCGGAAGGTCTTCACGAATCTCTCAGCCATGCCGTTGCTTTGTGGGCTGCATACCCGCGTGTTGACAGGCTTCAAACCCAGGGAGCGAGCAATTCGACGGGTATCGTGGGAGATGTAGGCACCACCGTTGTCCGTTAAAAACTCCAACTGGTGACCCTCGGGAATGGCCTCCACTGCGCCAAAGCGCTTCTCCACGGCTTCGATGAGCATCTCTCGAACTGGCTCTCCCAACAGGCCCCTGCCTGACCAGGCACGCCAGGCCATGATCTCTCGATCACAGCAATCCTTGGCAAAGGTCGCTGTCACGATCTCACCGGAGTCACACCTGATCTCAAAGCCATCAGAGCACCAACGCTGATCGCTTTTCGGTACCGTCACCTTGCCCTTATGCGGCCGATTCGATTGCTTCAGGCGGGGCGCTTTGGGCAGCAGCAGGTGAGCCTGAGCCATGACTCGATAGGCACGCTTGGCGTTGACCACTGGACGCCCTTGAGCACGGCGATCCCTGTTGACGAGGGCACAAGCCCGGCGATAGCCGTAGCTGCTCAGCTCGGCAATATGCTGGCGAATCTCTTGGATCAAATCATCGTCAGCGGCGCACTTTCTCTGCGTGCGTCCATCAACCCAATGCTCAGGCCTATGCAGGCGTTGATTCACATGCGAGCGCGCCACCCGCAAGCTGTCACAGACCACCTTCACAGGTCGTCCTTGGGCAACAAGGGTGAGCGCGCAATCCACTTTTTTGCAACCGAATACTCCACGGCTTCCTTGAGGATTTCGTTCTCCAAGGTCTTCTTGCCCAGGATGCGTTGGAGCTTGGCGATCTCGGCTCGGGCCGCAGCCAGTTCAGATGCTGGAACCACTGACTCACCGGCAGACACAGCAACCAGCGCGCCTTCACGCTCGAGCTTGCGCCATTGAAACAACAAACTGGCGGCAACCCCTTCTTGTCGGGCCACGAGTGAGACCGACATCCCTGGTTCATAGGTGCGCTTGACCAGGGCGGCTTTCTCCGCAGGGGACCAGCGCCTGCGGCGCTGGTCTTTGAGGATGACCTCTACTGACTCCGTATGCCTATTCGTATTCACAGTCCTACTCCTATCTTCAAAGATAAGCGATGGACCGTGTCCTGTCATTCAGGGGGCCGTTTCACTGCAGAGAAGTTCATGGCGCTCGCGACCTCAACGACGACAGGGGTCTCGGCCGTGCCGGACAACAGCGCCTTGATCATCGACAACAACGGATGCGTGTCTCCCGCCGCGTACGTCAGGCGGCGATGCGGCTGCCCCTGTTCCCGTTTGACCTTCGCACCAGCGACCTCAAAGTGGATCTCGATCTCCTGCGTCGCTGTATCCTGCGTTTGCCAAACCTTGACGCCTCTCTCCAGCTCGCTAGGGCGGCATCCCGTCAGCGCGGCGACCAGCAAGGCAGCGCCGTACCGTCCCGCACTGCCGCGCTTGCAGAGTTGGACGCGCCAGTCAGGGGGAAGCCCACTGAGGGCTCGCCGTTTGCTGTTGCGTAGCGCTCGCAGACCGCCCAGGCCTCTTCGCCGAAGTTCGAGCAGGGCCTGCACGCACGCGATTTGTTCGTCGAACGCAGCGATGTATCTTTGTGCCTGGTCATCGGAAACGGGCTCGATGATGCTGCCCAACAATTCCAACTGCCTTTGCTGCAGGGTGAACCGCAGGGCGGACATGCGCTTCAGGAACGTGGAGGGGCGTCGGTGTCGGACACCACGCCGATCAACCCGTCCTGCGCCACCTTGGCTCGGGTGAGCAGCGATTGCCCGAGTCGCAGGTAGTCGTGCTCCGTGTCGGGAGAGCGACCGGCATTGCGCGAGTGGTCGGGCGCAAGCTGCTGTAGAAGGTTGGTGCTTTGAAGCATCTTGGCTTTTAGGCTTTGTATGAGCTTGCTCATGCACCGCTCCTCTCGCATCGCGCACGGCGGGGCGGACTCACCGCAAAGACTCATGGTTGCACGGGCGGAGGCAAGGCGTGCAGCTCCAGCCCGCCCGGGTATCGGGTGACTTTCGCTTGCGGGTATTCCGCCAGCACTTGGGTAGGGCAAGCAAGAAGCTCGTTCGGAAATCGTCCTCGGCACAAACGCCGCAGTAATCTTGCCCGAATTGCAGGCGCAGCGCCGCGCACGGGACGGTCACGGATGGCCCCTTGATGAGGTGAAGCCGGTTGGCCAGCCATGTGTAGATGTCGATGCACAGGGCGGACCTGGTCAAAGCGTGAAGCGCACGACGATCCTGTGGAACGCCGTGTGCGCGCAACTCCTTGTGGAAGTCGTCGGTGAGAATAAGAACATTGGGCCACTTGTTTAGTTCACCGGCAGAACGCGGCGGCCAAGCTTCGTACTGCTTCACGGCCATGCTGTTGAAAATAGGCCCTCTCGCCAACGATCGCCCGCGCCGCAACGTGCGGCGAACTCTTCAGGACACACTCATAGAGCCAACCAACAGGAGGCACCCACAACTGACCTGGTCATACTCGATAGCCAGCCACGCCACCTTCTCTATGGCTGCAGCCAGCATGGTGTTAACCCGCTCTAGAATTCCACACCTATGCTTCCCAGGACGGTCACCTGCATGACGAGCAGGACAGCCGCGAAGCGATGACCCGCGTCGGCATTGCTGAAAAATGGCCTGATGCTGTGGAAGCGACGAGAACACTGGCCCAGTTCTACGACGACAGAACCTGCGAGCCATTCGCCGCCATTGAGCTATCCAGGGCCAGCGACCGCAGGCCTAGTCCTGACTCAGCAAAGCCAGAGCTTTGCGCTTGCTCAGCTTAAGAACCTTGGAAATACGGTCCATCTGTGCTGCACGGGGATGGACTTTGCCAGACTCCCACTTATAGACAGACAGCCAAGAGGCTCCTACAAGTTGCGCCATTTGCTTTTGAGTGATACCCAGCTCAGAGCGCTTGTCTGCAAACGCTTGGGCGCTGAAATCGCCACCAGCAGCTTGCTTAGGTTGATCCGCTTCGACTGGAGCTGGAGCTTTAGTAGCACCAGCCTTGGACACCACACGGTGTGCAGACTTCAACTGTGAGGCCAATGCCTTGACTTCGCGCTTTAACGCAGCAATCTCCGAACGATGGCTGGTAATGATTTTGCGCAGGCTCTGGAGCTCAGGCTTGAGCTCCTTGCGGGCCATCCGGATGACTTCAGCACGAAATGCATTGGAGAACGTGTTCATACCCGCGATGTTACGGGATCGGCTCATCCTGCGAGCGTGAGTATTGACTACTGCAGTCTTCACTCAGGAAAAACAAAACCGCCGGAGGCGGTTTTGAATGAGGCCTGTGAACCTCACAGCCTGTGGTCTGTTACTTGGCTGCTTTGTCTGCCTTGCGCTTGGCAGCCTTGGGGTCCACCACAGCCTTGAATTTGGTACCCGCTACAAACTTGGGTACTGTGGTTGCGGGGATCTTCAGGGCCGCCCCCGTGGAGGGGTTCTTGCCCGTTCGAGCAGCGCGCTTGGCGGACTTGAAAGTGCCAAAGCCCACGAGTTGGACAGCGTCGCCCTTCTTGACAGCAGTTTGGACGGCATCAATGAAAGACTCCAGCACTGCTGCAGCAGCAGCTTTGGAAAGGTCGTTCTTTGAAGCCAGGATTTCAACGAGTTCTGCGCGGTTCATATAAGTGATCAGTGGTTCATAGTGAAAGAGGTGCTGTTTATAGCGCTGTTTGAAAGTTACTTCGACACCCAATGACTATCCAGCGCGTTCCCCGTGTCATAGTTGCAATACATAAGGCACCATGCCACACTTTATTTTTGGCTCGATCCTCAAAGCCGCCTGTAGGAAGTCGACGGTAATAGCTCACGCCGGCTGCCGAAGATGGCCCACAGGTTTTGGTTAATACGGCGGTCAGACGCTTTCTCCAAGTTAGTGGCTCTGAATACGTTGCACTCTAGAGAAGGAGTGTCTTGTCTTACCTGTAAACAACGAAAACTCCGTAATGGGCATGACGGCTTTGAGCAACTCTGGCTCCTCTCCATACCTGCCAGCCTCCACACCGCGCAGCGCCGACGTAGTGTTGTACCTAGACCTGGACGGCGTGGTGCACCACGAGAAAGTGCTTTGGCATCCCAGCAAAGGGATCTTCATGAGCCCATACGAAGCTGCGGGACACGCCTTGTTTGAGTGGGTGCCGATCCTGGAGGCAGCCCTTGAGCCCTATCCTGCGGTGGCTTTGGTGCTCAGCAGCACGTGGTGTATCAGGCCCGGCTACAGCGCAACACTCAAGCGGCTTCCCCCCTCCTTGCGCGCCCGCTTCATTGGCGGGACGTATCACAAGCGGGTACATGGTGCAGACCCCTGGAATCAGTCTATGTTCCGCAGCATGCCACGGGGCGTACAGGTGCAAGAGGATGCACGGCGCAGGAAGCCACGGCAGTGGCTTGCATTGGATGATGATGTGCAGGACTGGCCCGATGTGTCAAAGCAAAACCTGATCACATGTGAAGGGGGTACAGGGCTTTCTGATCCGGAGGTTCAGAGAGAACTCCGGGAGAAGCTTCAGCGTTGTCATACGGCACTGGCTAGGTGACTATTGTTCAAACACTAGGCCTTATGGCAGGGGGCGTCATAGGGGAGTTCGCACACTGTGAAACCCTGAGATCTGGCCATGATCCAGTCGAACCCGCTGCAAGCGGCAAGGGTCCGCATCGGATGAAGATAGCCATAACTGAAAATTAGCCCCACATATAGATTCATGTGGAAAGACATAATTAAATTGTTAGCGTCTTCTTCGGCCCATAAGTCAACCGACTATTTTCTTGGGGGACACATACGCGCCTTGGTCACTCAGTATCACGTATGTAGGTCGAAAATTACCACTCGCCGGAGAATGCGGAGCTATCTGCTCTGCATGCCAAAGAGCCTTAGATTAACTGACGCATCCTCTCCTTTAACTGGTCTCCCCCCGAAGGAGTAAGGCCTGTCTTGCCATTCACCAAGATCAGTGATTTACAAAACGGCCGAAACAACCATGAACGGTCATCCAAAGCCAGCCAGGGCAAATAGGATAGTTCATTTGCCTTGAGCCACGCATGGCACTCAGCTTCCCGCTCATAGCTGACAAGGGTGGATGGAACATCGTCCAAAGTGTTGAAGCGGGGGGTATTCGCAATCACCCTGGGTGCGATGTCTTTAGAAAACCGGTCGCGCAGTTGATCGAACGGCTTTTGCAGCCGCCATGTGCTGGAAATCACGACTTGCCACTGGGGCACTTGCCGCAGAGTGTCTTCCAGCACAGGAAGGCAACAGAAATGCCGGGACCCATGGCAATGTTCAGGGTGAAGGACCCCATCAAAGTCCAGAAACAGGATAGCCATGGTGATATCTCTGAAGGGATCTTACAAGAAGGGAATGACCAACGGACAGTAGCCCAGCGAAGCGCGCAGACAGGACGTCAGTGTGAATTGACATGCTGGGTCCCAGTCTATGTACACAGACTCGGTGAGGCAGTTGCGGACTGACCCTTCAGCCCTACTCACACAGCGGGCGATGACCTTTAGCGACGACATCGATGAAATCGCCAACACTGAATAAAGCAATTCGATTGCGCTGTACTGACTGCTGAATATACGCTGCAAGAGACAACAGAGATTCGATGTGTCGATAGAACGTGCCAACCGAACCAACGTGCCCCCCGATTACCGCTTTACCGCATGCCGTTGCTGGTGCTATACCCAGACAATGAGCCTATTCGAGGCGGATCAGACGTTCTGTACATCTGACTAGATGCAGTGCGGCAGCACACCATTACCGTACCTGTTCCATTGACTGATTGAATCGTCATGACAAAACCATGCCCAGATAGCTGCATCAATGCTCCAAAGCCTACTTTGCGTGACGACCTAAAAGGCGGATCTGCAACGAGGGTGCAACAGAGCTATGAAGCAGACGATGGCCCACTGTCTCCTGAGCAGATACTGGCCCTCCAGGCCGTAGCCAACGCGGAGCTGCCAAAGGGGGCTGTTGTCCGGAGGGTGTGTCTTTTTCCTTGAGAACCGAAATAGTTGAAAGGCATCCCCGCCTAGCATGTAACAATCTCGTCTGATCTGTCCCCCCCACTGGCCATTCGCACCGACGCCCGCACTGGAGCCAAGGAGCATGGCCGCATTGACGACGCTGGCATCTTTTACCCAGAGCCGCAGCCCGCTTGACGGGCTCCACGCGGGCGTCAACTGACTGCGTTCACCGTCAGTAGCAGCCCTGGGTCAAACTGGCTGTTTTCGAAATGCCCACCCCGGCGCAAGTACCCCCGAGGGTTGCAGACAACTCTGCAGCCGTGCTCTAGGTAGTCGAACGAGGTGTGGGTATGGCCGTGAATCCAGAGGTGGGTGTTTTCAAAAAACTCGCGCCCCAGGGCTGAACCAAAAGCTCCATTGGCAGGCTCACCTTCGTACTCCGCTGCCGTTGACTGAGGACTTGGGTAATGGTGGGTCACTACGACCCGCGTTCTTTGAAGCGGCTTGGCCAGTTCGCTGGCCAGCCAAGTGCGACTGGCTTGGTGGCGCTCGATGGTGCGCTCGGGCGTGCAGCCAGCGATCTGGCGGTAGTCAGCCATCAACCGCTTGGCAGCCTGGATGGATTCCTCTTTGTTCAGTGCGCCCATCAACTCAAAGTCGGTCCAAAAAGTGGCCCCCAGGAAATCCACACCGTCGATAGTGAGGGTCTCGTTTTCCAGGAAATGGACGCCACACTGGCGTGCGGCCTTGCGCATGTCCATCAAGCACCGCTCCCAGTGCCGGTCGTAGAACTCGTGGTTACCGGCGACCAGAATGATGGGTTTGTCTCCGAAGGCTTCCCTGGCCCAGAAGGGGGTGTACTCGCCGTTATGGATGTCACCTGCAAGCACGACCACATCGGCTGCCCGCAAAGCCTCTGCGTCGGGTCTGAAGACGGCCGATTCAGCGTGGAGGTCTGAGAGTACGTAAAGCTTCATGGTCGTTTGCGCCACTTGAAATTTCTCAATGCCCGTTGGTTGGCTCTCCATAGTGCCACGACCGCATCCGGCGCCTTCCATCGCACAGGATTGCCTACGGGGTTGTCATGCAAGCATGGGGCATGCCTGTCTTCGCTTCTGCCAATCAGACGGAAGAAACTCCACAAACTGAGCTTGAGCCTCAGGCCTATCGGGCGGTAGCCGGAAGAAACTCCATTCCTGTACGTCGCACCAGCTCCGCATAGCTGATAGGCGCCGATACACGCTCCCCCTCACGGTTCTCCTGCCAATGCGCCCATGACTTGCCAGTGCTGGCGTCGTAGACCAGTTTGAACAGATACTTGGGAACACGCACCCGGCCGCCACCAATGGTGGGGGCACCTCGCTCAAACACTGGCCCCGTGATCACATACACATCCCCGCTTGCACGCAAGACGTACTTGCGAGTGTCCTGTTCGATCTTTGCCCAGGAACCTCCGTTTTGCTGAGGGTTCTGCGGGACCATATTGGCCAGGCTAAATGACTGTGCCATGGCCGTGGGTGTCGACATGTCCCCAGCGGGTGCCATGTGCCCCCTCGAATACCCGGAATGCTTGTAGTCCTCCAGCTCTGCGCGCTCCGCCGCTGGCAAGCGTGCGTCGGCGAAGAAGCGATCAGCTCGCTTCTCATTTGCGTCCTCAAGGATCTTGCGATTCAAGCGTTCTGCGACATACACCGGGGTCTTGGACTCACCGCTGTGCAGCACCGCAAAAGACTCATAGCAAAGCTCCCGCAGTGCAGGGCGCTGAGGTACGACAGGTGGACGCCCATCCACAAAAAATTGCCGACATTGAGCGAAGCTGGTGGGATGAGGAACAGTGAGCGGACTTTGGTCATAGTGACCTCGGGCCTGTACATAAAACGGAGATAGAAACACGAGTGCCAGTGCTGCAGCCACTGGGCGGAAGGCAAGAGATTTCACGGAGGATCGATCAACAAAAGGGCCGCGATTTGACCACCAAATCCATCGTTAACAGATCGATACACTCAAAGCCAGGGAGAGAAGTCGATGCACCGTCTGGCGTTGTTTGCTGTAGTGTTTCTTTGCGCGTTCACAGCGCAAGCTCAAGAGGTCTACCGGTGTGGAAACACCTACACCCAAGAGCCCTGCAAAGGGGGCCGCACTGTCGATGTGTCGCCCACGCTGAGTGACCTGAGCGGTCCTAAGACCACGGTCATCTACCTGTGCAGAGCACCGGGGGGAAGCCTGTACTGGATTCCTGAAAAATGTGCCACCCGAGGCTGGACACTAGAGCGCAGCGCTACGGTCTCTAATGGCATTGGCTGGGACAACCAAGTCGCAGAAGCACGCAGACAGAGAAACGAGGCTGAGGAGCTGACACGCAGGCCTGCTGCCGTTTACAACGGAGCACCTCAAGCATCCCAATCCCCATCATCTGCGGACGCCAGGGCCCAATGCACAGCACTGAACGAACGGGTGGCCATGCTGGACTCCATGGGGCGCGCAGGTAGCCGCTACTACGACCTGGACTGGGTGAGATCGGAGCGGAAGAAAGCACGAGATGAGCAGCATCGGTTACGGTGCTGAGCGCATTCGCAGTCTGATTGCACAAGCATGGCTGAAGGTCGAAGGCAGCGAGCCTCTTAACTTTCATCACCAACACCGCTACCAATCCACTGTCCCGCGCAAGATGGTTTGGACCCCAGAGTTCAGTTACAAGGCCAACCTGGCATTCCACACCATACCAACCAGAGTCTCACGATCAGTAATCACCCTAGGGTGGGTTCCCCCTCCCCCTAAAAAAGCGCCTTCTGCGTACTGGTCAATCCTACAAAGCTATCCCCCAACGGCTGAAGAATCGCATCGGCAATGGGCTGCAGTTGCTTGACGAGGTAGTGCTCATAGTCAATGCGAGAATGCCGCGCCTCCAATGGTTCGGGGCCACTTTGGGTCATCACGTACTCGATCCAGCCACCACGCTGGTACTGCAGAGGACGGTTCAACTTCGCGTTGTGTGCATCAGCAATGCGGGCCGCACGCACCTGGGGCGGTACGTTGACCTCGTAGGCATCGAGCCGGTGGCGCAGACGCTTGCGGTAGACGAGCAGCGCATCCATCTGACCATCCAGCATGGATCGCGCGTAGTCGGTCACAAACGCCTGATAGGGCTCGCCGTGGAAGATGCGTGACAGCAAGCCATCTTGGAACTGGCGTGCCAGTGGGGTCCAGTCGCTACGGGCCATTTCCAGCCCACGGTAGACCATCTCCTCCCGTCCCTCCTCATCGACGCTCAGGCCGGCGTAGCGTTTCTTGCTACCGACATCCGATCCTCGGATGGTGGGCATGAAAAACTTGGCGTAGTGGGTATCGAACTCGATTTCGAGGAAGTTCTCCAGTTGCTGCTCTTCACGCAGCTTGCGGGTCCACCAGGCATTGATCTCATGCACCAAGCCGGCCGCAATAGCGTGCGCCTCCGCGTTGGGGTAGGTGCGCTTGAGCCAGATGAAGATGGAGTCGGTGTCTCCGTAGATGACTTGGTATCCGCGCTCCTCCACGAACATTCGGGTGAGCTTCATCACCTCGTGGCCGCGCAGGGTCACGGCAGACACCAGCTTCGGGTTGAAGAAACGGCACTCGGATGCACCCAGCACACCGGCGAAGGAGTTCATGAGCAGCTTCAGGGCCTGCGAGAGAGGCTGGTTGCGCACCCGCTTGGCCTCGTCCCGGGCATTCGAGAGCATGGTCACGATGTCCGGCAGGCAGTGCTTTTCGCGCGAGAACAGCGTGCCTTGTGGCCCTTGCACCAACCCGGTCTGGATGTTGGCGCTCTCGCCCTCTGCCAGGCCTACCGGGTCCACCAGGAAGGTCCGGATGATGGTGGGGTACAGGCTCTTGTAGTCCAGGACCACGACGGAATCGTAAAAGCCCGGGGTGGAGTCCATCACATAGCCGCCAGGGAAAGCCTTGGCTGCGATGTCACCCACGTTGGGTGCCACGTAGCCCAGGCGGTGCATGCGCGGCAGGTAGTGGTGGCTGAATGCGGCGATGGAGCCGCCGAAGTGATCTATCTGCAAGCCTGTCGTCTCAGCTCGCTCCAGCACGAACGGCAGCAGCTCCAGTTTCTCGAAGATGCGCAGGACGAGCGCGCAGTCGCGGATGTTGTAGCTGGCCAGCGCGGGCTTGTCTTCCTGGTAGCGCCGCTCGATCTCCGCCATCTTGTCGTAAGCGTCTCCGATCTCCTTGCCCTCGCCCAGCAGTGCTTGCGAGACCGCTTCGAGGCTGAAAGACGGGAAGCTCCACATGCCCGCCCGCAGTGCTTCGATGCCATCGACAACCACACGCCCGGGCATGGGCGCGAACAGGTAGCCCTGACGGCCGGGGTGCGTACGCCACACGATGGGGCGGCGCTCGCGCCCGAGCAGCAGTTGCACGGAGTTCGCATCGGCCGCCTTCTGCAGCACCCGCAGATCGAACTGGATCACGCTCCAGCCGACGATGACATCCGGGTCATGGTCCGCAAACCAGGCATTGAGCTGCTCGATCATCGCCCTGCGAGTTGAGCAGTACACAAGCCTGAAGTCCATCGGTGGCACAGTTGGTTCCGACACCGAAGCTCGCGCTGGCGTCTCCCCCAGCATGAAGACCACTCGGTCGCCCGCGGCATCCAGTGCGATGGAGTAAAGATCCTCGGTCGCGCTCGTCTCGATGTCCAGCGACACCACCGTCAACACCGGGCGCCAACCAGAAGCGGGTTTCAATCTGCCGTCGAGGATGGTCGAACCTTCGCGCTGGCCGCCCTCGACCAGAACTCCTGCCGTGATGAACCGCTCCATCAGGTAGCGGTCGTGTGGGCGGACATCCGCTTCGTAGAGCGGTATCCCCAGAGGCTGAAGTGCGCGCGCCAGCTTGCCGAGATCGCGAAACCTGCGGGCATAGACGCCAAGGACAGGCTTCTGGCCGAACGTCTTTAGACCAAGCTCCTTGACCTCCAAGCCCTGCAGGCTCGCCAGTGGGACCTGTGCCGCGGCCCTGTATCGGACTGGGAGGAAGGCAACTGAGGTCTGCTGCTTCAGAAGCACCTTCTTCGGCCCCTGGTCGGTAGCCAGCCAGTACTCGATCTCGGTGCCGTCTGGTAGATCGCGCCAGTTGCGTGTGAGTAGGAAGCCCCGGAGTTCGGTGGGTTTGGGGGCCGGGGACATTAGGTGAAACGAAAGACGCTAGGGCAGAGTCTGCAGAATTTTGAGGGACGATTGAGAAATATTGGGACGACCTTGCACGAAATACTGATTTTATATACAGTATTTAAAACCTACGAGGAGAAAGCCATGAACAATCTCTGCCGCTACGTATTCCGACCCGCACGACCCGCCCCTGCGTTTCTGCGCCGTATTTGGGCATGGCTGTGATGAAAGCACTGCGGCACCACACGTGCCTTCGCCTGCAGGGTAGAGCGCGGTGAGTCCTAGAATTTTCAGCTGGGCGCTCCTAGCCTACTGAATACCTGATTGAAGACTATCTGACCGACCGTTTGAGGCTGGTTGCAGCCGCTGAGATTTGGCAAGCCTGTGACCGCTGCCGCCGATACCAGACGTTGGCCTGTTATCTGACTAAACGTCCGCTGTGCACTTCAAACCGGAAGTTGGCCTTGTGGAGATGCGCAGGAACCTGGAGGTGGTCAATTTTCGAGAGGAGCTGAAGAAGTACACGGCCCAACTCGCATCAGCCAGGCCACTCGAATTGGACGATGTCGTGAAGGAAGTGAACCACGGACTTGCATCCCTCGTGCAGCGACATGCCAAGGCAATGGAGGAAGTCAAAGCGAAGTACTGGCCGAAAGTCGCCGGCGTGGCCGCCGCCACTGCGATGGGCGGCTTGGCCGGAGGCGCCATGTCTTTCTTGCCCGCGCTCGCCGCCGTCTCCGCCGTGGCAACGCCAGTTGGCGCGGCCATCGGGGCGCTGGGAGGCGGAGCCCTGGGCGTCGTGAAAGAGCTCGCTGGCGCTAAGGCTGAACGAAATCAGCTCGCAAGGCATTCGTTGGTCGGCATGCTTGCGGCCGCGAAGGCGCACAAGTAGTTCACCAAGGCTTCGTTGACAGCGAGAGCGGTCGTTGAATACCATCTGCCTGCGGTTCAAGCCGAACCGCGGGCAAGTTGGCGCCCATCAGCGCACGCACCAGGTTCTCCTGGCACGGTGAAGCCCAGTTGAGACGCAGTACCCCGACCCCGGCTCTTTGAACTCCCGGAAGGCCAGACAACGCGTGCCGTCCCTACGTGTCTTCCCCGAAGGAGCTCAACTGTGGCCAAAGTGAAGGCGCCGCGCGCGCCGCTGTCCCCCGAACTGCAAGCTGCCGCTCTCTGGACCTACGTCCAGGCGAAGCTGCCACGCTTCTCATCGCAGACCGCTCTCGCGGTCGTCAACAACCTTGAGCCGCTCCCCGGGGAAGACCTGAAGCACCTGGCCAAGCGGCTGAAGCCGCTGCTGGAGCGCCAAGGCATCCGAATCAAGCACACGGCTTGCCTAGAGGCGGCTGCCCGGATGCTCGGTGCGGCGAACTGGCACGAGTCCGAGTACAACGGCCCGGAGCCGACGCTGGAACTGACGGTACTTGCAGGCTCTGGGAACGGAGTGGACCAATACTTGGGCAAGGTCGAGACCTTTGCCACCTGGCGCGAAGCCGTGCCGCGCATGGCGCACTGGTGCGACCTCCGCTACGCGCAGTCGCCCGTGAAGACCTTCAAGGTGCACGTCGGCGAGGACTACGTGATGGTCGGCACGCCGGAGTCGCGCGGACCGGATAGGCCGGGCGACTTCACCAACATCCCCATCTTCACCCTTCGACCCCGCGACGACCGCAGCGAGTGGCTTGAGGCCGCGCCGAGTGCGTTTGAAGCACTGCGTCGGCACTTGGAAGAACGTGGCGTGGCCGCCTTGGAAGGCATCGCCGTCATGCAGCTGCTGCAGCGGTACTCTGACCCGAAATACGCCTTCGGCCTCGGCCGCGCAAGCGTCACCGGGGACGCCCCGAACGCAGAACTGGTCCTGCTGCGCGACGACGACGAACTGAACCCGCACAACGCGTTCGAGATGGCGCGTGGAGACGAAATGACGTGCTGGGCTCAGCTCGAGCTGGCTTCGAGCGACCGTGGCGGCACCGATTCTGCGAAGGTGGACGGCCGCAGCTGGGTCATTGGAGACACCCGATACACGTGGGAGCTGCACATCATCCGGCCGAAGGAGTACGTCCCCGGCCTCGAGATGCGCCAATTGAACGAAGAGGACACGGAGCGCCTGCTTCGCCGTTTTCGGCTGGTCAAAAACATCTTTTCTGGTCGCGTGCGGCACCACGAGGTGCTGAAGCGGGTCGAGTACCTGGGCGGTCCCCGCGAAACGTACCGCGTGGACCTGCACCGACTTCTGCTGGCCGCAAAGGCCGCCGGGCATACGTGGGAAAGCCTCTGCGAAGCGATGGGAGTCAAGGAGACGATGCAGGCCGAGCTGCCGGTCGGCTTCATCATGAGCGCCGCGGAGTTGCTGTCCCCCAAGAAGCCAAATGAGTTCTTCGCCCGACCGAACATCTCCGAGATGGCACGCGCCGATGACGACCTCGTACTTCGCACGCTGCTGCCGCGTGTCGACACAGTCCGCTACCGGACCCACGACGTGTCTGAAGAAAAGAAGCCCGTGGTGCGGGAGGCCGTGGAGGAGCTCATTGACAACCTACGGGTCCGCAAGATGCGCCAAGTCGGCATGTTTGCGGATGAACACGACCTGCCGCTGCTTGTTCACGCCCACGACGGCGAGGAGCTGCGCCTGACGCTGAAGGAGCACGGTTTGGTGGTCTACGCCGGCGTACTCCCGAACTTCTTTCCGCTCGACGACCTGGGTGACAAGTTCAAGGGCACGAACGTCGCGCCGTTCGCGTTCGGGCACGCCCTGTACCTGCACATTCAGCCTGAGTGACCTGAAAGCGGGGCAGGCTTGCTCCGCCTCAGCAATTTCAGTAATATCAAAGCGCGGTTCGTAGCCGAATCGTAGGCAAGTTGGCGCCTGTCAGTGCACGCTAGCTCGGTGGTGCGGCCCCGAGCAACCGGCAAAGCCAGTTGGTAGTACCGAATCGAATCCCGGCTTGGTGAGTTTCAGGAAAGCCGGACAACGCGTGCCGTCCCGAGTGGCTTTCCGTATGGAGCTCATCAGTGACAGCCATTGCCTCTGCGGCCTACGCCGCCCATCCTCTCGATGACGAGTCCCGCGCCATGGCGCTGTGGACCTTCGTCCAACTCAAAACCCCTCGGTTCTCCAGCGCTGACGCACTGGCAATCGTTCGCGACCTCGGGCTGCAGCCCGGGTCTGAGGTCAAGGCGCTCGCAAAGCAGCTGCGAGCGGCCCTGCAGGCCCGGGGCATCGCACTTAAGCACACCAACGCCCTCCAGCTCGCCGCGCAACTCGCCGGCTTCAAGAGCTGGCATGAGGGCGGGTCAGTTTCCACGAAGAAGCCCCTCTCCCTTCGCTTCCATGCCGCCACCTGGCTGAATCGCGAGCTCGAGGACTGGGACGACGCGGTAGACGTCATCTCCGACTACTTCCTTGGCGACATCAAGGCGAAGGGGCTCCGGAGTTACCGGTTCGTGTTCATGCCGGGCGCCTTGGGCATCCAACAGCCCCTCCTCGAGGCCCACAACGCAGTTGGCCGACGCGTGCCGCTGCTGGAAATTGTGTGGGACATGGATGATTCCAGCCAGCTGCGCGCCGCGGTGACCGCTGCCGAACGCGTGCGCCGGCGGTTCGAGGAATCCGAGCACCAGGCAATCGTCGACGGCGTGGCCGCAATTCAGTACTGCCTTCAGAACCCCCATCCGGAGGGACACCCAGACGACCCGCTCAACAGCGAGCTTGTCGTCTTGGACTGCGACCCGGGACCGTACTCGGCGGCCGAAGTGGCACGGGGCAACGAGCTTCAGTGCTGGCGCGAGCTCGTGAACCTGATGGAGGACAGCCACCTGGAGCCCGCATCGCCGATTGAGCTGGACGGCCTGGACTGGGTGTGCTCGCCCACAAAGCGGTACCGGTGGCAGTTGCAGACGTTGCGGTCGACGGGTGGAGCAGTTCCTCAGATTGCCACGCGAGAGCTGACCCGCGACGAAACCGCGAAGCTGCTGCGCCGTCGCAACCGCATCGTCCGGAACCGGAACTACATGGTTCCGGAGGACACCGTCCGTCGGATGCAGGTGTTCGACTCAGAACGGCCTGATGTCATGGTGCATTGGGGCGCGGTGTCCGCGCATGTCCTGGCTGACCGCGTTCCGCGGGAGGTCGTCGACCAGGCGCTCGGTATGCGAAAGACCGGCGAGAAGCTCAGCCTGCGCGCGTTCGAGAACCTGTCGACAGAGTTGAACGCCGACGACCCGCAGTCGTTCATCCTGCTGCCGGCGCGCAAGCAACTCGCCTTGCTCCAGGACGATGGCTTGCAGCGAGCGCTGGTATCGCGCATTGAAGACGTCGAGCCCATCATGCCGAGAGGCCTGGACGATGAGCGCGCAGAGAAGGCGCAGGAGCTCGTGAACAGCTTCTGCGTCTCCCTGCGGATGGACGCTCGGGACGACGACGCGCCCATCAACTTCGTCATGCCGCGGCACAGCCCTTACCTGATTAGCGCCGGGGCCGGGAAGGACCTCCTTGATGGTCTGGCGAAGCTCGGTCTAGTCGCGTACGGCGGGCTCACCACGCTTGCCCGCTGGGTCACCCGGAACGGGAAGGACGGCAAGGAGCGCTACATCCGGGCCTGCCGGGCGCTGCTCCTGGACATCGACTATGCGGAGTCAGTGCCCCGGGGGACGAAAAATGCGTTCTCTGGTTCGCTAAACGGGGACGAGGAGGAAGCCAAATGAGCTTCAAGATCCCCAGGACCGCCAGCGCTATTTTCCAGAGAGGCTTCAAGGAGCCGTATCTCAAGGCCTCTGAGCGTCCCTTCGTCAAACTGCTGAACTGGTACACCGGGTTCGGCAAGACCTACACCGCCGCGGCGTTCAGCATCGAGCTGTTCACCAAGTGCGATGTCATCCCGGTGTTCATCGCCCCGCTGCAGTCGCTCGTTGCCGGCTTCAGCGACGAACTGGCCAAGCACCAGAAGGTGGGCGAGTACGCCGACGAAATCGAAGCCGCCATCAAGGAGCGGGGCTTCGCCATTCCCATGCACCGCCTGTACTCAATCGAGTACCACCTGAACGACCGCAGCTTCTTCCAAGCCTGCCTGGCGCTCGTCGGCTGGCTCGAGCGGCACCAGAACCTGTTCCCGCGGCTGGAGACATCTGTCAAGCACGCCGACACGGACAAGAGCGTTCGCGCGCGGGTCAACGAGCTCCGGCAGAAGGCGCTCTACTGCGAGAAGTCAAACTTCCTGACCATGGCCACCTCGGACGACACGTACGAGGACACCCGAACGGCCTACATCAAGGCCGCACAGCGGGCCCGCACGTTGGCGGACGGCCTGGTCTGGCGTCTCATCAAGTTGGACGTCGAGACGCGCCACTTGAAGCAGGACGCCGACCGGTTCATGCGGGCGAAGGAAGTCGCTGAACTGGTTCGCCGGCTGCACCCCCTGCAGGCCTTCCTCGACAACCCGGGCGTCATCGTTAGCACCGCCTCCAAGGCGCAGGTCGGCCACCAGGTCTACGGTCCTGACGGCAAGGGCGGCTTCAAGGCGCACAAGTACGACAACCTGCCGCTCTTCCTGGAAGAACTGAACCGGGACGGCAGCTACTTCGGCCGGCTGGTCTCTGGCCGGCCGGACTCCGCCCGCGTCGTCACCTTCGTCGACGAGGAAGAAGACTCCTACTGGTACCTCTTCGACCAGCGCAAGTCCGTGGTGAACTCCGGCGGGCGCAACGACCTGAACCTGGTCATCTCCGAGTTCTTCCAGTACTTCGACCTGCGCTGGCCCATGGCCTTCGAAAAGCTGCGGCGCGACGGCCCGACGGACCTCGCCCTGGCCACGAAGGTGTACGACCACCTTGAGCACTTCGCACTAGTCAGCAAGGCCGTCGAGGATGAATTCGCGATGGAGGTGTCCCGCACCAGCGCGAAGTACATCAACGACGCGCGCCGGGTGGAAATCCTGCGCAAGCACCTGACCGCCCAGGCACCGGCAACGGCCACTCGGTTCGATGACAACGAGCTGCTGCTGGTCCTTGCGCAGCTCCATGACCGCAACGACGCCCACGCCGACTTCAAGCGGTTCCGGCAGAAGGCCCGGGTCCTCAAGCGCATCCGAGACTACGTCCTCACCATCACGCGCCAGGGCAGCACCGCCTACGAGACCTTCCGGGACCTGCACGAGCTGGTCGCCAATAAGAAGTTCTTTACCATGAGCCGGTCGACCTACGGCGAGGTCCTGGACCAGCCCGGGCAGACGTTCTTCACAGAATCCGCCAGCGTCATGGACACGGAGTTCCTGCGCCAAGTGCAGCTGACCCGTGACACCGCCCACCAGACCATTCGGCTGGACTACCACGACGGCGACGTGCCTGCGGACGCGTTCACGCTGCTCGACTACTTGAACCTGGTGGTCTTCATGGCGTCGGTGCTGGCCGCCACCAGCGGCGAGAACGCCATCGAGATGTCCAAGACCGACCAGGAGCGCTACCCGAGCCTGGACCGCTTCCGCTCCGACGTTCGTCGTCTGTTCGATGGTCGCGCGACGGAGGAAGGCCTCGCGGCTGAGACCAGCGACAAGGAGCTGCTGACGGACACGTTCCTGTTCAAGGACACCAAGAGCGTGGTCACGCTCGAGGAGAGCCGGAACCAGCACGAGGAATACAACATGACGGCGGACGTCAGCTTGACGCTGACCATCACGTCGCTGCGTGCTACCCCCGAAGAAGACATCGTTCACGCACTCGGCCGCACGAACGGCGTGTACTTGATGAGCGCCACCGGCGGCCTTCAGTCCGCGTCGTCTGGCGCCTTCAACACGCAGCACCTGAAGCGGTGCCTGGAATCCCGCGGCGGCCTGTTCGCCGAAATGGGAGAGGACGAGCTGGAGGTGGTGTCCGCTCATGCCGAGAAGCAGCTCAAACGGCGTGAGCGGAAAGTCGTCATCTTGGACGACCGCGACCCGGCACGAACTTTCGCCGTTTCTCGCAGCTTCAAGGGCCTGCTGCAGGTGTTCGAAGACGCAAGGCCGAAGAAGGATGAGCCCGGCTATGCGCAGATGAACAGCTACAAGCGCGACGAACTCACCGGCCTGGTGGCAAGCCTCGACAAGATGCTGTCCACGTCGATGCGCTCGGGCCTGGTCCTGTGCCAGACCACGCAGCACGTGCGCAAGTGCCTGATGCGCTTGGCCAACCAGCATACCGGGCTGGTGACCCAGAACGACACGACGGGTGAGCTCTTCACCATCCACCCGCGCGCGCTTCCCAGCTACCGTGATTTCGGGCCCACCGACGACATCACGGTCGTCCTGTACTCCGCCGCGCGCTTCCGCAAGCGTGACAAGACGAAGACGGGCGCGCTCGAGGAAGAGGATGACAAGGGCCTATTCAGCGAGGACCTCGAGAAGGCCCTGGACATCAGCAACAAGAAGCTGCTGCTGTGGACTGCCTACAAGTCAGCGTCGCGCGGCATCAACTTCCTGACCCGCCACCACGGCAAGAAGCAGGACTTTGAGCTGTTCTGCTTGCTGAACGACCCGTACTACACCCGGCACACGCGCCCTGGGTCCGCAGGCTTCTCGATGGAGATGTTCCAGAGCTTCGCCCAGGTGATTCGGGACGAGAACGAGAACTGGGCGTCCATGTCGAAGGGCGACCTGCTGTTCGAGTACTCGCGCAACAAGTGGCGCCGGCTGCGCAAGGAGCACTTCATCGACATCACGCGAACCGTCTTTCAGGCGCTGGGGCGCGGCGAGCGCTCCAACGAGCAGATGCCGACGCAGCACCTGTACGTGAGCTCAGAAGCGGCACGCATGGTGCACCTGGGACTGCGGCATGCGCCGGAGCTGCGAAAGCGGGCGTCGCCCGCCCAGCGCGCGGTGCTGGAGCAGATTCGCGTGCACAACATCGAGACCGGCATCTTCCCCTCTGACGACAAGCGGCAGGCCGACCACCGGGACAGCCTCAAGAAGGCAGTCGCATTCCGGAAGTTCACCAGCCAGACGCCGGCGCGCTTCCGTTCCGACCCGGCAGCGCGCACGACCTGGCAGCGCATGTTCGATTCGCTGATGTTCAGCGACCCGCTGAAGTACCTGGAGAAGCTCGCAGCTGCCGGGATGCCCGCAGAGTACCGGGACGGCTGCTTCGTCGAGGTGCCAGCCATGGCAGACGCGTACACCGTCGACTTCGGTGCCGCGGGCATGGTGGAGCGGGTCATCACGGACGCTGCGGACGGTGCTGACGCCTACAACTGGATTGGCATGGTGGCGCCGGAAGGGCTCATCAGCCAGCTGTCGTCCAGCACGCAAGGCCTGCTGAAGGAGTGGCGCGGCTTCAAGCTCGCGGACAAGACCAAGCGCCTGCTGCCGCAGCCCTGGTTCGTGACTGAAATCATGAAGGGGTACGTCGCGGAGCTGGAGTTCGAGCAGTACATCGGAGCCCAGTTCAATGTGTGGCCGAAGAGCCTGCAGCTGGGTGGCGGCCCGGTCGAGTACCTGCCCCTTGCGGACCACCCGCTTTACGCGGAGCTCTACCAGCTGTTCGACTACTACCTCGTGCCGCAGCCCGGCGTGCTGGTGGCTGTGGACCTGAAGAACTGGGCGCGCAGCACCGACAGCTTCAAGAAGCAGCAGCTCCAGGAAGAAGCCGAGAAGAAGCACCAGCGCCTGCGCGAGCTCCTTCCCGACCACAAAGTACATGCGCTGTACGTGAACCTCTTTGGCGCCCACAAGTTTGCGGTGACCAAGCCGCCGGCCGGAACCATTCGGTTCATGTCCCTGTACGTGCCGAACACCGGCACCGACCTGTGGATGCCAAACGCCAACCTCCGCGAAGCGGTTCTGGGGAAGTAATGCCGATTCGCCGTCTTGACCCCAACGAGGTTGCGCACGCCCGCCTGAGCGCGCTGCGGTTCACCGTGCCTGTCGCCGAGGCCGCCCGTGCACTTGCGAGGTGGCAGGCCACCCAGGGCAGCCTGCTGGTCCCGATTGCTATCCCGCTGCCAAGAGCGACGGAGGACTCGCCCAAGGGGGTGAGCTTCTTCCGACACCGCGCGAAGCTCGTGCGAGTGCAGATTGCCAAGGAGCTGGGTCTTGACGGCGACGCAGCCCTGAAGCTGTCTTTCTCCATGTCCAGCAAGGACGCGTGGTACCTGGGACCGCGGCCGAGGCTCGACGCTCAGACGATGCTGGACGCCGTGGCAGGCAGCCCGGGCAAGTTCATCGAGCTGATGCTGCTGAAAGAGCTGATTGAATCGTCTGCCCTGGATGCGCAGGACACGTTCGTCGGTGGCGGGTTCGGACCCGGCGTGTATTTGGGAAGCGCCAGCCAGGCTTCGAAAAAATACCTGCAGCTGGCGGAGGCGGAGTACTCGGTCAACACGAAGCACGGACTCCTGCTTTGTGATGTCACCGCCAAGCGGTTTTCACGCAAAGCCACCGCGTCCGCCGAGACGGCGGCAGCTACCCGACTGGCCAGCGCCGGCGAGGGCTTCCTCGTTGGCGTGACCCGCATCGTTCCAGACGAATTCTTCGAGCAGGACGGTCGCAAGTCGCCGATGGAGGGGCTGAGCCTCGACACAGACAAGATTCGCCGGTCGCGCTTCTACTACCTGAACCTTCTGACCGAGTTCGCCATCCGGCTCTTCACCAAGGCTGGCGTCCCGTTCGCACGCGAGACCTTCGCCGCCACGCACTGCGTGGATGACGCCTACATCCCGCTAGAGCCGCTGGCCAGCCTGCAGCAGCCTCTGACCGTGGTGAACGCCACGGCTGAAGCGCTGGACGCCGACGCGCTGGCGCCGCTGGCGCGCTTCCCTGAGTACCTTCCGGGCTACCACATCGCCGGCGGCAAGAAGACTCACTTTCCTGCACCTGACCTGCAAGTGGCCGCCGCGGTTCCCGACGAGCTCCTGCCCAACGTCAACTACCTCTTCCTGAACGGCCAGGGTGACGAGGACCTGGGGAGCGTCCGGTTGGCCAAGGCACCGTCCACCGAGCTTCAGCCCGCGAAGACGTCAGCCGCCTATACGGCGCTGGCGAAAGGCGAAGGCAAGGCTGACCCCTACACGGAGGCCAAGTACCGGCACCTGCTCGCCCGTGACACCTTCGTGGTGGCGACACAAGGCCTTGACTACGGTCCCAAGGACCTGGCGTCCCTTCGGCCGGGCAAGGCTGACAACGCAGAAGGCCGACAGCTGCAGGAGGCCCTGAAGCGCTGCCTGGTGGAGCTGTCCCTGAAGGAAGTGCTCCTCGGTCGCAAGCCGGTCATGGTGCCTTCCATGCCGCCCGGTACGCCGGCGAGCCTCACGTTGCTGGCTACCCGTCGCACGCGCCTCCCCGGCCGCGCGGACCCTGAGCAAACCATTGCCGCGGTCGACGTGCGCGTGCTCGGCGACACCATCGAAGTTGTTCGCGTGCGCCGCACGCCCTGGGGCAACAGCGGCGCAGTGCTGGATCTGGTGTTCGAGTACGACTTCCTGCAGGAGCAAGGCAAGGACGCCGTCCGCGACGGCCAGTTCTGGGTGGTCGACCAAGCCACCAGGGAGCGCCTGACCGTCTGGGCTGGCGCCTTTGTTCCCAAAATCATCCTGAACGACGCCTACGAAGGCATCGAGCACGCCATTGCCGCTCAGGACGGCCACCTCGCCGAGCGGCGTGAGGAAGGAAGCAAGGCACGATTTCTGTCGAAGGGGCGCGAGTTCAACCTGCTCCCGTACTACATCTCCATGCTCAAACCCGAGCACGCAAAGCACGGCGAGCGGGTGGGCTTGCGCATGCCCGTGCAGGACTGCGGGACGTACGTGCGGGTGTTCGTGCCCCCAGAGGGCGGTGTCAGCGGCTCGGGCGATGCGCTCTCCGGAATGCGAGACGTGATGCACTACGGTGCCGGTGGGGCGCTCACGATGGCCGGCCTCTTGGACCTGCCTCTGGTGCAGCTGTACCTGCACACCATGACCAACGGAGTCCTGGTCGGTGGCGACAATTCGAAGATGAGCGTGCTGGAGAAGCTCGCGAGGCTGGCGCTCGAGAACTAAGGGGAGCGTGTGGCGGCGGGGTACCCGGAGCGCCCCGTTGTTGCGCCCAGCCAACCTCGCAGAAATCGCCAGGCGGAAATGTGAGATTTCGCGGCCGCCACCCGGCAAAGAATCCCGAATTCGACCCGCCTCCGACGCCAGCTTCTTGGCCGAAACTCCAGATTGCCCCGCCAATCGCGGAATTCCCGGTTCGCGAAAGCGGTCAGGGCAACGAACCCAATCGCACCAACGGCTTCCGGTGGTTATGTTCTCTCACTGGCATTCCCCTGCCCGGTGGTTGGTTTAGTTCTCTCACTAATGCTGGTTCGACGCGGACACGCAGCGGCAAGGCGCCGCAAGCCGTGCGCGGGAGCATACGTCTCGCGGCGCCTTGCCGCTGCGTGCCGGTCAACTCCGACGTTAGACCTACAGTCCCCTACCGGCTTCTTGGAGGCATCTCTTGGCCTTGAAGGTATTCGTTAGCTACGCGAAGGAAGATAGGGGTCGCGCCCTGCAGTATTACGAGCTCCTCGCCCAAGAGGGAGCGGAGCCCTGGATGGACGTCAAAAAATTACTTCCCGGCCAAAACTGGGAGGCAGAAATTGAGCGTGCATTCAGTGAAGCCAATGTAGTTGTCTTGCTTCTGAGCAAGAGAAGCGTCGACAAACGAGGCTTTGTGCAGCGCGAGGCAAACGATGCCATCGAGCGTCTCAGATACAAGCAGCCAACCGACATATACGTCATCCCCCTATTGCTCGAACCCTGCGATGTTCCGGCTCACATCTCGGGCCGCCTGCAGTATGAAGCGCCCCGGGTTTTGAGGAGGCCGGTTGGTTTAAGTTGACGCCTCTGGCGAGGTGTCGCTGACGGCGAGTTGCCTCCATTAGTTTGCCTCAGCTTCTGCCGGAGGGATGCCCCCAATCGGCGTGAGCAGTCGGACATGGTTGAACCAGTGCACCCACTGCAGGGTGGCCAATTCCACGGATTGCCTGGTCTTCCAAGGTCCCCGGCGGTGAATCAGTTCGGCCTTGTACAGCACATTGATGGTCTCGGCCAGGGCGTTATCGTAGCTGTCACCCCGGCTACCCACGGAAGGCCTGATACCTGCTTGGTCCAGGCGTTCGGTGTAGCGAATGGAAACGTACTGACTGCCCCTGTCGGAGTAGTGCGTCAAGGCATGGGCTGTAGGCTGGCGGTCATACAGCGCCTGCTCCAGCGCATCCAGCACGAAGTCTGTTTGCATGCTGCGGCTGACCCGCCAGCCCACTATGCGGCGTGCATACACGTCCACAACGAAGGCCACGTATAGCCAGCCCTGCCAGGTCGAGACGTAAGTGAAGTCCGACACCCACAGCTCGTTGGGACGGCTGGCATTGAAGTGCCGCTTGACGTGGTCCAGCGGGCACGGTGCCGATGTGTCCGGCACGGTGGTGCGCACCGTCTTGCCACGGCGTGCCCCTTGCAACCCCATGGCACGCATCAGTCGCTCGACCGTGCAGCGCGCCACTACGATGCCCTCGCGGTTCATCTGCAGCCAGACCTTGTCCGCCCCGTAGACCTGCCAATTGGCGTGCCACACGCGCTGGATGTCGGCCTTCAAGCTCTCGTCACGCTGGGCGCGTGCACTGCCCAATTGGGGGTTGCGTTGCCGGGCTGCATGGCGCCAGTAACAAGACGGGGCCACCTGCAACACCCGGCAGATGGGCTCGACCCCGTAGTCAGCACGGTAGCGGTCGATGTAGGCCTTCACGACTTGAGTCGGCGGTCGAGCTCCGCCTGAGCGAAAAACGCGCTGGCCGTCTTCAGGATGTCCTTGGCCCGGCGCAATTCCTTGACCTCACGCTCCAGTTCCTTGATTCGTTGGGCATCCGAAATGGTCATGCCAGCACGATGGCCGCTGTCGACCTCGGCCTTCTTGACCCAGTCGTTCAGGGTTTGTGGCACGCAGCCAATCTTGGGGGCAATTGATTCAATGGCCGCCCACAGCGACGGGTACTCCCCACGGTGCTCCTGCACCATCCTCACCGCGCGCTCACGCACCTCGGGTGAGAACTTGTTCGACTTGCTCATGGCTCAATCCTCTCAGAGTGTGGAGCCTCCGCAGAAATGAACTGACCCCCGGGGCGATTCACTTTGACCTGTTGAGCTGGACGACTGCAGCACCTTCAAATCCGGTCATTGAAGCCGGCTGGCCGTCACTTTGGCAGACGACCGCTTCCTGCGCGACACCGTGAACGCGGCGCGCGACTGCCAATGACGGCACCCGCTGCAGAACAGACCTACGGCGTGACGGCTTCAGGTTAATTCTGTTGAAAATCTCGGAAGTTACCGATTACTCTAAGTTGACAGAAAAATCAACCTCACAAATCGCCCTAGGATCGACGACATCCCATTCGGTAAGGGGTAAGGCCCCCTTAAAACATCGTTCAAGACGGAGGTAGGGAGTTTTTCAACAGAATTTGGCTGGTTGCTGTCGCTCAACACACAACCGTTGAACGACTGGTGTTAGCGAGAGCAGACGTTGAGGAACATCAACCGGCGCTTTGCTGGATAGCAAAAATCGACACAGCCAGAGTGGTCACTCATGGACAACGTCATCTGGAAGACGCATGGTTTTGCTCCCCCCGCTCGATAGGAGACCATCATGGAATCCGCTGCAGCCGTCGTTCATCGCGAGCCTTGGAATAAGGGAAAGATCGTTGGTCAGAAGGCGCCTTTCAAGCCCAAAGACATCTGGGCGCTGCGAGTGCGCCTGCAGATGGAGAACAGGGTTCGCGAGCTTGCACTCTTTAACTTGTGAATTGACAGCAAGCTGCGCGGATGCGACTTGGTCGCCCTGAAGGTCCGCGATGTTTGCCATGGCGATCAAGTCGCATCTCGAGCGACGGTAATGCAGCACAAAACGCGTCACCTCGTCCAGTTCGAGATAACAGCGACCACCCGTGAAGCGCTTCAGCAATGGATCAAGAACGCCAAGCTGAAATCAGAAGACTTTCTCTTTCCGAGCCGACTCCACAAGTCCCCACATCTCGGGACGCGTCAGTACGCCCGAATCCTTGAGCGCTGGGTGCTGCAGCTCGGTTTGGATCCAGCCGATTATGGAACGCACTCCATGCGGCGCACCAAAGCTACGCTCATCTACCGCAGAACGAAGAACCTACGTGCGGTCCAGCTACTACTTGGCCACTCCAAAATCGAGTCAACTGTCCGTTACCTTGGCATTGAGGTTGACGATGCTCTTGAGCTATATGAACAGACCGAGATTTGAGTTGAGAAGGCGCGCTAGGCTTATCTAGGACTTCTAAGCTCTGGGCTCCGGACCACAGAGAGCTGCGGGACCACAAGGGCATCCCGGGATCCGCCAGCTGCCCTCGCCTTGGGGCAGAATTCGGTCAATAACGTACCGTCACCACAGCGGACGTCGATTCCGGCTGAACCTACGGATGTGTCTCTATATAGGCCGTGCATCGCGCCACTGGCTGGGTAGCACGCCGCGCTCAGCGCGGAAGACCTTGCTGAAATGGCTCAGACTGCCAAAACCTGTGGCCGCCGCCACCTCGGTCACGCTGACGCCATCGGCCAGCAAGGCTGCAGCCGCCGCCAGGCGCACCTCGCGCAGATGCTCGTGCACCGACCGGCCAGCCATGGCACGAAATCCTGCTTGCAGCTTCTTCTCCCCCAGTCCCACCTCACGGGCCAGGCGGACAATGGTCCAGTCCTCGCCAAAGCGCTCGTCGAGTAGTCGGCGGGCCTGCAGAAGACGCACCTTCTCGCGCGCATGCGATGCCGAAGGTGCCGCAGGCCCCACCGTCTGCAGCACGATGGCTAGCGCCTCCAGCGCCTTGGCCTGCAGGTAGAGCTTGCGCACGGTCTCGTCTGCGAACTCGCAGGTCAGGATATCGCTGGCCACGCGCAGCAAGGCGGCCGGGGCGGGAAACCCACCCATCAGCCACTGCGCATCGGTTAGGCTGCAGTCGTGCAGAAAGCGTCCCTGCAATGCCACCAGCGGCCGTCCTCCTGCCCGCTGCAATCCATCGTGCGAAAAACGGATGTCCACCATGCGGCTTGATTGACCACCGCGCATGGCAAAACGCCCTGAAGCGGGCCGGGCTGCCGTCTGTACCACCGCCATGCCGGGGCGCAATTCCAGCACAGGCCCACCATCCAGCGACATGCGTGCGCGGCCCTCTAGCAACACACCGATGCAGAACATCGGCGGCCCCTTAGCGCTGACCTCCAGATCGCTGGCCGGGTTGCCGCTCCAGCAGGTGAGCGTGATGCCTTGCGCGACCTCATGCACCCGTGCCATACATGCCCAATCGGCAGGCAGCGTCACTTCGGGCAGCAGCGGGTGAGCGCCCACAGGGATAGCACCGCCTTCTTCGTACGCGCTGTTTTGACCGCTGTACCGTTCCACCGATATTTCTCCTCAAAACCGCTAACCGTGTCCGAAAACCGTTAGCGCACCAACGATCAAATAAGAACAATTCTCATTTTATTCTGTTCCACAGACTTCCATGATCTACCGCGTTGCCGGCGAGACTTCGCCACCGTCCGCCCTCTTTCCTGTGGCTGCGGCCTGCCTTGCACTGCTGTGCGGGCATGCCGCAGCGCAGGCACCGGAAACCTCCCTCACGCTGCCGGCGGTAACGATCACAGCTGAAGCACGGCGCGAAAACTCAGCAGGAGCGGATGTGATAAATCCCATCACCATCCGTTGCAAGAGTTGAAAGGTAATTGCATCCCAGCCATCGATGACGAGAACGCTCAATTGAGATGGCTTTGATCCCTACGTTTGAGTGGATTGGTCCCAACAGGGGATTTGTAGGTGATTGGCTCACGAGCCGCCAAAGCCTCGTAGCTTTCCTGCTCAAGATCTGCCTTTACTTCTGCTGAAAGACGTTCCGTTTCTGCAATAACGAACTCCAAAGTCTTGCTGGTTAGCAGCCTCAGGTTTCGCCAGTTTTCCTCAGTAAATAGCTGCATGTCACACGCCAATGAGATCACTCTCTCGACTTTGTGGCTGTGGGTCCCGTCATTTATGGCCGCGCCGATAAAGGCTTGTGAGAACGCATTCTCGTCATGAACTACATGCTTGTTGCGCTCTGCCTTGTAGTGATTGAATGCGTCCATCCCTCCTGGTTCATTTCCGAGAATCTTTTGAGGGTCGAGTAGATATGCTTTCCTTGATTGACTGTGCCCGAAGCACTTATAGAGGCGAGTCAATGCCGCCATGCATAGTCCCTCTGCCTCCAAATCAGAGACGCCAGATGGGTTTGTGATCGCATCTAGATACCCTAGGCCCCCAGATGATGCGGGCGCGCATTGCGCTGACGCTGATCACCTGGCCTGGCGTTACCGCGATGTTGTTCTTCCAGGCCAAAGCTGCGCCGCGCTGTCCGGGCGAGCCGCCCCCCATTTCTCCCTCATAAACATCGGGTGATCCTCGGCCGCCGCCAGAACTGGCGGTGGAGTCGCCAAAACCGCCCCCGCCGCTATCGCCAATGCCTGATATGCCCACGCCGCCACCGGGACCGGCATAGGTGTAGTCATAGTTGCTGTTGCCGCCTCCGAACGCGCCCTTGTTGACCCGGCTTGCGGACCCGCCGCCCCCGCCGCCCCCGCCTTGTCCTGCACTGCCGCCAGAGCCGTTCCAGTTGCCCGCACTGCCTTCCGTGTATGCGCCGCCCTGACCGCCTGGGCCGAGATAGCCGCCAGCTCCACCGCCGCCAGTGCCGGTGTCACCCTCTCGGCCAGGCTGCCCGCCATCGCCGCCGCCGTCGCCGATCCGTGCGCCATTGGCCGCTCGTAACACGACAACCCCGTTGACGACGATTTGGCCCTCTTGGGCCGCAGCGTGGATCGTTGTCACGCCAGCGGGCACAGTCCAATTGGTGTTTCCTGTGATGACCACTTGTCCGGTGGGTACAGCGTTGCCAGCATTACCGGGGTAGCTTCGGCCGCCGCCCCACATGATTCGAGCGCCAGAGCCCTGGCCAGAGGCATTGGGTGCCGCGCTTGAACTCAAGGTGATGGTGAGCGTCTCGCCGGGCAGAACAGGAATCCGGTTGCGGTAACGCAGATTGCCGCCCGGTGATCCCAGAGAACCCGCGCCGACGATGGGATTTCCCAAGTTGGACCCGTGGCCGCCAGAGGCGGGCGGCGAAAGGTTGGAAGAGCCGCCTGTGCCATTGCTTCCAATACCCAAAAGACCGACCCCACCGCCCAGCCCCCCGGACTGGTAGACGGTGCCATTGCCGTACCCCGCGTAACCGGCGCCGCCTCCGCCCCCGCCGCCACTGCCAGAGCCTCCAGGCCGCGACGTGTTGTAGTAGCTACCGTCACCGCCGCTTCCACCGTTGCCTCTTGCCCGTTTGCAGTGTCGGAGCCAAGCCATTGACCCACACGCTGCCTGCAGGCAGTGTGATGGGTAAAGCTCATTCTCTGGTCTCCAATCCTTCAATCGTCAAAGTGCAATCCGAGTAGGCGTTTTGCGCCACTGCGGCGGCCTCCTCCTTGCGGCCCTGTTCATCCAGCGCCTTGATCTGCTCGTACACGGCCACCGTCAGGTAGCGGTACTGCTCGTTGAGCTTGACGCTGGCGGCCAGCGGGGCTTTGCCCAGTTCTTCCAGGTCAGCAATGGTCGCCTTGACGGGAACGCCCACGTAGCGCTCCAGGCCCATGGCCACCTCGGTGAAGTACTGCAGGTTGTCGCCCGCGATACGGCCGCCCGAGGCCATTTGGGCCAGCACAGCGGCGGCTTCGCTTTGCGTGCCGATGTTGGCGCTGACGGCCCGCGCCATGTCGGAGAGCTGGGCTACGCTGGTGCCAGCTGCGTTGCCGGACATGACGATGGCGCGGCGGAACTCGTCGGCCTCGGCCGAGCCCTGCTTGTAGGCCAGCGCAAGCACTGCTGCCGCCCCTCCGGCAAGTGTGAAGGGGTTGACCAGGCCGAGCGCCGTGGAGCCGAGTGCGCGCACGGCGGGAACGATGCCGCCGAACATGTCGCGCAGCTGGCCGCCTTGCTGCAGCAACACCGTCATGGGGGCCTGGCCGCCCTGCAGGCTGACGACGATATCGGTGATTTGTGCGGGCACACCGCGCATGGCGGCGGCGGTCTGTTTGGCGGAGACGCCCAGCGCCTGAGCCTGGCGGTCAGCAGCGCCCAGCGCCTGCGATGCGCTTTGGCTTTCCTTGGTAACGGCGCTGAGAGATGCGCCGAGCTGGTTGCTGGCGGCGGTCTTGTTGACCTTGGCCATGGAAGCGTCCAGGGCCTGGTTGGCGCTGGTAGCGGCTGCAATTCCCTGCTGGGCCTGGCCTGCGGCGGCGCTGGTGGCCGCGCCGAAGCGCTGGGCCTGGGCGGTGGCTTTGTCCAGCCCCCCGGCCGCTGCAGAGCTGCCCGCATTCAGCTCTGCGGCAAACGCCTGTGCGGTGCGCCCGGCCCTGGTGAATTCGGCGGTGTACTGCGAGGCGTCCGCTTGCAGTTTGACCGCTACGTTGAATTCATTGGACATGGGCGGGCGTCTTTCCTTTGATGGTGGGCTCTAGGGCTTGTTCAGGTGCTTTTTGGCTTCGTCTTCGAGGATGCGAACCATCCAGAAGACATTGCGGCGCTTTTTGCGGGGGACCTGCAGGAAGTCCATGACGGTCGGCAGCGCTGTGTAGTTGAGGCCCTGGCGGTAGGCACCGCCCCAGCCAGCAACGACGATCCAGTTGGTCCACATGGCGTCGAAGACCTCCCAGCCCTGCCACTCCTCGGGGGAGAGTTCAAAGTCCCCCTCGGGCTCCGGCTCCAGCGCTCCATCGGCCATCGCCGCCATGGCCTGGTCTGGATCAGCCCCCAGCAACGCCCATTGCTCGCGCAGCTCGGCTTGTTCCTCCTGGGGGCTTTCAGCGCCGCGCCGCGTCAGGCTGTGGCGGACGGCGCTGCGGAGTTTTTTGCGATCTCCGCTGCCTGGCGGGCTTTGCGCCCTGCGTCAAAGTAGGCGGTGACCAGCGCGGCTTCGATGCCGTCCCATTCCTCCACCACTTCCTCGCGGTTGGCGGGCGTGTAGGGAATGCGGTTGTGTGTGAGGTCGGTCAGGTCCCAGTCCACCAGCACGGCGTCGAGAAAGTCTTTGTCGTTGGCGGGCACGGCGTCGAGCTGTGCCTGGATTTCGTAGCGGTCGTCTTCAGTGAGGTGGGAAAGCTGCAGCTGGGCCCGCAGCCGCTCGCGCGCGCGTTCGTCCATGCGGCCCGCTGCCAGGCGGCGGTCCATGTCTTTGCGCTCGGAGGTTTTGAGGCGCTTGTAGCGGGCGCGGAAGCTGACGGTGGTGGGCTCGCCCTCGTCACCCACCAAGCGGTAGATGACGGGTGCCCAGAAAGCGACGGATGCGAGGACGACGGCCATAAAAGTTCTCCTGTTTGAAATCGGGTTGCAAGGGTTGTGGGGGTGGCTATCCGCCGGCGAGAAATGCGCCGGTCAGACGGTGATGGACCACTCGTCATTCCCCGCGTTGGAGGGAATGCAGCGGAAAGGCACGGTGATCATGTGAATGCCGTCCACCTCAGAAAACGTGGGCTTGCCGATCTGCGCCAGGGGCACGGACAGCGACACGGTGTTGGTGGCGGCCTGGCCGTGCTTGAGCAGCAGGGGCACTTTGGCGCTGGTGCGGGCCATGGCCAGCCAGTCTTTGGTCGCTACATCGGTGTCGCGGAAAGTGACGCTGCCGGTGGAGGTGCGGCCAGTGATTTCGGTGGTGTCCACGTTCATCAAGTCCTGCTTGACGACCTGGTTGCCGAAGTCGAACTGGAAGGAGTTCGCGGCGGCGGTGTAGCCGTCAATCGAGAACGTGGTGTTGAGCTTGTTGACGCCCAGCGGCCGCTGAAACGCCGAGTAGTTGACGGCGGGCATGGCGGCTACGTCTTCCACCGGCACAAAGGAGCCGGTGAACTCGAATTGCCACTTGGGGATGGCCTTGGCATCGCACACCACTTTGGCGTTGCCCCGTGCCCCGGCCATTTTGTACAGGCGCTTGTCGATGGTGGCGTAGATGGACAGCGACTCAATGTCGTCTGTCACCGGTGCGAACACGGTGTTGGGCGTAGGCGCGGGTGCTGGCGTGTTGGTGGCGCTGGCCGCGCATGCGCGCAGCAGTGGCGTGAAGCCGGGCAAAGTGCCTGCGGGTGATACGCCCGCGTAGCCCACGCTGAAGGCCACCTTTCGGTACAGGGTGACCATGCTGGTCTCGCTGGCCCCAAAGTACGGGCGAATCACGCCCTGGTCTGCTTCATCGCCCTCAATCGGCGTGAGCGTTCCAGGAATGCCTGCACATACGCCTCGGGCGGCAGGCCGGTGGGGAGCAAGGCCTCGGGCGCAACAACGCGGGGCGCGGGTAGCGGAAGCGACGGGCGCAGGTTGGGCAGGCCGTTGCCGCCAGCGCTGCCGGGCACGGGCGGCTCAGGCCGCTCGGGCGGGATAGCGGTGCGCAGGCGGGTGCTGCCGGGGGCGTATTCAAAGCCGGGGTCTATGCCTTCGGGCACCTTCACAGTGCGGGGGCCTAGCGTGCTGCGCTGGCCGATGGTGCGCTCTACCAGGTTGACCTCGGGCGCTTGGTCTGGCCCGGTTTTGCCCAGGCGCTGCAGGTCGCGCGGCCACAGCCCGCGCACCTTGCAATGGCAGGCCGAGCTGGACTCTGCGCACCTGCAGGGTATGGAGCTGGGCCAGCGCATGTGTGGGGGGCTGCGGTAATGGCCGAGAAACTCGCCTGCCCGGTGTGCAGCGCTGAGCTGACCTTTGAGCAGATTCTGGGACGGCTGGAGTCAGACAAGACGTTTGACCGGCTTGTCGCCATCAGCGTGCCGCTGTCCAGCCTGGTGCTGCAGTACCTGACGCTGTTCACGCCGCCCAGCCAGCGGCTGACCAACACCAAGAAGCTGAAGCTGATCACCCAGCTGCTGCCTGGCTTGGAGGCCAGGTCCATCCACTACAAGGGCCGCGACTGGGAGGCCCCGCTGGCGAACTGGGCGGCGGCTATCGAGCAGATGCTGACGGCCCGCGCCATGGAGCGCCTGACGCTACCGCTCACGGGGCATTCGTACCTGTTCGCCATTCTTTCGGGCATGACCAACAAGAAGGAAGCCGATGCCGAGGCGCAGCGGGAGCACGAGCTGCGCACCGGCCCGCGTGCGGCCGGTGTCAATGGCCCGGCCAGCGTGGCCGACCTAGTCCAAGCCCCGACGCCAGTGCCCCGGCCTGCAGCGCCTGCACCTGCCCGTGGAGGCATGAGCCCCACAGTGCGCGCCATGCGTGAACAGATCGCCCAGAGAAAAGGAGGTGAACCCAAATGAGCAAGCTTCAACACAGAGAGCAACGCGGAGGCCGTCCTATCGGCTCGCCCAACAAGCCGAAGAAGGCACCTGCGCAACTGCCAAACGTGGCCCTGCCACCGCAGATCAACGTGATGCATGGCCCGGTGTACCGGCCTGAACCTGCGCCGGTTCTGCGGCCTGGTGCGTTGGACTATCAGCGTATCGCCAGCCGTGGCTACCGCTGCTGAGGAGGCCGCATGGACAAAGGTCTCGTCTCCATGACAACCGAGGAGCTGTTGAACCGAACGGAAGTGCTTTCACGTGGCATCCAAGAGTTCGTCAGTGGGCAGCAGGAGCTGGTCGACATATCGCTGAATGCGATGTTGAGCGCTTACCTGTCTGCCGCAGCAAACACAGGCCGTCTGCATGAGGTTCCCTCTGTGCTGCTCAAGGCCGTTGAAGCCATCGCCCTGGGCCAGCTCGGCCCTGCGGCCACCACCAAACATTGAAAGGTCACCCATGTCTACCGCACTGGACACCATTACCAAAGCCGCAGAGGTGCATTCGCAGGCCCGCTCATTGTTGAGCGAGCGTGTGACGGCCCTGCGAGATGCTCAAGCCGCTCTGAATCGCGAGCATCTGCCTTCCATCAAGCGCGCCCTGGCCAAAGCGGCAGAGTCAGAGGCCAAGCTGCGCGCCCTGGTTGAGGAGCACCCTGAATGCTTCGTGAAGCCCAAGACGCAAGTACTGGCAGGCATCAAAGTCGGTTACGCGAAGGCCAAAGGTTCTCTCAGCTTTGACGACGCCGACGCGGTTGTTGCGCGCATTAAGAAGCACTTCCCTGACCAAGTGGATGTGCTGATCCGCACCAAGGAAGAGCCCGTCAAGGATGCACTGTCCAACCTGTGCGCTAACGATCTGAAAAAGATCGGTGTCAAGGTAACGGACTCGGGCGACAAATGCGTCGTCAAGCCCGTGGACAGCGAGGTTGACAAGATGGTGGATGCGCTGCTGAAAGCCGCCGCCCGCGAGGTTGAGGAGGCCTGACCATGGGGAGCATTCAATCGCGCCAAGCTGCTATTGGCTACAAGACTGCCAATCAACGCCCGAGCTGCCGCAACTGCAAGCACGGCGCGGAGGTGTTTTCCGGTCATGCGGCCCCCACTGAAGGACCGCGCTGGGAGTGTGGCCGGTATGACTTCCGGGTGACGGCCACGGCCATCTGCGACAGGCATGAGCCCAAACCGCCAAGCGCGGCGCAAGACTGACAGCCGGTTTTCTGGAGCCCCCGCCGGGGGTTCTGGAAAGCCACCTGATACCCATCACAACATGACAACCACCAAGACACCAGGCAACGCCCGCAGAACCACATTGATCAAGCTGATCCATGTGGCCAAGCGCGAGCTTGGACGAACGGCGGGCCTTGATGAGCTGGCATACCGGGACGTCCTGCGCGCCGTTGGAAAGTCCGAATCGCTCACCACGATGGATGTTCCAGCGATGGAGCGGGTTTTGGAACACTTCAAGGGCAAGGGCTTCAAGGTCCGTCCAAAGGCTGCTGACCGTTCACAAACCGTGGGGCCGCAAGTCAGCAAGGTGCGGGCTTTGTGGCTTTTTCTGCATGTCTTGGGCGAGGTGCGTGACCCATCGGAGCGCGCACTGGCGGCCTATGTGAAGCGCATCGCCAAGGTAGACGACCTGCGCTGGGGGCGGCCTGCCGCCTTGGATGCGCTGATCGAGACGCTGAAGAAGTGGGCCATGCGATCACTGCCCGCCCACCTGAAAACCATGTGCGACGAGGTGCTCGCACTGCATCAGGAGCAGCCGCTGGAGGAGCGCAGCCTGTCCCAACTGAGCCGCGCTTATTCTTGTTTGAACCAGCAGCTTGGCTTTGACAAGCATTGGAACGCTTGGGCTGACCTGACGACCATCCTGGGCCGTTCAGTGTCGGCGGCTGTGCAGCCGCTGCGCACTGCGGAGAGCGACGAGTGAGTCAGGAACTCTCGCGGATGACGCTCAAGCGTCACGAGCTGCTGCAGGAGCTGCAGGACGTGATCGCGCGCCAGTTGATGGAAATGGATACGGCACCCGATGCCGCGTCAGTGACGGCCTCGTCCGTGGTGGACTACCTGAGCACCTACTGGGCCGGGCAGGTGGTGTCATTCCCCAAGGACGTGCAGTACAAGCTCACGCTGAAGGAACTTGAGATTTACGACCAGTTCAACGGCCGCAACAAGGACGAACTGGCACGAGCCTATGGCATGACCCCACGCGGGATGGGCAAGCTGATTCAGCGCATCCGGGACAAGATCAAGGCTCAGAACAGGGCAGCGGATGATGCGGGGCAGATGGACCTGCTGAACGTTAGCTGATAGCAAGATTGCCGTTAGATCAGGCGTCGCATCAACGCCGGAGCCTCTTTAAAGTTTCGTTCATTTGTACACCGATGTCTACCGTCAAAGGTTGAATTCGGTCGTGCTCCTTTCGCATGAACTCGCGAACATTTGTTCTGTCAAATGAACTTCCCATGTATTTGAATGGTTCAAGGAAGAGAATCCACTTCTCTTGCCGCGTGCCGGTAGTGTCCTGATTCAGTTGCGGGAGAATCATGCTACGGTGCTTTAACGTGTTGCTTAGCGCACACAGGTATCGATAGTCCTCGCCAGTAGTCATCTGCTTGAACAACGTATAGAGCTTGCCATGCTCAAGATCCTCTGTATTGCTATTCGGCTTCAAACGCTTGAGTACCTGCGCGGCATTGATATCACGCTCTTTTAGCGGGCTGGGATGCTTTTCAAGCGCTAGGGTGTGATAAAGCATGTGGGAGCAGCAATCCGTTAACGCATGAAGACTCTGTACGAATGCAACTACATTCGCACTGATTTGCAGCATCAGCTCATTGAATTCGTCACTGTTCCCGAAAATACTGAATAAGCCAACGTCCTTCATATTTGAGTTGACGTACTTGTTCATCATGTCTAAGGCTTCATGGTAGTGATATCCACAGAAGGCTGGCCTATCAGTCACGGCCCTGACGCTCGGGAATGCCTTCGCCCACTGTTCCTTACCGAACACCTCGGTAACCAGTTCCTTCGTCAATTCAACGCTCCATCTCGGACTTTTGGCTGTATCAGTTCCTGCACTGATGTTCATTGCGTCCTCTTTTAGTCTGAGTTTCTATAAGCTGTGAGCATGTAAAGATGCTGTCACCCTCTATGTGTTGAGGTACCTTTCTTGTATGTGCAGGGCTTTTGTTTGACCATGACATTTGAAGAAACTCAAAAGGGAAACCCCCATCGCCTCGTCGTGAAGCAGCACACATTCCCACGAGCCTCTATCGCTCGATTTGTCGGCAGAGATGGGCGCGTATGCGTCTCTTACACCTCGAGCAAAAAGCAATTTCGCCTAAAGCCAGAAGATGAACTCTTTTGTGCTATGCGTGCGTGGGATGAGCGAGCAGAGCAAGGGTACATGAGAGAGATCGAAGATGCATTTCAATCTTTGGCGGAGGCCATCATTGATGGGCGGGTTAAACATGTGGGCTTCTTTGAGAAGCCTATAGTCAATGATTTCTTCGCGCTCTGGAATATTCGTGCGCACCGAAAGTCCCAACCCATTGCAGATCAACCAATTAAAGGGAACATCACTCCCGAGCGAAATCTCACCAAGGACCAACAGGAGCTACTGGAAAAGCATCACATCGCCTTCATACGCCCCGATCTGACGATTCCAGGGCGAAACTTGGCTGGAGCAAACATCCAGACGAATCTCGCCATTGTTAGGGATCAATTGACTGATGCCCGTTGGGGTATTCTCAAAGCAGGCGAAGGTGAATTCATTGTCCCTGACAACTTTTCAAACGTCAGGATAGTTCCTCTGACTCCGACGATATGTCTTGTCTCTCAGAGCGACAACGATATCCTCTCTCTTGATGAAGTGGCAGAGATCAACCGCTATGCGATCGCATCTCGGAAGAAATACGTCTTTGCCCGCGATTTCTCGAAATGTCCCCTGTGACAATAAGCCACCCATACACACTTGACTGCTCGATGGTCTCGTTTTGAGGCTAGCCGTCACGATTGACTAATGGCACTGCTCATAGCTCTCCTTTGAGCAATTCCAAGGGTTGCAATCCAGTTGCAACGCTGTGTTCCCATAAATTCCGTGTAGGCCCGCAAAATTTCGATTTTTCGCGCCCACTTTGGTTTTGTTTTCTCAACTCCATTCACACAGCAGGCAAACGCGAGCAAAGCCTGGAGAGCATCAACGCCTCCGTCGTCGTGCGTGATCGCCAGCAGCTCGACGATGCGCAGGTCGCCACCACGCAGGATCTGCAGCGCGTTCTGCCAGGTGTGCAGATCTCCGAAAGCGCTTCGTTCCTGTTTCCCATCATCAGCGTGCGCGGGGTATCGTCTGCGCAGGATTTCTACAACCCAGCGCTCACGGTCTATGTGGATGGCGTGCCCCAGCTGCCCATCTTCGCCATCCGGGCACTGCAGGACGTAGAGCGGGTGGAACTGCTCAAGGGCCCGCAAGGCACGCTGTATGGCAAGAGCGCGCAGGGCGGCGTGCTGAACGTGGTCACCCAGCAGCCCGGCAACGAAGCGCGTGTGCACCTGGGCACCGGATTCTCCAGCCGTGGGGGCTACCGGGTGGAAGGCTCGGCCAGCGGCGCGTTGGTGCCCGACCTTCTGTATGGCTCCGCAGCCCTGTCGCGCGACAACGCACCCGGCGCACTGCACAACCCCGCCACTGGCACGGACGATCTGGGTGGAACCCGTTCCACCCTGGGCACGGCGCGTCTGCGCCTGGCGCCCAGCGGCCAGCCTTGGGAAGTGGTGCTGGCCATGGGCCGCGAATGCACGCGCGCCAGCCAGGATGCCTACGTGCCCTGGGACGACATCGGGCGCCGCCAGGCCTATGTGATGACCGGCATGCCCACGGAGCTCAGCAGCTTCCAGCAGCGCCGCTGCGGTACCCACCAATCCCTCACCGCGCAATACGACCTGGGCGAATGGCGACTGTCCGCCATAACCGCCTGGCAGGACGCTGACATCGCCCGGCGTTATCCCATCGGCCCGTATGACAGCCAGCAGCCTGAGCGCTGGCGCCAGAACGTGCAGGAGATTCGCCTGGCCACCCGCGGTCAGGGAGCCGGGGAGCGCAGCACCCGCGCCTGGGATGGCGTCTTCGGCCTATATCGCCAGACCATACACCAGGCCCGCGATTACACCAATTCCTTGCCCACCTACGGCCTGGTCGGGCTGCAGTCCGCATCGACCAACGACAGTGCCTCGGTCGCAGCCTACGGTGATGTCACCTGGCACGCCACGTCCGCCCTCGACCTGAGCGCCGGCCTGCGCCACTCGCGCGACAAGGCATCGACCGACTTTGCCGGAGCCGCCCTGAATGCCTCCTTCGGAATGGACAGCTTCGGCGGCAGCGGTCGCACCGATGGCAGCACGACCTTGGGTAAGCTCGGGGCAGCCTACCAGTGGACACCCGCATTGCGCAGCTACGTAACGGTGTCCCAAGGGTACAAACCCGCCGGCTTCAATCTGGCGCCATCGAGTGCGCAAGACGCCCGGGCGTATGGGAGCGAGCGCTCCACCAGTTACGAGTTCGGCACACGCTGGAAGCGCAGTGGGCTGGAGCTGGGCGCCGCCCTCTACCAAGTAGATATCCAGGACGCGCAGCTCTACCGCGGTGACAGTCTGGGCTACCAAAGCCTGCGCAACGTGGGCAACACCCGCTCGCGTGGACTGGAACTCGATGCCCGCTGGGAGGTGAGCACCGCTTGGAGCTTGGACGCCTCGGCCCAATTCAACAAGGCCACGTTCCGCAGCTACGACGATCCTTCGTCTTGCGCCGCATGCACCGGCAACGATGTGCCCTTTGCGCCCAGCCAGAGTTACGCTCTCGGCGTGACCGGCCGCATCGCTACCGCATGGGGCACAGTGCGCCCACGGGTGGCACTGCGCCGCACCGGCGCACACTATTTCGACACCGCCAACACGCTGCGCCAAAGCGGCTACACGCTAGTGGATGTCTCGCTAAACTGGGCCATCAACAGCCAGTGGCAGCTCACGACCTACGTACACAACCTAACAGACAAAGACTACCGGGTCTATGGCTTCTCGAATGCCGCCGTAGGGTCCATGGCCCAGGTGGCCCTGCCACGCACGATCGGCGTGATGCTCACGTATGACTACTGAGCGCCAGGTGCCGGGCGCGCCCGGCGTGTTCGGGCTTTGCGTGGCGTTGGCAGGCATCTACACAGTACAGAGCCTGGTCACTGGGCTGGCCACCCAGGCACTGCCAGCCGTGCTGCGGAACGCCGGGGCCTCGCTGCAGATCACCGGACTCGCCTTTCTCGCACTCTTACCGTGGGCGCTCAAAGGCCTGTGGGCTCCCTGGATTGAGCGCTGGCGTTTGCCCACGGCATCGCGCCAGCGGCGCTCACGCCCCATCATTCTGGGGGGCCAGACGGTCGTGATCGCCATACTCGCAGCGTTGGCGCTGCTGGGCGCGAAGCTCACCCCGACTATCGCGCTGCTCGGTGTAGCAGCGTTGGCAACCGCCACTGTGGACATAGCCGCCGATGGATTCGCCATCGACCAGTTGGCGTCAGGGCAGCGCGGCTGGGGCAACGTGGCGCAGGTGGGCGGTAGCTATGCCGGCATCGCGCTCGGCGGCAGCGCCTTTCTGTTGCTGCACCAGCGCTTCGGCTGGACCGTCGCCTCGGCGGCGATGGCGGTTCTGACGCTGACCTGCACCGCACCTCTGTGGCGCCTGCAGGAGCCGCCCCGGCCCGCGTCCACCCTCAACCCGCCATCGCACCGGGCCACGTGGCGCGATGCCTGGCAACGTCCGGCCATGTGCTATGGCCTGTTGCTGGTGGTGGGGATGGGTCTGGGCGTTCGCCTGAGCCTGGGCATGCTCGGCCCCTGGCTGATTGACCAGGGCGTGCACATGCCCCAACTGGCAACGCTCTGGGGCGTGGGCGGACTCTGCGCCGGGCTGGTCGGCACGCTGGCAGGTGGCCTTCTGGTGCAACGGCTGGGTGCCTGGCGGGCCTTGCATGCCGCCCTGACGCTGGAAGCCGTGGCGCTCTCCTCGCTGGCGGCCTGCGCGCTACTGCAGCCTGCATTACCTCTGCTGATCACCGCCAGCGCCGCGCTGCTCGTCGCCATGGCGTGCGGCTTCGTCACGCGCTATGCCTGGCTCATGGGGCTAACCAGTCCGCGCCAGCCCGGGCTCGACTTCACGCTGCTGCAGTGCACCGAAGCGGCCGTCGCCATGGCGGCCGGGGTGGCTGGCGGCTGGCTGGCGGGCCATGCCGGCTATGGCATCTGCTTTGGTCTGGCGATGAGCTGCGGCGTGTTAGCGCTGACCCTGCCGCGCGCCCTGCGCCGCCGAGGCCAGTGGGGCAACAACATGCTGCAGCCCCCTGCGTCGTCTCCGCGCACCGCATTTCCTTGAACGTTTTCCAGAACTCCCCATGCATTCGACGACTTCTTCTCCTATCGATTCCTCTCCTCATGCACCCCACGCCCTGATCGTCGGCGCCGGCATTGCCGGCCTGGCGGCCGCATGGTGGCTCACCCATATTGGCTGGTCTATCCGCGTGCTTGAGCGCGCGCACCACCTGCGCGATGGAGGACACATGATGGGTATCTCGGGCCCTGGCCTGGGCACCATCCGCCGCATGGGCTTGGTGGACGCGCTGCGCGCCGCCGCCTATCCCGACATGGGCACGCACACCTATCGTGACCGGCGCGGCCGCGACCTCCTCAGCGTGGACTACCGCAAGCTGCTCAAGGAGATGGACTGGATCACGCTGCGCCGTACCGAGCTGGTGCGCATCCTGCGCGAGGCCGTGGGTGAGCGCGCCCGCATCGACTTTGGCATCACCGTCGAGTCGATCGCCGAAGCGATAGGCGACGATCCGCTCACAGCCACGCTCACCGATGGCAGCACCTGCACGGCCGACCTGCTTATCGCGGCCGACGGCGTGCACTCCAGCCTACGCACGCGCACCATCGCCACCGATGCCGAGTGCCTGCGCCCCCTGGGCTATAGGTATGCAGCCTACGACTTGCCCGCGCACTGGGACTTGGCCGAAAGCTTTCTATCGTATGCCGAGCCGGGGCTGCAAAGCGAGTATTACCATCTGCAAAATGACCGTATCGCCGCGCTCCATGTGTGGCGCAGCTCCGCCCACGGAATGGTTCCTGCGCCAGAGCGGCGTCCGCTGCTCGCTCAGGTCACGGCACGCAGTCACCCCGTGGTGCAAAACGGCCTGGCCGCAGTGGAGCCTGGCGCGGAAGTCGTCATCGACGACCTGGCCCTGGTCGAGCTGCCCGCTTGGCACAAGGGCCGCGTGCTACTGCTGGGCGACGCCGCACACAGCCTGTCGCTGATCTCGGGCCAGGGCGCCGGTATGGCACTGGCATCTGCCAGCGTCCTGGCCGAAGAACTGGAACGCCACGCCGGTGCCAGCCACCCACCCACGGCGCAGCACCTGGCTACAGCCCTCGCCGCACATGACCGGCGCCTACGCCCCACGGTGGAACGCCTGCAGCAGCGCAGTCGCAAGATCGCGCCCGCCTTCGTGCCGGCCACGCCCGTGACGTTCTTCCTGCGCAATCTGGCACTTCGGGCACTGCCGCAGCAGCTGATGCGCCGAATATTCATCAGCGGCCTCAAGTCAGAAGCCGAGGCAATGGCTGCGCTGCAGTAATGCGCTTTGCTTTGCTGTGTCATGAGACAAGTACCGAGAGCAGATACCGCAGCAACTGTTCTGCATCGGAGAACCTGTCGATGACGTCATAGCCGAGGCTCCTCGTCTTCTCTCGGCAGTCCGTCCTGCGTGCCTGACGACTACATCGCGCCCTGAACGGCGCCATGGCATTGCACAGCCCCATGCGCAAAGCTACATCTGCGTCGGCGGCCACCCATCTGCGGCATCGGCGTCGCAACCAAGGGTGATGTAGCGTGGCGGTGTGTAAGGTGTGCCTCGTCGATATACCAAGGTTGCGTATCCACTCCGGATAGACGGCAGAGAGATCGGACCGGCGCTTTAGACGCATCCAACACCTTGAGTGTTTCGAACGTCTTGCCGCCGCGCCCGCTCAGCGGCTCCCCGCCCAGATGGGACGCGACTTCATGCATAACCTGCGCGACCGGCTTGGTGTCGATGGCGCGCCATGTCGCGTAACCCTGACTGGCTAGGGTGATGCTCAGTTCGGTGAGTTCGAGGTGCATGGGCATTACAGGCGCAGTGTTATCTAGCTACCTCTCCAGCGTCAGTCGAGCACGGCCCCGCTTTGCAGGACCATCGACGTCCACCTCGCTCGACGGCGTCAAGCGTGCCAACAATTGCACCAGATTTTCTATTGGCGCCGCACCACCTTCCTCGCGAGCCGCGGTGACGCCGTCTGGCCGGGCGCTCATTCGTGCCGAGACCAGAGCCCCCGCGGATGCAATATGTTTGGGCGCAGAGGAAATGAAGCCGATCGGAACAGCCGTCGCGTTGTGGGCCAGATTGAAATGGAACATCGCACACACCAGCGTATCAGGCACGATCAACAGTTCCACGCTCCCCCCCATCAACACCACATCCGCCGCCAGCAGGCGGTTGAATTGGTCTTGGTAAATGGCCAAGCGCTCACGTGGTGGACGACGTGCAGTCGGCACCACAACCTGCAGTCCGGCCGAGGGTCGTTCGCCACCTTGAGAGAGCAGCAGCTTTTCGATCTTCTGTGCAAGGTCGCGCGCACTGCGTGTGCGTGCCCACAGCGGCGACTGCGGGGCCCACCACAGAGCCTCCCCCTGCGCGGGATGCGTCGTTTCTGCAGAGTCTTTGGAGTCGGATTCGGCCCCTTCGGTGGCAAGTGGCTCAGTCTCAACCAGTGCTTCCGGCTGTGCCATCGCGGCCTGAATGCGCTCAAGCAGCAACGCGGCATTGCGCGGAAGGTACAGTGCGCCCAGCACCGGGGTGACGCGGTCGTCGTCAGTGCGCACGAACCGCGTCAGATGGACCTCTTGGGCGTAACGGCGAAGATCGAACGCATCCCCCGTCACGTAGCGCTGTAGCAGCGTGTCATCGAAGGTCTGGATGAAGTCTCGCAAGCGCTCGTTGTCGCCCCGCTCCTGGCTGGCCAGCGCGTCGGTGATCGCCTCGGCGATCTCCAGCCGGCTGCCGAAGCTCTCATCGTCGATGTTGCGTCGGATGCTCGTCTGCCCGCTCAGATCGAGGTGGAACGTACACGGCAGGGGAATGCTGAAGCGCTCGCCGGCGTCAATGGCGCTGATCTTGTAGATCTCAGCCTTCTCCCTGGTACAGATCTGGCGAAAGTTCTGCTGGAAAGACTGCTCCGCGTATTGCCGCGTGCGTGACTGCTTGTCCAGGTTGCGTGTCGCCAGCTCGATCTGCGAACGCACCCGCTTCAGACGGCTCGGCCGGCCCGCCGGGCTGAAGCTGATCAGGTCGAACACCACTTCGGCGCTCCAGTCCTGGATTTTGAAGAAGCGCGGCAGATTGTCCGAGCTGTCCTGGAAGCGCGCCAGCGCGTAAGTAGTGAGCTCCAGGTGCTCGTCGTTCCATTGCAGTAGCCGCTCATCAAGCAAGGACTTGAGCACTGCATCGGTCTCCTTCTTCGAGAAACCAAAGAAATCCTGGATCTGCGCGGGACTGAGCGTACCGCAGATGTAAGCGATGCGCAGGGCGAACTCCGTTACAACCGGCAGCGCTTCTTCGGCACTGATGGCACACGAGATCGCGAAGCTCTGCGCGGGAATGGCAAACGTGATCTCATCGACCGCGAGGTGTTCGCGCAGCTGTTGTTCCTCGAGCGTGATCATGCCGGACTCCCTTCCAAGGCGGATGCCTGGACCATCGTGAACGCCTTGTCGTCGCGATGCGCCTCGATGTGTGCGAGGACCCGCCCCATGGGGGAGCGCTGGTGGCGATCGCGCCACATGCGGGCTGCGCCGACGATCACCAGGCGATCCATGGCGCGCGAGATCGCCACATTCACCCGCTCGTTGCTGCTCAGGAAACCCTGCTCGTAGCGGCCGTTGTTGCGCGTGGTGGATACGATGATGATCCGGTTCTCCTTGCCCTGGTAGCTGTCGACGGTGTCGATCTTGATCAAGCGCCGGTAGCCCGTGGCCCAGTCCTGTTCGCTGAGCATGCGTTGCAGCAGGCGCTCCTGCGCGGCGTACATGCAGATGACCCCGATGGGCTTCTCGTCCTCGCCGCAGTGGTCCATCAGGGACTGCACGAAGGGTCCGCCGGTGCAGATCGAGCGCAGCACATCCAGTATCTCTCGCGCCTCATAGAGGTTGTCAAAGCCCGGCGTCCTGGGCCGTTCGTGGGATTCGCGCCCGGCGTCCGACGTATCGACCCAGGTCACAACCGCGCCGATACGTTCGGGCAACTGATCGAACCATGGCGGCGGATCACCGCGTCCGGGCTGCAGCGGCACCGGGTAGAAACAGGCAGACACCAGTTCGCCGATCGGCGGCGCCATGCGGTACTGGGTCTGCAGGGTCGCACCGACTTGGCGGCCGTAGTCGGACTCGAAGGCACGCTCGAAGTCGCTGCGGGTGAGCACGGATCGGTCCAGCCACTGCAGGTCCGCGGAGATCCGGCGCACCAGCGGCTCGGTGTAGAGCGGCGGCAGCTGCCGGTGGTCCCCGACCAGCAACACGCGGCGCCCTGACTGGATCGCGACGGCCAGTTCTCCCGGCGTGGCCCGGGCCGCCTCGTCGACGATCACCCAGTCGTAGCGATTGCGGGCCACCCCGAACTGGGAGCGCCCCAGGCCCACGCAAGTGCCGCAAACTAGAGAGCGCGTCTTAGCGAGAAATTCCTCGAAATTGCCGCGCAGCGTGCCCAACCGGTCTACCCATTCCTGGGCCATCGCCATGACCTGATCGAGCTTCGACACGGCATCGGCCGAGGTCACGCCGTGGGCCTCCATCGCGGCGCGCCGTAGCTGGGCAATCGTCTCGGCTGGATCGGCCACCTCGTGCACGTCGAATTTCTCGCGGGCCAAGGTGCGCAGACGTTCGGTGCGTTGCCCGATGCGCGCGGCCGCAGACGCGATGTCCTCTCCCGTCGCATTGGCCTCCGAGCGCTTGCGCGCCAGCCGCTCGATGTCTCTCAAGAGGCGTCCGAGGTGGAAATCGATGTCGAACCAATCCTCCACGAATGCGCTGGGCAAGCCCAGGTTGCGACTCAGCGCCACAACGCGCTGGCGCATCTCGGATCGGAACAGATCGCGGTAGGCCTGCAGGATGGACGCCGAATGGTGCGGCCGCAGTTGCTCGGACACCATGCCCTCGGCACCGAAGCGCACTACGTCCAGCGGCAAGTCAGTGCGCTGGCACAGTTCGATGACCTTCTCGGCCGCGTTGTTCACCGCCTCGTGCGACTGGCTTGCCAGCAGGATGCTCTGTGCGCCGTGGGACATCGCGTAGTGGATGAAAGATGCGATGAAGGACGTCTTGCCCGTGCCCGGGGGCCCCTGCAGCAGGCTCAGCGGCCCCTGAGACCACAACTTGGCAAAGGCATCCCGCTGTTGCCGATTGAGGGAGAACACCAACTGCCCCGACTCGTTGTGACGGTTGTAGGCATCCAGCTCTGCGTCGGTGGGCGAGGCCTGCAGGGTTTGTGGCAGCGGGCATTGCACCGGATCGAAATAGTCGACAAGGTCGGGCAGTACCGATTCGCGTCCCAGGATGCGGGTGACGGCAAGATGCCGGCGGCGGAACGAGGACAGATCCTGCTGGCTGCGCAGCTTGATGCGATCGCCCACGCCGGTCTGCATGCGGATGCGCGGGTTGTCGATCACCAGGATGGCCTGGGTGGTCTCGCGCATGTCGATGTCGCCGACCTTCACCAGTTCGCCATTGGTCTCCTGCAGGGCCTCGACCTTCGCGTCGGATTCGTAGTCGAGCGCCTCGCCTTCCTTGCGGTACGGAATGCGCAGCTTGTCGCGGCGCCCCATCTCTCGCGCCACCGGCGCGGCGATCTCGACTTCGGGCAGCGTAGCCTCTTCGGCATCAAGGATAGCTCGCCACAACGCCTCGGTCCGAGGGGCGGCGCGTGGCACGCCCAGATCCTCTTCGCCGGCGTCAACCTCCTCGTCGGGCGCGTCCAGGTCGAGGATCTGGGAGCGGACGGCGTCGATGGCCTCGCGGACCTCCGCTATCGCCTCCAGCGCCGCGAGCAAGTCGCTGGCATCGTCGGCCAGCGCGGGCTCGAAATGGATTTCTGCTTTCAGCGTCGCGGTCGCCTGAGTGGCCATGCGCACGAACTGGCTGTGTGGCATGTCGTGCACGCGCAGCGACGCAAAGTCGAGCGTTGTAGGCTTGAGCAAGATCAGCAGGCGCCGACGCACTCCCGACAGCGACACTTCCACGTGGGGCTGTTGCCGGCTATTGCGTACCCGCTCAATCGCCACCCCCACATGGAACGCACCGTTGTCGCCTGCCAACGGCGTGCGCGAGGTGAGTTGGCGCATCTGAACGACCAGCCGCGGCCCGGTGTCGAGCAATGGCGGATGAAGCAACCGTGCGACAGCGTCGTCGATGCGGTCGAGCGCATGCACACGCAGTTCTCTGTCCAGGCAGCGCTGGATCTCCTCACGCAAGGGGATTGCATCAATCCCCTCCCAGGACGCAACACCGTCCAGCAGTTCCCAACACATCTTTGCCACGGCATAGCAATCGCGCTGCTCGGGCGACACTGACTCGTGGTCCACGGGCGCATAGGCTGGGTTGTGAGGACCGGCCGCGCCACCCTGCACCATGTCGATGGCGTCGATGAAGCGCACGTCTGCACCGTCGATCAGGACATTTCCAGGGTGAAGGTCGCCGTGTTGCAGATCCAGCCCATGCAGATGCAGCGTGGCCTTGACCAGTTGGTGACACAGCGCGAGGATCTCGCGCGCCGCTGGACGGGTTGCACCGGCTTCCAGCAGACCCTGCCCCTCCACCCAGTGTTGGACCAGGAAGGTACCCGCGTCCGATATTCCGAAGTCCACCACTGGCGCCAGCGAGGCGCAGGGCTGACTCTGGACAAGGCGGGCCTTGTCCAGAAACATCTTCAGCGCATGCGTCTCCTCGGGGCGCTTCGGATCGGGCCGGCGTCCGTACCAGACTTTCACGGACACTGGGCGTCCGCCCACGGTCGAGCGGTAGAGATGGCTGTGGCCCTGCTTGATGTTCTCCTCAAGTGGATAGGCCACCATCGGCATGACTTCGCTGCGGTATGCCTCGAAGGCGTGCAGATCCACCTCGGCCCTTGACGATCGGCCGACTGGCAGAGCGTTCAAGGCGTCCAGCATGACGCGGGCGTTCGCAAAGCGCGCCGATGGAACCCAATCCATGGTTCGGGCGAACCAGGCGGCCAGGCCGGGATCGCAGTCGGTCCCCTCCGGAGGCTCCCATAGGAACAAGCCTTCCATCTGACGCGGTAGGCGCAGGAACAGCACGTGGTGTACGGCCGCGCCGAGCAGGTAGACGTCGCCCTGAAACGCGTCGCTCGGTTCGCCCTCGCCCAGTTCGGAATCCTCGGGTAGCACGGCCTTGCCCGCACGCAGGTTGTCTCGCAGCGGCCCGACCGTTCCCGCCTCGGGAAAGTAGGCGGTCAGGAAGCCGGAGATGGACACCTTCGACGGCCGCTCCAGCCACAGACTGTGGTCACTGACATCGCGATGCGCCACACCGGCATCGTGCAGTTCCGCAAAGTGCGACAGCAGCACCTTGATCAAGGACAGGCGGTCCGCGAACGACAAGTCCTGCCCGTGGCGGTGCACGAACTCGTTGAGCCGCAGTTGGCGCGAGGGCAGTCGGTAGAGTTCGCAGAAGTCCGCGTCAATGTCGTCACGGGTGGGATGGGACAGCGGTTGCAGCACCACACCATCCAGTTGCTCGCACTGCTCATGGATGAACCCGAGCACCTTGTGCTCGCGCAGCGCGATGCGCGCCCGCTCATCAAGGGTGTCGGCGATGCCGGTAAGCGCGGAGAAGTCCCAGCGCCGCAGCAAGGCTTCGTGCCGCTGGTCATCCTTCTTGACCGACTTGTATTCCTTGTACAGGCCCTGCGGATGCGGAAAGGTCGCCTCGCCCACGATGTGGAAGTTGCCGAACGAAAAGCCCGCGGGCTTGAAGTCCCGGCCACGGAAGAACTGCGTGAAGGTCTGCAGATGCTGATTGGGCTTACCAGCGCAGGGGTTGCCAAACTCCTGTCGATAGCCGCCCTGCTTGGCGATCTTCAGGAACTGGTCAAGCGTCAGGACGAAGGCCTTTTCATCATCCGGGACCGCTGAGAAATCTGCTGTTCCGCACATCACAACGCGGTAGTCGATGTAAACGGACCTGGCCGGCTCGGTGAGGCGGTTGCGGATCTTGGACGAGAGAATCTTCCACTTGTCGGCGAGCACTTTGACTGGAGAGCGCCCCATGTCGTCGCCGTCGCGCAGCCAATGGTCCTGCATCGACTCGATCTTTCCGCGCCACTTCTTGAGCTCGATGAGCAGAAGCCGATCATGGGTCAGCAACACCAGATCGATCTCGCGATCCCGGTAGGTCGTGTCCATCATCATAAAGCCGGCGTACCCTTGCCATTTCAGGCTGAACTCAGACGCGTTGAACGCCTGCCGCATGCGCTCCAGTGCATCTTTCTCCGAAGCGTGGATGCCGTCGCTGCTGATGATGTCAATCTTCATCTTGTATCTGCCGCTCTCCTGCGGAAGTATCGAGGTCCGCCGACCTTTCCTAAACGAGCTCTTTCAAGCGTCCGTCTTCGTTGCATTGTCCTAGTCGAGATTGCCGACCGCAGTCGCCCAATCTTAGGAAATTCTGACACGTGTTGTCGCGCTAAATACAGAACCGAGCTCCTGCGTGGCAGCTCCAGGCTGGAACGGGCCCGCCAGTGTCCCTCACCGTGGGGCAGAATCCGGCCAGGAGCAGCCTGTGGAGGCGAATAGAAGCAGACGCTCAACGTTCGTGTAACCCGCGACTTTAGAAAAGAGGCCGCGCAGGGGCGGGAAGTCGTAAAGCGTCGGTGTTAACTAGGGCGTGTCAATCAAAGTCAGAAAAATCCCTAGGGTTGCAGCCTTTCAGACCAGCCACATCATGGACGCAGCCAGGTGAATAGCCCTCAGGAAGTTGCAGGCGGTCTTGTCGTACCGAGTGGTAATCCCATAAGCAGCATCAGTACTAGTACCCACCGACAGAATCGCCCAGGTGCTGACAACTGTCGATCCGCGTCCCTTGCAGACTGGCGATGCGCTCACGCTGCTTGAGCGGGCTACCCGCCTATCGGTTCAGTTTCAAGGCCGTCAGATCTGAGTCATGGACAACATCTGTCGCGGTGTCGAGACATTTAACCTGTCTTTGAGCCACACTACAGCTAGCCGCAGCGTGGTGCCCATTGGTAACGTGCCATCGGCCTCTCTGGTGGTGACGCCACCTATCGTCAGCGACAGCGGTCGCGGTATGGCAGCCCTGGCAGAGGTGAGGCTCAAGCAAGAAGTGAAGACTCTGAACACCCAGATGCGCACGCTGACAAAGCAGTTGGCCAAGCTGGAGGAGATGGTTCAGAGCCAGCAGCCGGTGAAGGACCCCCGCGTTCCTCGGTCGACAGCAGGGTTCGTTTTCAACCACGAAGCACTGATTGCCAAGCGCCACGAGTTGGGTCTCACCCAGGCCCAGATGACTCAACTATTGGGGGTATCGAGCCTGACTGCCTACAAGTGGGAAACAGTCGCCGTACACCCCCGCGATAAAAAGTTTGGGCTATTGCAGGAGGTTCGGAAGACGGGCCCACGGTAAGTCCAGAAGACGCTCAAATAGCCTCAAGAATAACTCCCGCTCGGTTGGGTGCCGAAGCTTTGCGTCGGTGCCCACCACTATGGGAATCGACGCGACAAAAGAAAAGGCCCGCTTGTGCGGGCCCAACGAAGAGAACGCGGCACAGTTCAGGGTGCCAAGCGCAGCAAACTACGTTAGTTCCGGGGGACGGCCCGGCACCGTGTAGTAGAGAGCAGCTTTGCCTACTGGATGCGCATGACCGTCAACATCGCACGAGATATGCTGAGATACTTTATTTGATTCGTGCCAACGATACATTCGAGCATCAGGCTGACTTTAGCACCTGCAGCCATCGTCACCATACCCATCGCTTGTATTGTGCCGTTATTACCTGGATTGAATCCCACCATTTCATTGTTTGGAACAGTCGATCCATCTAATGCGATATTTCCGTTACAGCTGCTTGTATCGTGCGTGAGGCTTCCATCAGAGCTCGGATGGAAGTTGATGTAATACTGGATAAAGTAATCCCCAGCATCTGGGAACTGAAAGTTGATATTGTCCGGCGCCAATGAGGGGCCCACGCCTGGACCTGCATACCGATATCTGTCCCAGGTAATAAACTTCTTCCTGCTATCGTCCATTTGATCGATACCGCTACCGCTGAGGTGAGTCGCTACCAGAGCATTCCCACCACCAGCACCGGCCAGTCCCTGAGGACCTATTGGGCCTTGTGGTCCTACGGACCCCGTATCGCCCTTGGGCCCAACAGGACCTTGCACGCCCTGGATACCTTGCGGTCCAGCTGGACCCTGCGCACCTGCTGCTCCCGGTAACCCCTGAGGACCAGCAGGACCTTGCGGCCCTGCGGGCCCAGCTGGGCCCGCGCTACCCATTCCCACACCCGTAGCGCAGGGGCCCAGGCGTCCGGTGAGGGTATCCGCGCACACCACCGTGGAGCCTGCGCCACTGCTGCTCAGACCAGGGATGCGCACCTCACCATTGTCCTCAACACGGAAGCGCTCCTGCGTACCACCAGAACTCTTGACCACAAATCCGCCGTTGGGAGGCACGGTGGCCGATATATCGGCCGCATGCACCGCCGACAGCAGCCCTCCCGCCACCGACAGCAATACTACAGGACGCACCAGATAATTTAGAGTTGGATGCACCCGAACCATCTTTTCGCTTCTCATAAACACACTTTCTTTTTGGAAACACGGTTGGCAAGCGGCGAGGACTGCAGCGCCCAAGCAACGAGAGCCAGCAGCGAGCCTAGAATCAGCACGCCATATTCGCTCAATGTGGGAATGCTCTTGGCCGTTGCTGCCGCAGTACCGATCTGAACGTTGCTGGCCACGCTGACGAAATTTCTGACAACGTTAGCCGAAGGCCCAAGATTGACGACGACAGCGCCACCAGTCGCAGAGACGAGCTGAAGGTTTTGCCCTGAGACTCCCTGCAAGGTGAGAGTACCCAGTACAGTGATTTGGCTGCCAGCCTGGATGGCGAAAATACGTCCACTGCCGCTACTGAGCACGAGGTTCTGAAACACTAAGTTGCCCGAGATTTGCGTGGTGTTGCCTACGCAACCGTCTATCAGCTCGACCGTACTGTTGCCAGCATTGAAGGACCCAGTGCTGCGAAAATTGCCGCCCACCCTCAACACGCCATCGTTGCCATTCAACATACCGGACGATCCAATCACTAGGTCACCATCAGTCCTTAGCTGTCCCGACGTCACGTTAAGTTGCCCCTGTATATCCACCCCGCCACAGGCAGCATCGAGAGTTGACCCGGCAGGAACGTCTATCCGGGCTCCGGCAGGCACCGAAATCTGAGCCAAACTAGGCAAGGCACTAAAGCAGTAGATCAGCAGCACAAAGGCACACTGGCGAAGGATTAAAGGCATACGATTTTTCTCGCAACGAGCGTGTGCCAAGATGTACGCAACTTGAGATAACAGTTCCAGAGCAGCGCGGCTGAGCGTCGTGCCCCCCAATGAGGTCGATTGGCACTGCTTTCCCCAATCCGAGCAACTCCATGGGCAGAAAACATCTGCAGCCGCTTTTTTAACCAGTAATCTCATCCGCACGCAGCCCGCACCAGTTTCAGAGAAGGAATTGTTCGCGGGGAAAGATGTATGGGCAGATAGTGGTTGCATGGCGCTGTGCGTTGAAATGTCATCTCAGCTTTTTGACCAATTCAGGTGCAAAAAAAGCGGCCAATGTAAGAGACGCAGGATCAAAGGTAAACAGAAAAATTGCCAATCTCGATTGCTTCGAGCAAACCGTGGATCTTTATGTACTACGTCTTCGACATTGAAATCACCTGCATCACCCTGCGCCATGCGCTACTGAAGTGACCGTTGTCGGCAGTGGTTTCACCGTGCTTGCAGGACAGCGGTATAGCGGTCAGCTCGTAGAGTCAAGGGCAGCAAAAAAAGCGACCATCGTGGTTACCTCCAAGCTCATGACGAGCTTCGGATCTACCGAACCTCCTTGGGCCTGTAACCTATGCCCGCGTACCAGGAGACCCTGCCAGCCATCCTCGCGGTCACCGGCAAAGACAAGGGCGTCACGCCCCAGTGATCTGCAAAGAGATCTTCAAGATGGCGGCTGCGCTAGTGAAAGATGAACATGAACGTGCCGCGCAACGGCTTTTGATGGCGTCGCCCCACTGGATGCGACACACGGGTGTCTCGCACACCATGGAAGCGGGAGTAGACACTCAGTATGAGCAGGCCCAGGCGCGGCACTCCATGTTGATTTCCACGCAGAAGTGACCCACTGGGGGTGCGGACGAAAACTTGGACTACTAAAAGGTAGTTCATGTATTCCTACGAAGACCGAATCCGAGCAGTTGAGCTCTACATCAAGCTGGGCAAACGCACCAGCCCGACGATCAGGCAGTTGGGGTACCCGACCAAGAATTCATTGAAAGGTTGGTATCGGGAATATCAGCAGCGCCAGGACTTGCCTAAAGGCTATGCGGGGCGTGAGCCCAAGTTCTCGCAGGCCCAGAAGGCGGCGGCCACACAGCACTACCTAACACATGATCGATGCATCGCAGCCACCATGAGGGCCCTGGGCTATCCAGGGCGTGGAACGCTGACTAAGTGGGTGCGCGAAGCATTCCCTGAGGCCAGGATGGCCGTTGTCGGCAGTGTGGGTCAGCGAAGATATCCCGAGAGCTTGAAGCAAGCGGGAGTGATGGAGCTTTGCACCCGGCAGGAAAGTGCACAGGCGGTTGCCGACAGGCTCGGCGTGTGCCGACCAACGTTGTACAACTGGAAGAACCAGCTTCTGGGGCGTGAGGCACCCGCATCAATGAAACACACCGATCGATCACCGCAGGCGCAAGAGCGCGAAGAGCTCAAGCGCCAGGTTGAAATACTGCGCCACGAAGTCAGGCAACTGCGCCTTGAGCAGGACCTCTTGAACAAGGCCAATGAACTGCTAAAAAAAGGCCTGGGCGTCGATCTGCAACTCCTGTCCAACCGGGAGAAGACACTGCTGATTGACGCCCTCAGGGAGCACTATGGTCTGCCAGAGCTCCCTGCACAGTTGGGTCTTGCGCGCAGCTCATACTTCTACCATCGGGCCCGCGCGGCAATCGGAGACAAGTACGTGAAGGTGCGCCAATCCATCACCGAGATCTTCGAGTCCAATCACCGCTGCTACGGCTACCGCAGGCTGCAAGCCTCACTGGCCAGAGAACAAGGCCCGATCTCCGAGAAGGTAGTGCAGCGGCTGATGAAGCAAGAGAGCTTGGTCGTTGCAAAGCCCAAGCGGCGGCGGTATGCCTCTTACCTTGGCGAGATCAGCCCGGCACCAGAGAACATCATCAACCGTGACTTCCAGGCTGCTGCGCCAAACGAGAAGTGGCTCACAGACATCACGGAATTCCAGATCCCCGCAGGCAAGGTCTACCTGTCACCGATCATCGATTGCTTCGACGGGATGGTGGTCAGCTGGACCATTGGCACGAGCCCGGATGCTGAGCTAGTCAACACGATGCTCGATGCTGCTATCGAGACGGTGGCAGAGACCAACGATCGACCTGTGGTCCACTCCGACCGCGGAGGACACTACCGCTGGCCCGGCTGGCTATCGAGAATGAGCGACGCGGACCTTACCCGTTCGATGTCCCGCAAAGCCTGCTCGCCTGACAACGCGGCGTGCGAGGGCTTCTTCGGTAGGCTGAAGAATGAGCTGTTCTATCCTCGGGACTGGAAGAGCGTCACGATCAAACAGTTCATTGGGGTGGTCGACGACTACATCCGTTGGTACAACGAGAAGCGGATCAAGATCTCCCTGGGGGCCCTCAGCCCGATCGAATACCGGGTGAGTCTTGGACTTGCGACATAAAACCAGTCCAAGTTTTTATCCGCACCCCCACTAGCCCCCGGTGGGTTAGGTTTGCATGGAAATCAACACGCACTAGCAGCATCCTCCGGGACGGCCATACAGTGGCAGTTAGCCGTGCTTGCTCAGCACAATTCCTAAGCGTCAATTGCGTGAGTGCGGATGGGAGTGAGCTCCTCCTGAAGAGGTGCTAACCCTGCACGAGGTCCGCTTTCGGCCGAGGCTGTGTGGAAACGCTCAACGAGCATGTGGTCCAGCCCTGTACCACAGCCTTGCACCGCATTCCTCACCAGCATGGCTGTAGTGCCGTTTCTGGCGCACCTGAAGCCTTTTGACGCACTCCCGAAGCCTTTGTCAGCTGCTAAATGCCAACTAAGGCATCACGCCTTGACCATCCGCATCGCCTGCATCATCTGCGCGATACCCATCACGCCCATCACCCGCTTGAGGTTGTAGGCCAGCACATGAAGGCTCATCTCTGTGCCCACGTACTTGAGGGTCTTCATCAGGAAGTGCGTCGAGCCCATCCAATGTTTGAGCGTGCCGAAGACGTGCTCCACGGTTGACCTTCGCAACGTCATGGCATCGGGGTTACTGTCCAATCGTTGCTGAACGCGCTCCAGAACCTCTTCGTGCTCCCATCGGCGAATGCGCCGGTTGCTACTGGTCGTGCACTGGGATTTGAGCAGACACTTTGGGCAGGCACTTGACCAATAGACGCTCAGGTTCAGGCCCTTCTCGATTGTTTTGAAGCGATGGATCGCACGCTCGCCTGCAGGGCACTGGTACTCGTCATCCTTGGCGATGTAGATGAAGTCGGCCTTGTCGAAGCGCCCTTCGGCCTTCGCGTTGGACGTCATCGGCTTGGGCACGAAGGTCGTGATGCCAGCGTCTTCGCAGGCCTTGAGCTGTGGACCACTGAAGTAGCCTCGATCGGCAAAGGCCTGCAGGTTCTCGCCTCCCATGGCCTGGTCTGCAGCGCAGGCCATGTGGTGCAACTGTGCACGGTCATTGTCAACGTTCGTGACCTCGTGCGCAACGATCAGGTGGTGCTTGGCATCAACTGCGGTCTGCACGTTGTAGCCCACCAGGCCCGATCCCTTGGCCTGGGTGGCCATCGAACGTGCATCGGGGTCGGTGAGTGATATCTGGCCATCGGGCAGGGTCTTCAATTGCTCCTTGAGACCGTCGAGTTGCCGCATCTGCTCACGCAACTTTTTTAGCTTCTCTTGCAGTCGTTCTGCCTTGGCTTCAACCTCTGTAGGCTGCGTGCGGTCGGCCGTCTCCAGCGCGTCCAGATAACGCTGGATGCTCTGCTCGATCTGCTGCTGGCGAGCCTCGATCTTGCCGGGTGTGAAGTTGCGGTCGCGGCTGTTGACGGCCTTGAATTTGCTGCCATCGATCGCCACGATGGCCTGCGAGAACAAGTTCAGCTGGCGGCACATGGCGATGAAGCGCTTGCAGACGTTGCGGATGCCAGCGCCGCTGCTTCGACGGAAGTCGGCGATGGTTTTGAAGTCTGGCGCAAGGCGCCCGGTCAGCCACATCAGCTCGACATTGCGCTGGGCTTCACGCTCCAAGCGGCGGCTCGACTGGATGCGGTTCAAGTACCCGTAGATGTACAGTTTGAGCAGTACGCCAGGGTGATATGCGGGCCGACCCGTGAGCGCAGGATCAACGCCTTCAAAGCCGAGTGCCCGAAGATCCAGCTCTTCGACAAAGACATCGACAACCCGCACTGGGTTGTCCTCCGCGATGTAGTCGTCCAGGCACTCAGGCAGCAGGGTGACCTGTTGCCGGTCTTCGCCTTCGATGAATCGCTTCATGGAGTACCTCGCTTGAATCGGGTGCCCATGATTTTAGTTTTGAGCTGCAATCGTGGGTGGGGTTATCACACAGCCTCGACCTATCACTGACCCCCGCACCTATGAAATTTTCAGAAAAACAAGTCGTGGCAACCAGCAAATTCCTGAGTCTGGTTTTGCGTCACAAGCCTCAAGTGATTAGCTTGGACCTGGACTCCAACGGCTGGGCAAACGTTGATGAGTTGCTGCGCAAAGCGTCTCTGGCAAAGCACCCCCTGTCACTTGAGTTGCTTCAATTCGTCGTTAAAACCAACGACAAGAAGCGCTTTTCATTCAGTGATGACGGCTCCCGGATTCGAGCCAATCAAGGTCACTCTGTCGATGTGGACTTGGGGCTTACAGCCATCGATCCGCCAGCGATCTTGTTTCATGGAACGGCTGAGCGTTTTATCAGCTCCATACTGGCGACGGGGCTGCAAAAGCGTCAACGTCACCACGTTCACTTAAGCGAAAACAAGGACACTGCCATTCAGGTTGGGCGCAGGTACGGGGTTCCCGTTCTATTGGCGGTTGATGCGCGGCAAATGGCCGAAGATGGAGTTTCCTTCTACCAAGCAGACAATCAGGTTTGGTTGACGGAGGAAGTGCCTTCGCGGTATCTGACCATCGTGTCCACCGAGTGGCCCAAACTCAGGAGTCGCTTTCCATGAAAAGACCCACCATTGCTCTGGACGCCGATGGCGTGCTTCTGGACTACAGCCTGGCCTACGCCCACGCGTGGCAACGCGCATTTGGGATTCTTCCGCAGGAGATCGATCCGCAGGCATATTGGCCCATGCAGCGCTGGGGTGTTGAACAACTCACGGGAGAGCGCCGTCAACAGTTCAGGGACTGCATGGACGAGACATTCTGGTCCACTATTCCGGCATTGGACAAAGCAGTGGAGGCCTGTCATCGATTGCACGATGCGGGGTTTCATCTGGTGTGCGTCACAGCGCTGCAGCCTCAATTTGAGCAAGCCCGTCTTCGTAACCTGCGCGACTTGGGGTTTCCGATCGAAACGGTGATTGCCACTGGCGGTGATGTGTCTGGCCGCAGCCCCAAGGCGAATGCCGTGGACCAGTTGGCACCTGTGGCCTTCGTAGACGACTACCTTCCGTATTTCAAAGGCATTCGGCCTGATGTTCACTTGGCATTGATTCATCCTGGCCGCAACGGCACTCCCAATGTTGGACCCGACCTGGATGCCGTGCACTCCCAGCATGAAAGTCTGTGGGAGTTCAGTGAGTGGGTGCTGAAGCAACCGAATCTCAGGTGAACATCTAGCCATGTCGTTGGGGTTCTACCCATTGGGCCTGAATGCTCTCCATGGCCAATGGCTCTGGCAGGGCACTTGGTTTAATTCCTGATTACTGCAATTCACTCTGATACGAGCACCCGTCACTTAACACACACATTTGCATGCAATGGCGTTATAAACAGGCCCTTTTTACCTCTATCCATTGACCACCTATGAACCGCGCAGAACTCGTTGAAATCCTGGCCTCAAAGAACGACCTTTCCAAAGCTGCTGCCGCAGCAGTGCTGGAGTCTTTCATTGATGCCGTCCAAATTGCTGTCAAGAAGGGCGACGCTGTCCAACTCGTGGGCTTTGGCACTTTCAAGTCCGCCAAGCGCGCTGCTCGAACGGGCAAGAACCCCTCCACGGGGGCGGCCCTGAAGATCCCCGCAACCACAGTACCCAAGTTTGTAGCGGGTACCAAATTCAAGGCTGTGGTGGACCCAAAGGCTGCCAAGCGCAAGGCAGACAAAGCAGCCAAGTAACAGACCACAGGCTGTGAGGTTCACAGGCCTCATTCAATACCGCCTCTGGCCGTTGGTCTCAGGCGGTTTTGTTTTGCTCGCCCAGCAGAAACGCAGTAAATACTCACGCTCGCGAGATGGTCCGATCCCGTACCACCACAGGCATGAATACGTTCTCCAATGCATTTCGTGCTGAAGTCATCCGGATGGCCCGTAAGGAGCTCAAGCCTGAGCTCCAGGGTATGCGCAAAATCATCACCAGCCATCGTTCTGAGATTGCAGCCTTGAAGCGTGAAGTCAAAGCATTGGCGTCGCAGTTGAAAGCCGCACAGCGTTTGACCAAAGTGCCCAATACGCCGAACGCCCAGGCTGCGGCGAATACTCCCAGGCGAGCTGCTGGCGGCAATTTCAACGCTCAAGCGTTTGCAGATAAGCGCGCCGAACTGGGCATCACTCAAAAGCAGATGGCGCAGCTTGTGGGGGCTTCCTGGTTGTCTGTCTACAAGTGGGAGTCCGGTAAGGTGCATCCGCGAGCAGCGCAGCTGGGGCGTATCTCCGAGGTGCTCAAAATGAGCAAGCGCAAGGCACTGGCCCTGCTCAGTCAAGACTGAGTTGTCTTTGGCGCCGGGTTGGTTCGATGCCCTGCCCCAGCCGGCATCAGTGGCGACGGAATGCATCTCCCGGTGAGGAGTTGTGGCGCTCATCGGCCATTTCGAACAAGCACTGCATGTAGGGCTGTACTTCAGCCCAGCGGGCTCGATCATCGTAGAACTGTGCCAGCGTTCGCGTCGCCTCTACGGCATCTGGCCATTTTTCAGCGATGCTCACGCGGGTCATCGCATCGCGGCTGTCTTGGTCGTCATGCAAATGGCCGTCCTGGGAGCCGTAGGTGTGGAATTCAACGATGCGCCGGGGCTGAGGCCATGCGGTGTTTTTGCAAGTCGCGCCGGGAGGTGATGGCTCACGGGTGGTATGGGCTGCAGCAAAGGAGTCTTGCACGGTGTGCAGTACCGAGCCAAAGGCCACGTGGTGCAGGTAAGGCAGCAATTTGTCTTGCCGGCCCAGAATGTAGAGATCGGAGACACGCCACTGCTTGCAGCCAAAGTGCTCTTGCAGCGTTGGGTTGTCTATGTCACGCAGGAACGTATCGGGTTTGATTTCTCTGGATGCCACTTTCCACGCGAACTCAAGCCAATCCAATACCTTCGCACGGGTGGCCCCAGGGTGCACGCCCTCTTCGCTGGCCATGGCATGCAAGAACTGCAGATCGCCAAAGTGGGAACGGGTCATCACGTTGCCGCGCTGGGTGCCAGCCGCTTTGCTGCAGCCCAAGATGGGTTTGGTCTGGGCTTTCTTTTCTGCATCCTTGAAGAGGCAGTACCAGCACAGAGGTTGTGTCGAGACGCGGATGGTCTCTGACACTTTGCAGGATTTACCCAGGTAGGTGCAATTGCCTTCCTCAGGGGCGAGCTTAAAGGGCGGCAAGTCGTTCCATCGGACCCCGTAGATGACATAGGGCGTTGCGAATGGAAGATCTCGCGCACCGCAGACGGGGTCTTGGGCAAGACTGGTGGGCTCTACCGGGCAACCCATGGCAATCTGGGTGATCTCTTCGTGCACTCGCCCTTTGATCAGAACGCCCAGACGACCAGCGACCGCGGCGAGAGAGTCTTCAGTTTCATTGGTAAGTCTGGATTCAAAGGCCGAGCCCATGGGGGCGATTTGAAAGGCGGCGGCTAGGCTGCAAAGAGTTAGTACCCCCGCGCCCAAAGTCAGGGCTCGGATGCCATTGAATACCCGGTGCAGTAAAGGCTGACGATGGCGAATTTTGGTGTGGTCTGTGCCTTGCATGTCTCTCTTCCTGAGCCGTAACTTTAGGCAGATTTAGGATCTGGGCAAGAGATATAGGAACAGAGGGAAAGCACCCCACGTGCAGCGCTGTTGAGACAAATGCGCGGGGCATGGCGCTCATGTCGGGGTTTCGGCTTTAGGCTGAGGCTGTGTGGAAACCCACAGAGAGTTCGCCTGACATGGGCTCGAATCGCAGCCTTGACGTGTTCGAATCGCGACTTGGCGATTTTGTGAATTGGCCGCGTTGACGACCCGTCAGATAGATCTCAGTTCCCTCCCAAGGCTTTAAATCGCGCCTATTTCGGCTGCAAAGGGCCGCTCATGTGCCCAACAATTGCATGGCCTTCTTGGTTCGTTCAAAGCCAAGGATGCTGAGGACGCGTTTGAAGTTGTACGCCAGAACGTGAAGGCTCATCTCACTTGCCACGTTCTGAAGGCCTCGGATCAGGAAGTGCGTTGAGCCCATCCAGTGTTTGAGCGTCCCCAAGACGTGTTCGATGGTTCGCCGGCGCACCTTCATGGCATCGGGCTCTCGATCAAGTCGCTGCTGTACGGCGTCCATCACATCCTCGTGCTCCCAGCGCCTGATGCGACAGTACTTGCTCGTCGTGCACTGATTCCTCTGCGAACAACCAGGGCAAGCACTCGACCAGTAGATGTAGATCTGTAGACCTCGCTCGTCGGTGGTGAAGCGATGAATCGCTCGCTGCCCCGATGGGCATTGGTATTCGTCATCTCGGGCGATGTAGATAAAGTCGGTCTTATCGTAACGACCTGCAGCCTTTGCATTTGAGGTCATCGGCTTGGGTACATAGGCTGCGACCCTCTCGTCCTGGCAGACCTTCAGTTCGACACCGTTGTAGTAACCCCGGTCGGCGAGAACTTGTAGATCAGGGGGGCCCATGGCTTCGCGTGAAGCCAATGCCATCTTGCTCAACTGCGATCTATCGCTGCTGTCGTTTGTTACCTCGTGCGCGACAATCAGGTGGTGCTTGGCATCGACCACCGTCTGGACGTTGTAGCCAATGACCGCAGAGCCAGGACGGCTGGTGGCCATGGCGCGTGCATCGGGGTCTGTCACTGACAGCTGTCCGTCGGGCTCAGTTTTCAGCTTATCCCTGACCTGCTCAAGCTGCTGCATGCGCTGGCGCAACCTCTTGACCTTCTCATGTACCCGCTCAGTCTTGGCTGGTAGCACGCCCGACTGTGTGCGATCCGCCGTCTCCAGTCCATCCAGATAGCGCTGAATGCTTTGTTCAATGTGTTCCTGGAATCGATCTATCTTCACCCCCGTGAAGTTCCGGTCGCGGTTGTTGACTGCCTTGAACTTGCTGCCGTCGATGGCCACGACGGCGTCAGTGAACAGCTTCAACTCGCGACACAGCATCACGAAGCGACGGCAGACGTTGCGAATGCCTTTACCGTTGTCGCGGCGGAAGTCCGCGAGGGTCTTGAAGTCAGGGGCGAGGCGGCCGGTCAGCCACATCAGCTCTATATTGCGCTGGCATTCGCACTCCAGCCGGCGGCTGGATTGGATGCGATTGAGATAACCGTACAGGTAGAGCTTCAACAGCACAGAGGGGTGATACGAAGGCCGACCCGTTGCAGCCGGCTTTGCTCCATCAAAACCCAGGCCGACCAAGTCCACCTCGCTGATGAAGACGTCTACGATCCGAACGGTGTTGTTGTCTGCAATGAAGTCATCCAGGCACTCCGGCAGCAGCGTGACCTGCTGCCTGTCCTGACCTTCGATGTATCTCGACATATTGACCTCTATGTCCAGTATGTCTGTGCACTCTACCGAGTTCAGCATCGGCCAATCAGAGGGTTTTCACACAGCCTCAGCCTGAAGCCGTCACGCCTTAGGTCTGTTCTGTAGCGGCTCCTGCAGGTGGCAGCCCGCGGATGATTTTCTGCTTTCCGGCGCGCAGCAGTCTTTCGCTCAAACACTCCTCAACGCTTCAGTAGGAGCAAGACGCACTTCACCAAGCCGCGTATCTATCATGTGTGACTATGGGAATTGTTGAATCGTCCCGGGTGAGTTCAGTCAGTTCAAACCGGGGCGATTCACTGATCATCGAATGCTTCAATGAGGTGGTGGTCAGCTGGACTATTGACACGATCCTGGTTCGCAGAACTGTTCAACACAATACTGAGTGCTTTCTTGGAAACATTGACGAAAACACGCGACCGAGCTGTGGCCCACTCTGCCTAGGGGGCCGCTACCGCTGGCCATGCCGGCTCTGGAGAATGCACGACGCGAACCTCATTCACTCGATGTACCGCAAGTCCTGCTCTCCTGCCAACGCGGCTTATGAGGACTGCATCGGTCGGCTAAAGAATGAGCTGTTCTATCCTCGGGCCTGCAGGAGCGTCCCTATCGAGCGGTTAATTGAGATAGTCGACAAATACATCCGGGGGTACAACGAGAAGTGGAACAAGACCTCCCTTGGCTCTGTCTGCACTATTTAATACCGGTTGCCCGTTGGTCTTTGGGGCATATAAACAGCTTAATTTTTTATCTAGGCCTCCCAAAATAGAGATTTGCGTGGAAATCAACGTAGCGCAAAAGTCCACCGCCTGTGAATGACATGATCACGTCTGTGTGCGGTAGCAGACGGTGGTTGGTAAAGAGATGCTACAGACTGCAGATTCACCAACAGCTCACTATCCGGGGTGAATCTCTGAACGACCCGGCGACAGAGTAAAAGTGTTTTCGAGAGCGTCCAAAGCACAAAGGATCTCGTATGGGTAAAAACAGTCCGTATCGTCTTGCTTCAACTATTACGCCGAGCGCACAGAGGCCAGTTGGCCTGCAAATACGTCGTTGTAGCCTAGTATTAAGGAAGGTCTGCAAAACCCCATGCGCCAGCCCGGCACAGCCTGATGTCGAGCGCCGCGTCACCTGATGCCTGCGCAATCCGCTTTTTGGGGCCGGTTTGACACCGTTTGCAGGCCTGGTTCAGCCCTTGTGGCGCCACTTTGGCGCCCCACAGACGCACCTATCCCTGCAGCGCCATGATCCGCTTCCTGGCCATCCACAGATTGCCCAGCGCAAACAGCTTCGTCAGCCGCGCCGTGTTCTTCTCTAACCCACGGTAGCGTATCTTGGCATACCCAAACTGCTGCTTGATCACCCGGAACGGGTGCTCCACCTTGGCCCGCACGCTGGCCTTCAGTCGCTCGACCTTCTCCAGCAGTTTGTGCAGCTCCCGATTGGCATCGAGCGTCTTGCGCTTGCCCGGGCGCATGGCTACGTGCCACTTGATCTTGGCCTTGCTCCCTTGCATCTCCTGGCGCTTATCCACGCCCTGGTAGCCCGCGTCACCCCAGGCATGCTTCTCTTTGCCATGCAACAGTCCTGCTGCCTGCGTCACATCGTTGACGTTGGCAGCTGTGCCGATGACGGTGTGCACCAGTCCTGAGTCGGCATCCACGCCAATGTGCGCCTTCATGCCAAAGTGTCACTGGTTGCCCTTTTTGGTCTGGTGCATCTCTGGATCTCGCTCACCTTCTTTGTTCTTGGTTGAGCTGGGGGCAGCAATGATGGTGGCGTCCACGATGGTGCCGGTCTTGAGCATCAGGCCTTGCTGGGCCAGTCCGGTGTTGATGGCCGCCAGCACCTGCGGGGCCAGTTGGTGCTTCTCCAGCAAATGGCGGAAACGCAGGATGGTGGTCTCATCGGGCATGCGAGCTGCACCATCAAGGCCTGCAAAGCGGCGGTACAGGGGCCGCTCGTGCAGTTCTTCTTCCATGGACGGATCGCTCAGGTTCCACCACAGCTGCAGGCAGTGGATGCGCAGCATGGTCTCGATAGGAAACGGTGGGCGCCCACCCAGGGCCTGGTGCGAGCCCCGGGCGAAGGGGGCAATGAGAGCCACCAGCGTTGCCCAGGGCACCACCTGGTTCATCTCATCGAGAAAGACCTCTTTGCGGGTCTTCTTGGGCAGTGGGTCCAGGCCCAGGGTGTATTGATCCATGGCGCCATTGTCTTGGATGCTTGGCGCTGGGGAGGATCAGGTCAGGAGGTTTTGCAGACCTTCCCTGACAACACTAGATCTAGATTTCAAGCCCATCGGGTATGCCGCAGCATATGGATATTAGTAGCTACGAAATCAATATCAAGCGACATTGGAAATTTGAGTGACGCTGCACCTTTTAACCAGTAGAAAACGCTAAAACTCTAAATACTCGCATTCACTAATCGATCATAGATATCTTTGTCTGCAGCGTAGCAAGTGCATGCCTGCGTCTCCAATGCTTCACGGTTCTGTACCGTTAAGACGCCGCGATGGTATGCGATCAGACCTTTATCCTGAAAATGCCCAGCTGCCTCCGTAACTCCGACGCGGCGTACTCCCAGCATAAGAGCAAGAAATTCCTGTGTCACATGGAAGCTCGGTGTGTGCGAGCGGTCTTGGCTCATCAAGAGCCATCGCGCCAGACGCGGCGCAATAAGGTGATAACGCTGGCAGGCTGCTGCAAGCGTCTGCTGGTGCAAACGTGCCAGCAACGTCGCCTGTAATAGTTTTCGTAGCGCGGGGAGATTTTCGCTTTGAGTGCGTAGCGTCGCAGAGGTAATACGCCATCCCGCCCCAGCCCCCTGAACCAGCACGCGCCACGGCGTTGCCGCCAGTCCCAGTATCAACTCTGAGCCCAGCATGGTCTCTGGGCCCACCATGCCAACCTCCAGGGGCGGGTGGCTATCCACATCGATCGCCAGAGAGAGAAATCCCTCCCTAGGAAAATACGCATGACTGAGCGGTTTGCCTCGGACGCTCAAATCAGCGGAGAGAACGAATTCAAACAACTCACAATGGCTGAGTAGCTGCTGTCGTGCATCGAGCGGCAGTAACTGGAGAATTCGATTTTCATTACGAATCATTGCTTGATCACCATGTTGGCTCAACGCTGATCCAAACTACGGCACAGTCAGGGATATGCTGGTCGGCTCAATGGACAAGTCCGGTCATTTTGAGTCCGCCACCCTGCTATGACTGTCTGCCAACGCACGCAGCGCTTGGAAAATGCCACGCTGCTTCCGTTAAGTGAGAATTTGCAGGCCGTGGGTAGCCAAGATGCATACAAGAGCGACCCATCAGAATGGACTTGCAATTCGCTCAGCTGGCAGTTTCGTTGGGTAAAAGCCGGTCGTACTCTTTCTTCACAACGCAATAGCACTCGCAAGTACGAGCCTCCAAACCCGGGCGATCAAGCACATTTATGCGGCCACGGGCATAGCTGATTAACCCCGTCTTCTGCAGCTTCAAGGCAGCTTCTGTTACCCCCTCGCGGCGTACTCCCAGCATGTTGGCTATCAATTCTTGAGTCATCACCAGCTGGTTGGATTTCAGGCGATCCAGGCTAAGCAGCAGCCAACGGCACAGCTGTTGATCCAAGGAATGATGACGGTTGCATACGGCGGTCTGCGCCATCTGAGTGATGAGAGCCTGCGTGTAGCGCAGCATGAGATGCATGACTGGTCCGGAGCGCTCAAACTCCTGCTTGAGCACTTCTGCGCGCAAACGATAGCTAGCCCCGGCGCTTTGCACCACCGCTCGGCTAGGAGTGGTGCCCCCCCCCATGAAGATCGAAATACCCACAATGCCCTCGAAACCCACCACAGCGATCTCCGCCGAAGCACCATCCTCCAGCACATAGAGCAGGGACACTATGGCATTGGAAGGGAAATACACATACGGCATTGCTGCACCTGACTCGTAGAGCACCTGCCCCAACGCCAGTTCCACCGACTCCAGCTGCGGCAGCCAGCGCTGAAACTCTACCTCCGGCAAAGCGGCCAGCAATTGATTCTGAAGGGGAGAGTCGGATCGTTTGATGGCGGCACCTTGTGGAACGCGGGGCGCACCACCATCGCGGTTGTGCCTGCCACGCTGGGCAAGTAGCCAGTTTGTGGGGCCACGCCCTTCGTGGTCTGTACGGTATCGCACATACACACATTTACCAAATGACTTCTGCCCATTCGCGCTACACGGCGCCTGCAACAGTGTCTGCCTGCCCCCGGACAGGGATCACACAACACAGGTCCGAAAGGAGATCGACCCAGCGCAGCCGCTCTCCCACCTGGAGCCAGCGTGCGCCAGATGGGGCGCTTTCCGGCAACGTGGCAGGCTCCGCCCCTGGGGGCATCCGCACCAGGATGAACCGCAGCGTGCGCCAACCTCGCACCAGCGTCAGCTCTGCGCCCGGCCAGTGCGATGGCAAGCAAGGCGTGAAGAACAGCTCCTGCGCGCCCATCTGCAACCCCACGATGGACTCCACCGCCGCCCGGTGCAGCCAGCCTGCCGCGCCGGTGTACCAGCTCCAGCCGCCGCGCCCCACATAGGGTGGCTGGCTGTAGATGTCAGCCGCCATCACATAGGGCTCCACGGCGTACACCGGGCCCCACACCGGGTGCTGGGCCCGGTGCGCCGGGCTCAGGTAGGTGAAGTAACGGTAAGGCACATCGAACGCGCCAGGGTGCTCAGGCTTCTGCAGGGCCAGTTCTGCGGCGGCCATCAGTGCCCACACGCCGCCATGGGCATATTGCCCCCCGTTCTCGCGCACGCCGGGCGGGTAGGCCTGGATGTAGCCCGCGCTGGGCTCGGCATGGCGCAGCGGGGGCGCCAGCAGCTGGATCAAGCCTGCTGCGGGGTTGACCAGATGCGCCTCGACCGCGTCCATCGCATGGCGCTGCCGCGCAGGCCTTGCTGCGCCAGAGAGCACTGCCCAGGCCTGGGCGATGAGGTCAATGCGGCCCTCGTCCCGCGTGTGGCAGCCCAGTGCCGTGCCATCGTCAAAAAAGGCGCGCTGGTACCAATCACCGTTCCACGCCTGGTTTTCCAATGCGGCGCGCCAGCCGGTCAGGGCAGCGTCCCAGCGCCGCACGCGATCCAGATCGCCCCGATCACGGGCGATCGGAATCCAGTCAGTGACGATGGCGCACAGGAACCACGCCAGCCACACCGATTCGCCGCGCCCACCGTCGCCCACGCGGTTCATGCCGTCGTTCCAGTCACCGCCGCCCATCAGCGGCAGGCCGTGTGCGCCGGTGCGCAGGCTGCGGTCTATGGTGCGGGCGGCATGCTCGTAAACACTGGCCGTGTTGGTGCTGGCGCTGGGCGCTTCGTAGATGTCTTCCGCGCCCTCGGGGATCGCAGAACCTTCTAGGAACGCCACCTGCTCGTCCAGCAAGCTGTGGTCTGCAGTGCGTTTCAGGTAATGCGCGCAAGCAAAGGGCAGCCACAGCAGGTCGTCCGAGAAATGCGTGCGCACCCCGGCTCCGCCCGGCGTGTGCCACCAATGCTGCACATCGCCCGCTTCAAACTGGCGCGACGCGCACAGCACAATCTGGGCGCGCAAGGTGCCCGGCTGCGCCCAGGCCAGCGCCATGGCATCCTGCAACTGGTCGCGGTAGCCCGTGGCACCGCCCGCCTGGTAAAAGCCCGCCTTGGCAAACAGGCGCGACGACACCGTCTGGTACAGCAGCCAGCGGTTGACCAGCACGTCGAACAGCGGGTCGGGCGTGACCACCTGCGTCGCGCCCAACAGTTCGTTCCACCGGTCCAGCGTGGCTTGCTCGCGTGTACGGGCCGCCATGGTCATGGCCTCTTGCGCCAGCGTGCGCGCAGCGGCCTCGGTGGGGGCATAGCCCATCAGGTAAACGCGCTCGAACACCGCCCCGGCCCGCAAGGTCACCAACCGCGACAGGGCTGCGCAGGGGTCCAGCCCAAACCCGCTGCGCTGCTCCAGCTGCAGGGGCACCACCAGATCGCCCTGCGCATCGAAGAACTCGCGGCGATCACAGGTCCAGTCCAGGCTGTCGTTGGCACGGTCGTCCGTGCCCGGCCCAGCCGAGGCTTCGCAGAAAAAGGCCGTGCCCCCGCCCAAGCCCGCAGCCGCCTCGGTCTGCGTGCACAGCAGGCCCAGCAAGCGGCCATCGGGCAGTGGTGCAAAACACGGGGCGGTGGCCAGCGTGGCACGGTCGCCGCGCTTTTCGCCCATCATCCACTCCACCATGCCCACCAGGCGCAAGTGCTCGCGCCGGTTGCCCAGGTTGCGCACCTGCACAAACACCTGCTTGATGGCGGTGACGGGGTCCACGCACCAGCGCACCTCCACCTCCAGCGCGCCTCTGCGGTGGTGGATGGTGGTAGTGCCCTGGGCGTGCTCCACGCGGTACGCCACATCGGCCGCACCCCAGGCCGAGGGCGTCAGGCCCCACACCTCACGCGTGCGGCGGTCTTGCAGAAGCAGCCATTCGGCGGGCGGTTCGGCCACCGGGTCGTTCGACCACGCGGTGAGCTGGTTCAGGCGGCTGTTGAGCGCCCAGGTGTTGCCCGCGCCAGTTTCCGACACCATGGCCCCCAACTGGGCATTGGCCAGCACATTGACCCAGGGTTTGGCGGGCCGCAACGCGGCCGACACATCAAACCCAAAGGTGCCTGTCACCGGTGCAAAACCGCCCACTGGCGCGGGCACCTGGGTGCTGCCCTGGTGCGTGGGCACTTCGTCCGTGGCGCCGCCGCGCCAGGGGCCGACCATCGAGACGCCATGGGCCGCCACCCAGGCCTTTACCTGGTGCATGAGCGCATGGCCATCGGCCTGCAGGGTGATGCGGGCCAGGCTCACCAAGGTGCCCAGCTGCGCAGCCGACAGCTCATCCAGCCTTAGCACCCGCAGGCTGGTCACCGCCGGGCCGGTGTGCGTGACCAGGTCGGCATCGTGGTGCTCGCGCAGCAGCGTCAGCTCGCGCTGCAGGGGCATGTGGTACGAGTGCGATTCGCTGCTGAGCACCACCAGGTCGCAGGCCACACCGCCATGCGCCCATTCGCGCAGCGCCTGGGCCAGCGTGCGCAGCAAGCCCATGCCCTGGGGCGATCCGGCCATCACCAGCACGATGGGTCGGTCGCCTGAGAGGCCCAGTTGCCACAGCGCGCGCCCGTCACACACGGGGTGGGCGGCCTGGGCCTCGGTCAGCACGCCGAGGTAGGGGGTGTGGACCTTGGACAGCGTGAACACCAGCGCCGTGGTCAATGCCTGCAGCGCGGGCAGGTAGTCGCGGTGCGGGCGGTGCGACGCCCACTGGATGCTGGCCAGCGTGGCAGACATGGCCGAAGCGCGCTCCAGATAGGTGGGTTGGCGGTACTTGTCGATGATGGCCAGCAGCGTGGCCGGGTCTTGCGATGCCGCCGTAGCAAAAGTGACGCAGGCCTGCGCAACGGGCGCAATGCGCAGCATCACGCCCAGCGCCGCCACAGGGTCCAGGCCCGTGTCCAGCGATGCAGGCACTTCAGGCACGCGGCTGAGCAAAGCCAACGGCTGGCCGGGCGTATGGTTGCGCCCCAGCCAGAGCTGCCGGTCGGTCTGGCAACGCAGGCCCAGCACGTGCCCTTGGGTATCTGCGACAAAGTGGGCGGCTTGCAGGGTGGTCTCGGTCTGCAGGCGGGGCGTTCGGATGAACCGCAGCGCCTGCTGTGCGGGCAGCCAGTCGGCGGCGACGAAAAGGTTGGAGAACGCGGGGTGCGCCTCGTCGGCCGCGTGGGTGGCCAGGGTGATGTCCAGGGCCGAGATCAGCTCCAGCTCGATCACCTCATCACCCAGGTTGCTCACCACCACCTTGCGCAGTTCAATGTCGTCTTCCGGGCTCACCCACACGGTGGTGTGTACGCGCAGCCCCGGCCACAGTGCGTCAAAACACACGCGGTCGGTGTGGAAGATGCTGCCATACACCGCACGTGCATCGGGCGCGGGGTGGCTGGTGACGGACGCGGGCACGCTGGAGCCCATCTGCCGCACATACAGAAAGCTGCCATGTGCATCCCGCAGCGCATCGTCGCGCCAGCGGGTGATGCCCGTCTGGCGCCAGCGGCTCCACCCTGCCCCGTTGGCGCGCAGGGTAACGCTGTAGCGCCCGTTGCCCAGCAGGTGTGTGGGCTCCAAGACCTGGGCGCCCGGGGTGACGGGGCGCACATGGTCGGGCGTTTTTTGTTGGCGCGCATGCAGCGGCAGGCGCGGCGGTGTGGCCTGCAAGGTGGGCAGCTCGCGCGGGGCGCGCTCCTGCAGCAGCGGCAGCACGGCTTCGATGCGGGCATGCGCCGTGCCCCAGCGCTGCGCAACGCCACCCAGCAGCACGTTGGCCAGCGCCACGATGGTCATGCCCTGGTGGTGGGCCATGTAGGTGTTGACCAGCGTGAGCCGCTCGCCATGGGTCTGGCGTTCGGGCGTGAAGTCCAGCGCATCGTAAAAGCCGTAGCGCCCCCGCGCCGACAGTGCGGCCAGCGTGCGGAAGTTGGCGCTGGCTGCACGGGCATCCACCTGGGTGGCCAGCGCCGTGGCATAGGGGGCAATCACCAGCTCGCCCACGGGCGTGCGGCGCAAGGCCAAGCGGGGCACGCCTTGCGGAGCGTACTGGTAGGCCAGCGTGTGGTCGCGCCCGGCGTAGGCGCATTCTGAAATGCCCCAGGGCATGTCTTTGCCCAAGGCCTGCACCAGCGCCACATGCTCACGCAGGGCGGACCGCCCTGCCTCGCCCAGGGCACTGTTATACGGCTCGTCCATGACCAGCGTGGGCATCAGGTACTCGAACATCGATCCTGACCACGAGCGCAGCACCGCATGGTGGCCGCTGGCAAAGAACGGCCGCCCCAGGGCCGCCCAGTGCTTGACGGGCAAGTCGCCCTTGGCGACGGCCAGCAGGCTGGTGGTGCGCGATTCGGACGCGAGCAAGTCGTAGAACGAGGTGTCCAGCTGCTGCTCGTCCACCCGGTAGCCAATGTGCAACAGGTGCCGGCGGGGGTGGTACAGAAACCGGAAGTCGGCCTGCCAGGCCAGGGTATCCAGCGCCTCTGCCAGCCCCATGAGGCGCCGCGTGGCCTCGGGTGCGCCGCCGTTGTGTGCGGCCTGCTGGTCACGGTCCACCGAGTGCAGTGTGGCCAGGTGGTCGGCCAGCAGCCACAGCAGTTCGTCCTGCGCCGTGGGCGGGCTGTGCACGATGGCCGGGTGGCGTGGCTGGGCAATGCTGCGCAGCTCGTCCTGCGCCTGCGCCAGCAGCGCGCGAAACGCCGTGACCTCCGGCTGGTGCGACGGGTCCGGCAGACGCAGTACCAGCAGACGGCTCAAGGCGGACGAGGGAAGCATCCCGCGCAAGCCCGGGTGGTGGATGCCCAGCCGGCGCTGCAGCCGCGCCAGCGAGGTGCAGATGGCCTGCGCACCCGCCAGCGGTGATAGTGGCTGCGCCGCCAGCGCGCTGCAGGCCTGCGCCACGGCCACCAGGTGCGCGCATAAATTGCCGCTGTCCACCGTGGACACATAACGCGGGTGCAGGGGCCGCAGGGTTTCGGTGTCGTACCAGTTCAGGAAGTGGCCCCGGTGCCGCTCCATGGCTTGCAGGCTCATGAGGGTGGCTTCGAGCCGGTCGAGCAGCTCCAGCGTGCCAATCCAGCCGAACTGGCGCGCACAACTTGCGCTCAGCAGGTACAGCCCGATGTTGGTGGGCGAGGTACGGTGCGCCACCATTTCATACGGGGCGGTCTGGAGGTTGTCGGGCGGCAGGTGGTGGTTGTGGGCATCCACACAGCGCTCGAACAAACGCCAGGTGTCGCGCGCCACGCCGTGCAACAGGTCCTGGTCCTGTGCCGACAGTGTTGGGTTGCCCAGGCCAGACGGAACGCGGTTGGCCAGCCACACCAGCAGCGGCGACAGCGCCCACAGCGCCAGCAACGGCCCCACCAAGGCCCAGGCTGTCTGGGTTCCACCAGCCCACAGCGCTACGCCACAGCCCAGCGCCAGCAAGGGTGCCGCCTTGTGTCTGCGCAGCGTGGCGCCCAGGCCTGTGATCAGGGTGTTCTGCGCAGCCTCGGCCGTGGTCCACTCCAGCAGATGCCAACGGCTCACGGCCTGTCGGTGCACAGTGCGCACCACGGCATCGCCCAGCAGCAGCGCCTGCTGCGGCAGCAGGGCCAGGTGCCACACACCACTGGCCAGGGCGCGCAACAGGTCGCCTGAGGCTTCGTGCACAAAACGCATGCCGACCAGCCCAAAGCGGCTGGGCACCCAGCCCGCCAGTGCCCCCATCAAGAGCGCAGACGCATAGGCCGCCACCACCAGCGCCAGCGTGCTGGCCAAGGGCAGGCCCAGCCCCGCCAGGGCCAGCACCACCAGCACCAGCGACGCGGGCGCCACGAGCGAGCGGCGCAGGTTATCCAGAAGCTTCCAGCGGTTGACGGGTGATAAGCCCCAACGGCGGGCCTGGACCAGAAAGGGCCACAGCTGCCAGTCGCCCCGCGTCCAGCGGTGCAGGCGGACGGCGGCGGTGTCACTGTGTTCGGGCTCCGCCTCCACCAGCGTCACATCGCTCACCACGGCGCAGCGTGCCAGCGCACCTTCGAGCAGGTCGTGGCTCAGCACCTGGTCGGCCGGCAGGCGCCCGCCCAGCACGGCGTGCACAGTAGCCACATGCAGCAGGCCCTTGCCGGTGAAGCTGCCTTCGGCAAAAAAATCCTGGTACACGTCGGACGTCATGGCGCTGTACGGATCCAGCCCCTGCTGGCCCGCAAACAGCCACTGCCACAACGAGGTGGTGGCAGAGGTGGGCAGTGGCGCCAGCACCCGGGGCTGCAGGATGCCGTAGCCCTGCACCACGCGCTGGCCTGTGGCATCCAGCCGAGGCTGGTTCTCGGGGTGCTCAGCCACACCCACCAGGCTCCGCAGGCGGCCCAGGGGCAGCTGCGTATCGCTGTCGAGCGTGAGCACATAGCGGGTCTGGGGCGCCAGGTGCGAAAGTTCGCCCAGGTCCAGGAAGGCGCCTTGCCCGCCAGTGGCGAGGGCCGCCACCAGCTGTTCGAGCTTGCCGCGCTTGCGCTCCCAGCCGATCCACTGCTGCTGCGTGGAGCTGTAGGTGCGGGTGCGGTGCAGCAGCAAAAACCGCGGTGCATCGCCCGTGATAGATGGGTGCTGGGCATTCAGGGCCAACATCAAGCCCTCGGCATGGGCCAGCCGCACGCCGTCTTCGGGCAGGTCTTGCGCATCGGCATCCACACCGTCGGTCAGCAGCGCAAATTGCGCAAAGGGCTCGGGGTTGGCCAGGTAATGCAGGTGCAGGCGGTGCACCAGCCGCTCGATGGTGCCGGTGCTGCTGAGCAGGGCCGGGATAGCCACCAGCACACGTGCCGATCCCGGAATGCCCGCTGGCAGCAGGTAGCGGGGCATGTAGGTCGGCTGGACGGATTCGCCAATGAGCCGGTTGACCACGGCCACCACGATCTCGGACACGGGCAGCAGCAACAAGACGGCAACCAGCGCCAGGCCCACAAGATGGGCTGCGCTGGTATCGGGCCCCGCCTGCACACCCCACAGCGGCGCCATCAGCCAGGTCAGCAGACCGAGCGAGCCCAGCAGCAAGGCGCCCAGGTACAGCGGCACACGTGAAAGACCCATCGCAGAACGCCACAGGGCCACCGCGTCGGTGGCATGTCGGCGCACATCCAGGGCATGCTCCAGCTGGTTGCGCCCGGCGCCTTGCAGCCAATAGCCTGCCAAGGCCTGCGCAGCTCCTGGATGATCTGGAGGCTCGCCGTCGGCACCCGACATCAGCACCAGCAGCGCCTGCGCCACGGCGGCCTCGCCCTGCCCGCTGCGGGCCGACAGGTTTTCGATGCCGTGCAAGGTGGTGTTGCGGGTGGACTCGTCTTCAGCCGCGAACACGGGCGACAGCAGCATGGCGCGCAGCACCAGGCTGGTCTGGCTGATGATGTCGGACCAGTCGGCCGCGCCCACCCTCCGCAGTGCTGTGACGGCATTGCCCATGCTCAGCTGGTCGGCCGCCTGGTTGATCTGCTGCTGGGCCTGTAGCGCCACCAAGTCGGGCACAGCGGTCAGCAACCACTGCTGTACGGGCGTTGGCGTGCTTGCAGCGGCATGCCCGCCCACCACACCGCGCCCCATCATTGACTGCGCCATGTGGGCCAGGAACACCGGGGCCACGCCACGTTGCTCCATGGCTGCGCAGGCGGCATCCAGCGTCAACACGTTCAGGTCATTGCTGCGGGCGGCGCACAGGCTGGCAAGCTCCTGCGCGGCCTTGTGGCTGGCCAGGCGCTCGGCCAAGCGGCGCAGGTTCTCCACTAGCACCACACGCAGCGTGGTGGGCAACGCCCACAGCTCCCCCTGGCTCAGCTCGCGGGTCTGCTGGTAGGCATTGAGATAGTGCACCAGCAGCGATTCATCGAACGCGCTGTCGGTGTGGGCCACAAACGACCACGCCACACCGTACACACGCGGCAGGCCCACCAGCGGGGCGTCTTTGAGCACCGGCAGCGATCGGTAGTAACGCGGCGGCAACCCGGCCCGGATTTCCTTGAGCTGGCTTTCGATCAGGTGGAAGTTGTCAAATAGCCATTCAGCGGCGGGGCTGACGACATGCTCGTCATGTGGTGCATCGAACAGGTAGCGGTATGCGGCCCGCAGCGCGCGGATGTTGCTCTGCAGGCGTGGGTAAAAGGTGGCCCGGCCGAAGGGAGCCCTGCCCGCCTCGTGCGTGGAGGCCAGGTGCCGACCATGCTCTTCGAAGCGGGCAACGCCAAACACTTCGGCGCGCAAGGGGTCCAGTACAGCGCCTGCCCGGGCGTCGAGCATGCGGTCCAGCGCGGAAGGAACCCAGGGCCATGGCGTACGCAACTCCATGTCTGCTTATCCCTAATGGACCAGCGATAAAGCTCCCACAAGCAATGTAACCAGGAGCGCGGTTGTGATCACATGTTCTGCCACTACGCCCCACAGCAACGCAGCGCCCGTAAAAAACTGATGCAGTGGCCCGCGCAGCGCGCCGCAATACGCCAAATGCTCACCCAGTTCGGAGTCCTCCAGCGCCGATAATTTTGCAGGCCATCCTGAGCAAGAAGTGTCCCAAACAGGGGAATGGGGAGAGATATAGGGCATGCACGACTCCTTTTACAGATGAACTAGGCAGCCGGCTTGTGGCGGCGCTCTGAGCGTTTTGTAAAGGGTGTTGATGCCACCTGTCTGTGCGGTAGCGAGCAGATCGCAGTGACACTTTTTGCGCACTTTGTGCGTTTACTTGAGTCCTGAAGCTGGCGATGCGAACATGGATTCGATGTCCGCTTCGATGCTACAGGCATGTTCCAAAGCAAGTGAAAGATGCGTTGGCTGGTTGGGTAAACACAATGAGCATTCGGCTGACTTGCGTACTTCGCAACAAAGCGCTTGGCTCTTTTTCTTTCCACAGTTGAAGCCACAGGAATCCCAAGCATCTGTGAAAGATAAAAGGCATTGCCAATACGGGACGATCAAGTCCATATGCCTGGAATTTTGAGGAGAATTTCTACGAAGAGTACGTTTACGCACAGACATGTGCTCTCGGTAGATGGAACATCTGCTCTCAATGGCCGTCCATCCGATAGCCAGCGTCTTGAGGGAATGTCCTATGGTCAATATGGTCGAAAGCCGCCGACTCTCCTATGCTCTTCTGGGCTTGCTAACTGTGGTGTCGATACAAGGCTGTAAACAGTCCGGCACAGTCAGCATGACGCCTACAGACTCCTCTCCTAGTGACTACTTAGAAGATAGTGTGCTCAAGTCTCGTGTGCGTGTCGCGCTAAGCCTATCACCTTTGCAGCGCAGTGAAATTAGCATTCAAGTTCACAACGGGGTGGTGCTGCTCAGCGGCATGGTGACTGATAAGACTCAGCGAGACTTGGCAGTGTTGGTTGCTCAGAACGTACAGGGTGTGGAAAAAGTCGATGACTTCACGTTTTCAGCGCGATCGCCGTCAACAGTACCCAGAGCTCAACTAGCCACCAGATTTGATATGACTCTTCCTGGGAGCGAGCACGCAGGTCAGCAGCCCGTCGAATGGCGCGGCTTCCAATCTGATCTCCGTGGCATACATCGCGTACCTTGAGGGATACGAGCTCGCATCCATGCAGTTTGCTATCGATTCCAGGCTCTTCTAGCGAAAGCTAGTGATGAGACTTTAATCGTGCCGCATGGTCCCCATCTTTTTGAGCATGACGCCTTTGCGTTCGCCCCAGGAGAAGGCCATGCGACAGCAACAGATGACGCGCTTGATCCACAGCCTGCCCCAGCTGACGTACCACCAGCGCCAGCAACTGGCAAGCTGCCTGCAGGCGCTGATGAATCGAAGCCAAACCAGTGCCGTCATTGAGGCGCACGCCAGCGAGGGCCGGGCTTGCCCACACTGCGCCAGCTCCCGGCTCGTCAAGAACGGCTCGGCCAATGGGTTGCAACGCTTCAAGTGCCGACAGTGCAAGCGCACCTTCAACGCCCTGACAGGCACACCACTGGCACGGCTGCATCTGCGGGACAAGTGGGTGGGCCAGGCACAGGCCCTGGGCGAAGGACTCTCGCTCAACCAGGTGGCTCAGCGATTGGGTGTGGCGCAAAGCACCGCCTTTCGCTGGCGCCACCGCTTCCTGGCCTGCCCCAAGACTCTGCAGGCACGCCAACTTCTGGGCATCGCCGAGGCTGATGAGTCCTACTTCCTGGTCTCCTGCAAGGGAGAAAGGGGACTGCTGCGCCACCCTCGCAGGCGGGGCGGCAAAGCGCTGGCTGGCTGCAAGGGCTCGGAGTACACCCCGGTGTTGATGGCGCGAGACAGAGCTGGAGCCACGGCAAACTTCATCCTGCAGACCCACCAGGCGGTGAGCGTACAAACTGCACTGCACCCCTTGCTACCACCAGACACCATCCTGTGCACCGATGGCAGCGTCACGCTGGCCAGCGCTGCGCGGGCTCTGGGAGTGCAGCATCAGGCGGTGAACGTGAGCAAAGGCCAACGGGTAAAAGGGCCCTGGCATGTGCAGAACGTCAATGCCTATGTCAGCAGGCTGCGCGCCTGGATGCAGCGCTTCAAGGGTGTTGCCACGAAGTACCTTGATTCGTATCTGGGCTGGTTCAGGATGCTGGAGCGATCAGGCCCCATGAGGATGCAACCTGCGCTGGTGCTGGATGCCGCTATGGGAAATCAAAGTGTCACTAGCATTCGCTAGAACAGCCCGATTCCAAGATTCAAGAGCGCGAGTTCTCGGGTACGCCCTTGCATCTGAAGGCGCACTCGTCGTATCGCCTAGACATCCTTCAATTTGAATGGCGCTTTCTGCCCCTAGATCTTCCCCTTGTTCCATGGCTCGCGATGAACAGCACTGCTCGAAGTTTCCATGATGGTCTCTCATCAACTTGATAGGTTCGGCAGCTTGCGCTTGTGAACCTCTTGCCTTGTGACCTGGAGCAAGCCGCGAGCTAGCTTTTTGTTTTGTCAGGCCGAAATCCTGTCCCAGCAATCACAAGCGGTGTCACGTGGGAGCGAGTGAAATTAACCAGGGAGCGCCTCTTCATGGTCAGTGGGGTCACGTTGTAGGCCACATAGTACTTCGCAGATGTAGCCGCCTAGGCAGTTGCGTCGAACTCGCCCAGGGCCTTTCACTCTTGCGTGCCGCCCTGCGGATGCACACGATTTCCTAGCCGACCAAGCGCAGCGCAAAGCCAGCTGGAGCCAGCTGGAGCCAGCTGGTGTTGCACTAGATCAGCACAAGTTTGCTCTTGAGAATGGCCTCGTTCGCGGCGTACATCAGCATCTGCGGCCACTTGTACCTGTGGATTTGATAGGCAAAGATGACGCCACCGCTGTAGTCCATGACCTCCAGGTAGCCCGCTATTTCGTCGGTGACAATGGCTTCGTTGTCGGCCTGAGCGGCGGGAGCCAACAGCAGGCTGGCGACGATAGCAGCCGCGAGGGCCAAGGAGGTAGAGGTTCATTGGCCAAAGCAAAATATCCGCATTTGCGGATGAATAGGTTGGACTGACCAGGCCGGACGCGAACGGCATGGAGTTTCCTCAGGGCAGCTACAGCAGGGAACCTAGTTTGAAATAGCATCACCAAGTGATAGCCCGTCAACCTTCCCGTGCGCCCCCCGCGCAGCCAAACTTGACAGACTTGGCGACTCAATGGAGCTTCAGTCAGGCTCGGAGGTCAAGCGGTCAGGATTCTGACCAAACCACCGCCACCTCGGCTTTTTTCGCCAGGTCCAGCATGTTCACCAGCGGTACCAGTCGCTGTGACAGCCGAACACCAGGGAGGGCATCGTCCGTCTCGGCCAACGGCTCAAGCGCAGATGTTTCTTCCTCTAAGCGCAAGGCATGGTCTTCTCGCCAGGCCTGCTGCAGGATGTCGATGGCCCGGGGCAACTGATCCGGGCTGATCACGCCCTCGGGCGTGATGTCTTTGCCGATCAGCCGCAGTGCACTCTGGGCATCGGCACGCAGCATGATGAGATCGGCCGTGGCCTGTGATTTGAATCGGTACAACATGGACAGCTTTCGGTTGGGGTAACGAAGGACATGGACGACCGGTGCATCGGACACCTATGACCACAAGGGCAGTCGCAACCGTACGCCAACTGACCGCGTTGCGCAAACCGCATGATCAAACGAGAGCCCAGTGCACGTGATGTGGATACCCGTTGGTTCGCCAGCGCACAGACGCAAGTCGACTCAGGCGCCAGCATACGTGGACGGGCTCCTCAAAAGCCTGGCCCTGCACTGCCGCTGTTCGCGGGCACCGCCACTCACTCCTACCGAAAGCTCTCCATGAAAACCAGCATCCACCGCTTCTCGATCCTCCTGCTTGCAGCCGCTGCGCTCACCAGCGTGGTGGGCTGCGCTTCCACCGCCACCCGGGAGAGCACAGGCCAGTACTTGGACGACACGGCCATCACCGCCAAGGTGAAGGCGGCCATCTTCAACGACGCGTCGCTTCAATCGGCCGAAATCAACGTCGAGACCTTCAAAGGCGTAGTCCAGCTCAGCGGCTTCGTCAACTCGGCGGGCGATATCCAGCATGCGGTACAGCTGGTGCAGGGACTCAGTGGCGTGCGCTCTGTGCGCAACGACATGCGCCTGAAGTGAACACGCATCCCGGCAGGGCGAAAAGAACCCAATGAACACCTCCGTCAAAACTATCGGCGACGAAGCCTCGAACCAGCCACAGCAAGGACTCGACGGACTAGGCAGCACGAGGGCACAGACTGGCGCCGGGCTGCAGCAGTTGGCGTACAACATCAGCACACTCATCCACAGGGGTATGGACGCCCTACATGAAGGTGAAAACCAGCTGCGCAAAAAGTCCAAGTACGCGCGCCAAGCCACCACCGAGCAGATCCTGCGCGAGCCGATCAAATTCATGCTGATCGCGGCCGCCGCCGGTGCGAGCCTCATGGGTTTGCTGGCTCTGTTCCGTCGTTAACGCAGCAACCGCCATTAACTTACGGGTGCAGGCAAATGATCCATCCCGCGTTCCAGCCTGCCGCGGCTCCGCCCTCGCTACTGGCCGCACATGTGAGCGCTCATGCCGGGCTGGTTTCCGAAAAGCTGTAATACCAGCAAGGCTGCAGCGAAGCGGCATTCTCTGTGGCAGCTCCGTGGGGTCTTACGTTTGGCGGTCTCGGCGGTGCTGGCCCAGGTAGCCTTGCTGCTCTTGCCGTTTCTGGCGCCGGTGATGCGCTAGCAGCGTTGCTGTTCGTGGCTACGCCGCTGCTGCCCGCGACACTGGTATTGGCAGCGTGCTAGCGGACGCAGGCCAACCGCAACGGCGAACCCCTTGCCCGCTATCTGGGCCAGGACCGGCAGGTCTCGCCTACGTGTTCGGCTTTGTACTCTGCGCTACGCAGCACGCTACCGATGCTGGGTGAACAGCGAGCCCACCCGGGTGTCGCGGTGGTGCTGGTGTCGCTGGCGCAGGACTGGCTGCAGCCTGAGCCGGGGTGTTAACAAACCAAGTCAACCGAGCCTCGCGCTTGTGGGTGAGCACACTAATGTCAAGGCTCTTGATGCCGGGAGCCCTATTTGAGGGAAATGCCGCTCACCACATCGGTCACACCGGCCACCTACCGCTTCAGGACCAGGGCCTGATCCAGCAGGGCTTGGGCGTGGTGGGATGTCTCACGTACGGCGAGGCGAACGAGGCCTCGGTGCCTATGTTACGCACCTGCTGCAGGGTCTCATTAGGGTCTTGCGGGTCCAGGTCGGCCAGCACCAGGTGCGCGAGCCACCGTGGGAGGCGACAAGCGCAATGGCATGGCCGACAACCGATGCAGCGCTGGTGACGACCACCAATTTTTCTTTCAGCATGACTCTATTTACATCCAGGATGGCGACCATGGACATCGATTACTGCACGCCCGTCCAAGGCAGACGCCAGTGGCGATGAGATGGGTGAACCTTGGGACACAGCGTTCAGCGGGTCTCTGCGCCAGTAGACACACCGCTGTATCAAGGGTCGCTCCGAAACTGAGGGGCAACAACGTCGCGGGGTGCGAAGGAGTACCATGGGACCACTTAGGGTGCGCTGAACGTGACACCGCCCTACACCAATACTCTTGAATCGTCACTGGTGGCAGCGCCGCCCCTGACGGGACAAGTCCTTTTCAGGAGCTGTCCCTTGTCAACCAAACGCACCAGACCTTCAGCCGTCAACCCTGGCGAACACGCCGAGTTGCGCCGACAGGGAGCTAAGGCCGCAGCCCGCGGAGACGCTCAGACTACGAACCCGATGTTCGATGCAGTCAATCAGCCCGATGCCACCGGCGAGAGCAACAACGTCTGGACGGAGCGTCGAGATTCATGGGATCGAGATCACACTTCGCAACTCGCACTAGCCGGCGAGCATCTGCGCAGCGTGAAGACCGCCACATCGCCCCTCGGCCCACGCGATGAGGCCCTGTTTGGCGTCACCCGTGTGCTCACTTTTGCGGGTGCCAGCGGGTTGACGGAAGCCAGTGGGTTCTTCTTCGAAAGAGAGGCCCGACTGTACCTCGTCACCAGCCGACATGTGCTGTTCGACGCAGCAAGCGGCCATGCGCCTGACCGCATCGAAATCGAGATGCACACTGATGAGCGTGACCTCACACGGATGACCCATTTGTCGATCCTGCTGTATCGCGAAGGTGTGGCCACTTGGCACCAAGCCAGTGACAGCGGCGGTGAGATTGATGTCGCCACTATCCAAATTGATCGTGACACGATGCCGACATGCTGCGTATTGCAGCCATTCAAGCCGCAGCACCTGATGGTGGAATTTGACCAGTTCGATGTGGGCGACCGGCTGGCCATCCCAGGTTTTCCGCTCGGGTTCTTCGACACCGTGCACCATCTGCCGGTGGTCCGCCAAGCCAGCATCGCATCGTTTTACGGCATCCGCTTCCAGGGACAGGGGCTATTCATAACCGATGCCCGGATGCACCGTGGCAGCAGTGGTTCACCGGTTCTGGCACGGCTGAGGCCCGATGCTGCAGGGCATCGGCTGTGGAGTCTGCTTGGCGTGCACTCCAGCCGCATGGACATGGCCACCCGCGACTTGGTGCAAGACGAATCACTGGGGCTGAACTGCGCCTGGTATGCCGATGTGCTGATGACCTTGACTGCCGGTGATCTTTGAACTGGTACTTTTGGAGTGACTCAGCCTCGCTGTTCAGCAAGTTGCTCCTACCAAGGTCGACGCTGTTTATGAAACGACCCGGAGGTCTAGGAGACTCTGGGCAATTCAGGTGGCGTGCGGATCTGATGGCCATGAGCAGAAGACGATTCGCTGCATCATGTGACTCAGATGCACTGATAGACTGCTGACCCCTGTGGCGCTGTCGCTTTGGGTGGTTTAGCAGTCGTTCGACGAACATTAACTGTTGATTTCCATGCAAACCTAACCCACCGGGGGCTAGTGGGGGTGCGGATAAAAACTTGGACTGGTTTTATGTCGCAAGTCCAAGACTCACCCGGTATTCGATCGGGCTGAGGGCCCCCAGGGAGATCTTGATCCGCTTCTCGTTGTACCAACGGATGTAGTCGTCGACCACCCCAATGAACTGTTTGATCGTGACGCTCTTCCAGTCCCGAGGATAGAACAGCTCATTCTTCAGCCTACCGAAGAAGCCCTCGCACGCCGCGTTGTCAGGCGAGCAGGCTTTGCGGGACATCGAACGGGTAAGGTCCGCGTCGCTCATTCTCGATAGCCAGCCGGGCCAGCGGTAGTGTCCTCCGCGGTCGGAGTGGACCACAGGTCGATCGTTGGTCTCTGCCACCGTCTCGATAGCAGCATCGAGCATCGTGTTGACTAGCTCAGCATCCGGGCTCGTGCCAATGGTCCAGCTGACCACCATCCCGTCGAAGCAATCGATGATCGGTGACAGGTAGACCTTGCCTGCGGGGATCTGGAATTCCGTGATGTCTGTGAGCCACTTCTCGTTTGGCGCAGCAGCCTGGAAGTCACGGTTGATGATGTTCTCTGGTGCCGGGCTGATCTCGCCAAGGTAAGAGGCATACCGCCGCCGCTTGGGCTTTGCAACGACCAAGCTCTCTTGCTTCATCAGCCGCTGCACTACCTTCTCGGAGATCGGGCCTTGTTCTCTGGCCAGTGAGGCTTGCAGCCTGCGGTAGCCGTAGCAGCGGTGATTGGACTCGAAGATCTCGGTGATGGATTGGCGCACCTTCACGTACTTGTCTCCGATTGCCGCGCGGGCCCGATGGTAGAAGTATGAGCTGCGCGCAAGACCCAACTGTGCAGGGAGCTCTGGCAGACCATAGTGCTCCCTGAGGGCGTCAATCAGCAGTGTCTTCTCCCGGTTGGACAGGAGTTGCAGATCGACGCCCAGGCCTTTTTTTAGCAGTTCATTGGCCTTGTTCAAGAGGTCCTGCTCAAGGCGCAGTTGCCTGACTTCGTGGCGCAGTATTTCAACCTGGCGCTTGAGCTCTTCGCGCTCTTGCGCCTGCGGTGATCGATCGGTGTGTTTCATTGATGCGGGTGCCTCACGCCCCAGAAGCTGGTTCTTCCAGTTGTACAACGTTGGTCGGCACACGCCGAGCCTGTCGGCAACCGCCTGTGCACTTTCCTGCCGGGTGCAAAGCTCCATCACTCCCGCTTGCTTCAAGCTCTCGGGATATCTTCGCTGACCCACACTGCCGACAACGGCCATCCTGGCCTCAGGGAATGCTTCGCGCACCCACTTAGTCAGCGTTCCACGCCCTGGATAGCCCAGGGCCCTCATGGTGGCTGCGATGCATCGATCATGTGTTAGGTAGTGCTGTGTGGCCGCCGCCTTCTGGGCCTGCGAGAACTTGGGCTCACGCCCCGCATAGCCTTTAGGCAAGTCCTGGCGCTGCTGATATTCCCGATACCAACCTTTCAATGAATTCTTGGTCGGGTACCCCAACTGCCTGATCGTCGGGCTGGTGCGTTTGCCCAGCTTGATGTAGAGCTCAACTGCTCGGATTCGGTCTTCGTAGGAATACATGAACTACCTTTTAGTAGTCCAAGTTTTCGTCCGCACCCCCCCTGGGGACTAGTGGGTCACTTCTGCGTGGAAATCAACACCCTGGTTGCTCGCAGAGGAATCAGTGCACGACGAGCAAGTACCGTCGCATCAGGCGCTGGGAGCACGAGGATGTGATGGACGCCGTACAGCAGCGACTTGATCGAGAGCCCGATGCCATGAAGGTGCGCCGGCGAACCATCGAACACGTCTTGGGGACGCTCAAACACTGGATGGGCTCAACGCACTTCCTGATCCGAGGCCTTCAGAACGTGGCAAGTGAGATGAGCCTTCACGTTCTGGCGTACAACTTCAAACGCGTCCTCAGCATCCTTGGCTTTGAACGAACCAAGAAGGCCATGCAATTGTTGGGCACATGAGCGGCCCTTTGCAGCCGAAATAGGCGCGATTTAAAGCCTTGGGAGGGAACTGAGATCTATCTGACGGGTCGTCAACGCGGCCAATTCACAAAATCGCCAAGTCGCGATTCGAACACGTCAAGGCTGCGATTCGAGCCCATGTCAGGCGAACTCTCTGTGGGTTTCCACACAGCCTCAGCTGGTTGCGGACATGCGGTTTCCGCTTTTGAACGGATACTTTTGTTTAGGGTTGTGGGATACCTGCCCGGAACACCCCCCGAGCGACAAGCGCCCCCGACCTGAGGGCAGGTGTCGCACAAGCCTCGGGGGAGGAAACCGCGGAGAACGCCAACGCAGGTGTTCAGGGCGCAAACGCTATGGGGATTCGGGCAGCGGCTTGACGCTCACAGCTCGCGGGCAAGCGGCGCCAGTGTGCCATTGTGTGTGGATGGGGCCTGGTGCAACTGTGGTGTTGCACCCTTCACAGGGGGCGGCATGCGTTCTGGACCGCCATTTCCAGCGCCGGGCATGCACCAACCCCGCCGACGGACCCAAGCGCATCGACATCCAAGACAAGTGGTGGTTCAGGGGACTGTTCATGATGGAGGTGGCGCCCGAATGGCCTGCCCGTTCATCCAACTTTGCACGATGACCATCGCGTGGCCGCAGTGCCTGCAGACAAAGGCCGGTGGCGCTGCGTTGGACGGCCCATCGTCTTGCCCGTCGTTGCCCGGTGGGACGGCGGCTTGCGTTGGGGTGGCGCCCAACAACTGGCGCGCCAGTGCAAGGCATTCCCTGCGGTTGCCATTGGCCAGCAAGCCATAGTGGCGGATGCGGTGGAAGCCGCTGGGCAGCACATGCAGCAGGAATCTGCGCATGAACTCCTGGGGCGCCAGCGTCATGGTCTTGTGACGTGTGCTCCCCTTGGCCCGGTAGTCCTTCCATTTGAAACTCACCCCGCGCTCATCCATCGCAACCAGTCGGCTGTTGGAGATGGCCACCCTATGTGTATAGCGTGACAGGTAGGCCAGCACCGCCTGGGGGCCGGCGAACGGTCGCTTGGCGTAGACCACCCACTCGCATTGGCGCATCGGTGCCAGCCACCGGTTGAAGCAGGCACCATCCGCCAGCGCCGCCAGTTCTCCGAAGAACCTCAACCGCCCCGACTGGTGCAAGCGCAGCAGCTCTTCGATAAAGCGCCGCCGCATCAGCCTGGACAGCACGCGCACCGGCAGGAAGAACCCTACTGGGCAGGCCACCCAGGACTTGCTGTCAGGAGCCAGCCCGCCGCCTGGCACGATCCCATGCACATGCGGGTGATGCGTCAGCGCCGAACCCCAGGTGTGCAGCACCAGCGTGGCACCGATGCGGGCACCCAAGTGCTTGCGGTCAGCAGCGATGGTCTGCAATACCTCGGCGGCCACGTCAAACAGCAGCCCATACAGTTCGGCCTTGTTCTGGTACGCCAGATCGGCAATGGGCGCGGGCAGCGTGAAGACCACGTGGTAATACTCCACGGGCAGCAGATCAGCCTGGCGGGCATCCAGCCAGCGCTTGGCTGCAGCGCTTTGGCACCGGGGGCAGTGGCGGTTGCGGCAGGAGTTGTAGGAGACCAGCTCGGAGGCACAGCCATCGCAGCGCAAGACATGTCCCCCCAGTGCCGCTGTACGGCACTGCTCGATGGCCGACATGACCTTGCGCTGAGACAGGCTCAAGTGGCCGCGCTGGCTGTCACGCCAAGCGGCACCGTGCTGTTGGAAGATGTCGGCGACCTCCAGGGTGGGCCGCTGCACGCGCGCACCTTCAGGCGGCAGGCATGGGCTCCAGCGGGCCGATCACCTCGCGCAGCAGGTCAGTCGCTACGTGAGCGTAGATGGATGTGGTCTCCAGCTTCTTGTGCCCCAGCAGCACCTGGATCACGCGGATATCGACCTTGCGTTCGAGCAGATGCGTGGCAAAGCTATGGCGCAGGGTGTGCGTTGTGACGCGCTTGTTGATCCCAGCGGCCTCGGCCGCCGCATGAACGGCGCGGTTGAGCTGACGAATCGAGAGGGGTTCCAAGGGCGTCATGCCTGGGAATAGCCACCCGCCGGGCAGCATCTTGCCCTGGGCATGGGCCAGGTGCCACCAAGAGCGAAGGCGCTGCAGCAAAACAGGGCTGAGCATGGCGTAGCGGTCCTTGGCGCCCTTGCCTTGCTCCACGCGCAGCGTCATGCGCTGGCTGTCCACATCGGTGACCCTCAGGCTGACGACCTCGCTGGCGCGAAGACCTGCACCATAGGCGACCGACAAGGCCACCTGGTGCTTGATGTTGCGGGCCGCAGCCAGAAGACGCGCGACTTCCTCGCAGCTGAGAACCACAGGCAAGGTGCGAGGCAGCTTCACGGGCTGCATCTTGGCCATCAGCTCGATGCGCCCGAGAGTGATGTCAAAGAAGAACTTCAGCCCGGTGAGCGTGGCGTTGAGCGTCATGGGCGATGAGCCCGTGTCCACCAGATGGAGCTGGAAATTGCGCAGGTCTTCCACCGTGGCAGCATCGGGCGAGCGCTTGAGATAGGCCGCCAGCTTGCGTACGGCACGGATGTAGGCTTCTTGCGTGCGAGGCTCCAGCTTGCGCATTCGCATGTCCTCAAGCATGCGTTGGCGCAGCGGCGAGAGGGGTTGGGTCGAAGGGGAAGGGATCATGATCGCGCTCCTGTCCAAGAACGAGGCCGATTGCCTCGCTCGCCAACATAGACAGGGGCGCGATGTTTACTCACCGTCAGGGCCTTCGCTGCGGGCTACCGCGCGAGCGGTTTAGTCCTTTGATCAGAAGCAGCCGGTCACCTCAAATGAAAGCAGACGCTGCGCTAGGCACCGTGGAAAACCAAGGAGGCGGTGGGGTTCGCAACGTTCGAATGGGTGTCATGGTTCAACCACCATCGCCTGCTCGAATCCATCGGGTAAATCTCGCTGCTGAGGCTGAGGCAAACTACTACCGGCAATTCGCAAAGCAGGCCACTGCCGTGGTGATCTCACTTAAGCCAAACAGCCTCCTCAAAACCCGGGGCAATTCAGTTTATCGCTGGCGACAACACATGCATCAGGGTGCATGCTCCATGCGCATCTGGAGTGCACGTACCTGAATTTCCAGCGCGTCAATGCGCAGCAGATGCTCCAGCAACAAGCCCGCGGTGAACAGATCTAGGTCGAAGTCACAGCGAAGCTGACTGGCCTTGCGCAGCGGCATCACGACCTCGGCACTGAAGACGCAGGCCGTCTCGTCCCGCTGCAACGGTTTCAGCGCACCGACCTCCACCAGTTCCTGAAGCTCTCCTACTTGCAGAGCGCAGACCTCAGCCAACTCGGGCAGGGTCAGCACTCCGTGCGCATCAAGCCAGACTATTTCAGACGTTTCGTGCATGCGGCGACTCCTGTGATGCAGCCACTCGCGGATCAAAGCGCGAGGCTTGGGCAAGCTCGGTGAACAATTGGCGCTCACGCTCAGTCAGTGTGGTGGGTACCTCGATCCGCACCGTGGCATACAAGTCACCGCGCCCACCACGGCCATCGGCCAAGCCACGGCCACGCAAGCGCAGTCGCGCTCCGCCGCGCGTTCCTGCCGGCACGGTCAGCAGCACTGGGGCATCCAGCGTCGGCACCTGGATCTCAGCCCCCAGCGTGGCCTCCCAGGGTGTCAGCGCAAGCTCGAAGTACAGGTCATGACGCTCTGCACGGAACTGCCTGTCAGGCGCCAGCGTGAGGTGCAAGTAGATGTCCCCGTCGAGCCCACCATGGCGGCCACGTCCCCCTTTTCCGCGCAGCCGCAGTGTCTGGCCGTCGTGCACGCCAGGCGGGATCGTCACCTCCAGCGTGCGCCGCCCCTGAGCATCGGCAAGGTCCAGGTGCAAGGTGGTGCCACGGTGAGCATCCTGTAGGCTGATCTGGGCATGGGTTTCGTGGTCTTGCCCCCGCACGGTCTCCTGCGCATACCCGTGCCCCTGTCTGCTCGCCATCGCAGCGAACAAGTCAGCCAAATTCATTTCATCAGCGTCAGGCTCCTCAGAAGCGTGCGCCTGTTTCCACGGCGGCGACGGCGCGAACTCCTCTCCCGAAGAGTGCTGTCCCAGCGCGTCATAGGCAGCGCGCTTGGCAGGGTTCTTCAAGGTGGCATAGGCTTCGGCGGCCTCTTTGAACAAGGCCTCAGCATTGGGCGCCTTTGACATGTCCGGGTGGTAGCGTCTTGCGAGCTTGCGGTAGGCCTGTTTGATCTGATCGAGTTCCGCATCGCGCGCAACGCCGAGCGTAACGTAGTAGTCCTTGTATTTCATAGCGCGGCGTAGTCCATCGCCCTAGCTTGGCGGCTGGACCAGCGGGCGTCTGTGCGCTGACGGACAGACGCAGGGCGCCAGAGCCGCCAAGCTGGAGCACAGAGCGCACTGCTCACAAGGCCAGCGCGCCAGCCTCTCGCCATGTGCCATCTAAGGAACTTCGTTATGACAACCCTCCAATTTCGCCCCTTCGCTGCGGCGGCTGCCCTGGCCATCTGCGGCATCGCCCTCATCGGTTGCACCACTACCGGCCCGCAGGACCACGCTAGCACCGCATCCTCACATGCCTCGGTGGATGCGCAGATCGACGCCACGTTGTCCAAGCTATACAGTACCGTGCCGGGCGCGCGTGAGATGGTCGATACCTCCAAGGGCATACTCATCTTCCCATCCGTAGTCGGCGGCAGCTTCGTGATCGGGGCCGAATACGGACGCGGTGCACTGCAAATCAATGGCCAAACCCAGCGCTACTACAGCATCGCTGGTGGTTCGCTAGGCCCACAGTTCGGCGCGCAGTCCAAGGCGATCATCTACCTGTTTACTACCCAGCAGGCGCTAGAAAAGTTCCTGGCTAGCCAGGGATGGACCGTGGGCCTGGATGCCACCGTGGCTCTGGCCAGCATCGGCGCCAACGGTCACGTCGATACCGCCACCATGCGCGCGCCGGTGGTGGGCTTCGTGCTGGCAAACGCTGGGCTGGAATTTGGTGCATCGATCGAGGGCATGAAAGTCACCGAAAGCCGTATGTGATGCAGCCGCGAGGACGTACACACCCGCCCTCATGAAAGCCCCCACGCAGCGCCCCTTGCGCGATCCGTCCCGACTGTCGGCTGCCGAGGTGCTACAGGCCCTGGCCAGCGATGCAGACAAAGGCTTGAGCGCACAGGACGCATCGGACCGCCTGCGCCAGGACGGGCCGAACCAGTTGCGCGCTACCTCACCGCAGCCCGCCTGGCGCCTATTGCTGTCTCAGTTCAACGACCCGCTCATTTACCTGTTGCTGGGCGCCATCGTTGTAGCGCTGGCGGCATGGAGGATTGATGGCGCAACGGGATGGCCCGTGGATGCGCTGGTGGTGGCGCTGGTGGTTTTGCTCAACGGCGTGCTGGGCTTCGTGCAGCAGGCCAGGGCGCGCCAAGCCGTCGCAGCACTGGCGAGCATGACGGCGGTGAGCGCCAACGTCCTGCGCGACGGCCGACTGCAGCGCGTGCGCAGCGAGGATCTGGTGTGCGGCGACCTGCTGGTGTTGGGCGAAGGCGATGCTGTGGGTGCCGATGCACGCTTGACCTGGGCAGCAGCCCTGCGCACGCAGGAGTCCTCGCTCACCGGCGAGAGCCAGGCGATTCTCAAAGACCCAGCTGCCCTGCAGGCCGACGCGCCCCTGGGCGACCGGCTGTGTATGGTCTTCAAAGGCACCACGGTCGCGCAAGGCACAGGCCGTGCGGTGGTCACCGCCACCGCCATGGACACCGAGATCGGCCACATCGCCCACCTGCTGGATACCACGCAGGAGAAGCCCACGCCACTGCAAACGGAGATCGCCCACATCGGACGCGCGCTGGGCATCGGGGTGCTGGCCATCGCGGCGGTAGTGGTGCTCACCATCGTCCTGATGACACCGCCTACCGACCTGGCCAGCTGGATAGAGGTGCTACTGCTCGGCGTTTCGCTGGCGGTCGCTACGGTGCCTGAGGGGCTGCCAGCCATTCTCTCGGTGGTGTTGGCGCTGGGCGTGCAGCGCATGGCGCGGCGCAAGGCCATCGTGCGGAACCTCTCTTCCGTAGAGACACTGGGCTGCGCATCGGTCATATGCTCGGACAAGACCGGCACCCTGACCCGCGCAGAAATGAGCATCGAGCGCATCGTGACGGCTTCGGGCTCCACACAGGTCACAGGCGCGGGCTATGCCCCAACGGGCCAGGTGCAATGGCAGGGCGCTGTGTTGACAGCAGGCACCCTTTACGATGAGCAGGCCATGGTGCTTCAGGGCGGAAGCCAGGCGGGCAACGCCTCGCTGCTACAGACACAAGACGGTGCCTGGCAAATCCAGGGTGACCCAACCGATGCGGCCTTCCTAGTGGCGGAGCGAAAGCTGGTTCCCGGAACGACCGTCAGCGAGCAACCCGCGCAACGCGTCACCGAGATCCCGTTCACATCGGAGCGCAAGATGATGTCGGTCATTGTGCGAGATGCCCCACCAGGCACAGGCATGCGGCTACTCTGCAAGGGCGCGCCGGACGTGCTGCTGGCGCACTGCACCCACCAGCGCGTGGGCACGGGGCTGCAAGCCCTGAACGCTGCCGCCCGTATGAAAATTCTGGCTGATGTGGATGGATTGTCAGACGCTGCGTTGCGCCCGATGGGGGTGGCATACCGCCCGCTCGCGCCGCAAGAGGATGCCCAGTCCGGCGATGCGCTCGAGGTGGGACTGGTTTACGTCGGCACCGTGGGCATGATCGACCCACCACGCGAGGAGGCCATGCTCGCTATCCTAGAGGCCCACCGCGCTGGCATCCGGGTCGTCATGATCACCGGTGACCACCCACGCACGGCGGCGCGCATTGCCACCGACCTGGGCATCGCCAAGACCGGCGAACGGGTGCTTACAGGGCTGGACCTGGACGCTCTGGATGCCAAGGCGTTGGCTGCCGCAGTACGCCTGACCAACGTGTACGCACGCGTTTCACCGCGGCACAAACTGAGCGTGGTAGCGGCCTTGCAAGCCAGCGGCGAGATCGTGGCCATGACGGGCGACGGGGTGAACGACGCCCCCGCGCTCAAGGCTGCCGACATCGGCATCGCCATGGGACTGACTGGCACCGACGTGACCAAACAGGCGGCTCGCATGGTGCTGGCCGATGACAACTTCGCCACCATAGTGCAGGCCGTGCGCGAGGGCCGCACGATTTTCGAGAACATCCGCAAGTTCCTGCGTTACCTGTTGTCTTCCAACATGGGAGAGGTTCTCACGGTATTCCTGGGCGTGGTGGGCGCGGGCGTGATCGGTCTCGTAGATCCAGGCAGCGCCATGGTCTTGCCGCTGCTTGCCACACAAATCCTGTGGCTCAACCTGGTCACCGATTCATGGCCTGCAATGGCCATGGGACTGGACCCGGCCAACAGCAATGTGATGGCAAGCAAGCCGCGCCCACGCAGCGAACGCGTGATTGCTGGCCGCATGTGGATCGACATCTGCGGGACCGGCTTAGTGGTCGCCATGCTGGTGCTACTGACGATGGACCTGTACCTGCCCGGTGGTCTGATCGCGGGGTCACTGGACATCACCACCTCTCGGACGGCGGGTTTCACGGTGCTTGTGATAGCGCACTTGTTCAACTGCTTCAACGCCCGTTCAGCTACCGCTAGCGCCTTCGAGGGGCTGTTCACGAACGTATGGCTATGGGGCGCGGTCTCGCTATCGGCCGCATTGCAGGTTGCTGTGGTACACGTGGGAATACTTAACGTGGCGTTTGGAACGACGCCGCTTTCGGCCGACCAATGGCTGACTTGCATAGCAATGGCCAGTGGTGTGCTGTGGTACAGCGAATTGCGCAAGCTACTGGGCCGCTTGCACCGCCGATGGTTCCCCAAACAGCACGAAGGAGAGGGAGCCCGGCGGTGAGCATGACATCTCAAAACTGCGACACAAGCGTACCAAGAGACAGGGCAGCAGCCCCCTCGAATAAATCCAGCTCAAGTCGCTATTCGCCCCTAATGATCAGTTTGCCTCTGGCACTAACACTTAAAAGGAGCTTATTGACCGCCCCAGTAGCACTGCCGATCGAAATATCTGCGACCGAACCCAGATTGACCGTTCCATTGCTGCCCTGTACGCGCAACTGCGACACCGCGTTCAGATTTTCCCGAACAGACGGGTCCATGCGAACGCGCACCGGAGTCTGACGCTCCGAAAGATTGAGTTTGGGAAGCGCATTGGAGTAGTCACCATAGGTGGCCAGGCGCACTATATCGGCCAGACTATCGGTGGTCACGCCCAGCGCTGCGGCCCGCGCCGCATCCGGATGAATCTGAATTTCTGGCCGCTGCAAAGCTGCACTCGACGTGACGTTGCCGATGCCTTTGAATGTGCGCAACTGTGCTTCGGCCTGCGACGCCGCGATCGCCAAGGCAGTGACATCGTCGCAAGCCAGCGTGATGGCCAGCGTTTCGCTATTGGCGCCGCGGCCCACCGCAATCCGGGCGGCAGGGATGGCGCGCGCAGAGAGCTCTACCGTCAACGTGGCACTGCTCACATCGGTAGTGGCACTGGAAGACGGTCCGCCGCCGGTGGTTGCAGTTCCTGCGGAGATAGGATGTCACTGAGTTTCGCCGACGGCACCGGGCTTACCATCACGGCGGCACGCAGGTTTGCTGCTATCCAATAGCAATGCTTCTCTGCTCACCCCTCAAAACGGATCAGGTCTCGCAACAGTAGTTTTCACCCCGCTAGTCGCCGTCGGGCATCCGATTTCGCTCGCTTTGTAGTCTGCCGTGCATCTGCGCCAATGAATGCAATCGAGTGCCACACCTGAACGACCGCTTTATGCAATTGAGCGTGAGTACCGCCACACGTAGTCAAAGTCTGCAATCGCTGCATACATGCCGCTGGTTCAGGTTTTGAAGCGGGCAGCCTTTTCCTCCCTAGGTGCGTTCCAGACGCCAGAGACGAAATCCAATACAAGCCATGCACAGTCGGGAAAGCGACAGAGTGGTTACGGCCAAGTAGAACAACCCCTAACGCGGAGTCTCCGCCACGAAGGCGCCGGTGCAGGGACCCAGGCCTGTGATTGCTAGGGCCTCTGGGTCGCGCCTTCCTGTTCATGGCGTAGCCATTCGCTCAGAGGGACTTCCACTGACATCGTCGACTTTCAAAGTTTGGCTGCGCAAGCGCATATGTCGTGCAGCCACGTCGAGTCTGTTCGCTTCTTGGCCGACCTAGCTGCTTATGTCACCAGGGAGCGGTCTTCAAATTTCTTGACCCAAGGTTTAAGGGCTCGACCATCCACCTTCTTACCACTCGTGTACACACCAGCCTGCACACTCTCAGCAATGTCACCAAAGAGGAACGGCAACCAATCAATGAAGTTGTCCTCCCCATCAACTGCCACGAATTTCCAAGTCCGTTGCGCAAGGCGCAGCATGGCTATGCCTCTCGCCGCAAGCTGCACGACGCCCCACCGATCGCAGAGTCGAGCTACTTGCATCTCCGAGTAGCTGCCACCCAGAAAACGTTGGCGTTTACCGGGTAACCCATCAACGGGAACATAGGGCTGGTTGGACAGCTGCGCGTTTAAGCTGCTGGAAAGGAGGAGCAAGTTCCCGAGAGAGTTGGTGATTGCTGCTTTCGCTCGCTTCGACCGTGCATCGACTGTAATTTCGTTAGACCACTGCGCGTGAGGCGTCTGTGGATAGATGTGCTCGACCGACTCGTCCCAGGAAAACTTCTCCCAAGCACGCTTTACTGGACGGCCACGGTCGCCCCGGAGGTGTTCCTCCCAGAGGTAAATCAGCAACTTTCCGAACTGCCAGTTGTAGAAGCCGTTCTGGGTCCGCAGTCTGTCTGCGATCGTTGTCTGTACCGACTCAATGTCGAAGTAGCCGGCCCAAGAAAACCGAGTGTCAATATACCTCTCCGTCTCGGAGTCAAAGTTCTCAACGATGGAGGCAAGGTGGTCCCTCGCCAGCAGTACCGCATCGGTAGCGCGTGCTGGCGAGATCAGGTGAGGATGACGGATGTAGATTGGCTCGCCGGGATGAGCGAGTGCGTAAGCCGAGCTGTTGAGGTCGCTCTGTCCAACGTTAGAAAGCCGACCGTTAGCCAGGACAACCAACACCGCGAACCGTTCAGCCTCGGCGACTAAGTTCTCAAAGCTCTTACACCAACCCGCGTCAGCTGCCGGTGCGATTGTCAGCTGCTGGTTGTCACGCGCCAGTCTCACGAGCGCCCAAAGCAGCAACGGCTTCGAACTCGCCGAGGCAGTTTGAGAAAGCGCTTCAAGCCGGCGAGCGACTTGAGCAGGCAATCGCTCGGGCTCATTTAGGTAGTGCCAACACGCCGCCGCGAGCTCCAAGCTGCGAACGTACTCGACGATGTCTCTTGGTCGGGTACTTCCATACGTGCAGAACATCTCATCGAACAACTGTGACGTCAGCCAGTCAGTTGTCCTGGCATGACGGAACCAGCCTATGGAGTGCGCACGGAGAAACTGGTCATCATCGAGTAGGAACTTGCCGGCCCCGAGCCAGGTGTACACACCCTTCCAGCACCGATGAACCTCCGTTGCCGCCTCCCTGCCGGCAGCCTGGTCCTCAGCATTCATTGCGATGAAGATGAGGCGGTTCTTCAGCCTTTCCAACGTCGACAGTGGCTTGCCTCGGTTGTTGATGGTCTCGAATGCGACGTGGACGTCGAATTCAGGCTGAATCACTAGTACGAATAGCTTGAACTGGTCCAGGAGCGCCGAACCCAGCTTTAGCTTCTCTTCTTGTGAGAGTCCTTCCGCCTGCGAAGCGAAGAACTCATGGGCATTGCCCAGGTTCGCAGAGTAGTAGGAGCGGAACTGCGATAGGCGCGGTGCTAGGTGCTGCTTACCCATGGCGTAGTAGTCGAAGTAGGTCTGGAGCGCTTCGTTGGCTCGAAACTGAACCTCGCATGCCTCAGCCCCGAGAACCGCCAACAAGAGCGCGATAGTCGTGATGCGTTGTTGGCCGTCGATAAGCTCCACTACTTCCTCGCCCTGCTGCTCTGCGACCATGATGGTCCCAGCATAGTGATGTGAATTTGGCCGCCTCGAAATAGCACGCAAGTCGTTCCATAGCGCCAGCCACTGTTCCTTGTTCCAGGCATACCCGCGCTGGAACTCTGGAATCACAAACGCCAGGCTAGTGACTACCTGTCGGACCGAAAACAAGCTAGCACTACTGAACCCCATTCGTCCTCCCTTTGTTTGCTTAACGACACAGGTCGGAGGGCTTGCCTCCCTGAGCCCGCAGAACATTGAACACCCCGGTCGTTCACCTTGAATCGCCCCGGGTTTTGAACTGACCCCCAGAAGTTGGACGGTTGCCTTGCCGCCGATCAGGCGGTGTTTCTCAGCCGGTATCCCACCGGACTGAGCCCCTGAAGCCTGAGCTTGATGCGCTCGTGGTTGTAATAGTGGACGTAATCATGCACTCCCGCTTCGAGCGCATCAATGCTATCGGGCCTTTCGAGATGGAAATACTCGGCTTTCAGGGTGCCGAAGAAGCTTTCAATCGCCGCGTTGTCGAAGCAGTTTCCCTTGCGGCTCATGTTTTGCTTGACTCCGCGTCGCACGAGCATCGCCCGGTAGGGCTGCATCTTATAGTGCCAACCTTGGTCGGAATGCACGATTAGGCCTGCGACGCAATTCGTCCGCGAGAGCGCGGCCTCAAGCATGCTGGAAACCATCTCGAAGACCGGCCGCCTTGCCATGCGGTACGCGACGATCTCGCCGTTGTACAGGTCCATGCAGGCCGACAGGTAGAGCTTTTGGCCGCTTACATTGAACTCGGTGACATCGGTCGCCCATTTCTGGTTTGGCGCGGTCGCGCAGAAGTCGCGCTGCAGAACGTTGGGTACGTGCGCATCGCTCGTGCCCGGGACATGCCAGGAGCGCTTCTTCGCCCGGATCAACGCACGTAGACGTAGCCCCATCTTTTGCATCAGACGCTGCACGCACTTGTGGTTGACCGGTTCCGCCACCCCATTGCACAACGCGGCCGTGATCCGTCTGTAGCCGTAGCGTCCTTTGTGCTCGTCATAGACAGTGCGGATCCTGGCCTCCAAGGCGCTTTGCTGGTCGGCGCGCTGGCTCGCCTGGCATTGGTAGTAGAACGTGCTGCGTGGCAGGCCTGCGACCTGCAACAGGTATGCCAATTTATGGTGATGCCTCAACCCGGCAATCAGCTGCGCTTTGTCGGCGCAGCTGATCTCTTCGACCGAATCAAGGCCTGCAATTTTTTTAGGTACGCGACCTCGGCGCGCAGTCGTTCGTTCTCTTCTTTTAGGCTTTGCACTGCGTCGGCGGCAACCTTGTTCGACGGCGCTGCGCAGCGTCCTTCCAGCTTCATATTGGGACGCTCTTCTTTCTCGTTCGCGATAGCCTGCAGGCGGCCTTGATCGAGATTGCGTCGCCAGACCACGACTTGGTTGGGATTGCGGATGTCATAGATCGCCGCGACCTGGCGACTGGAGAGCTGTTCGCGATCCTGATGGGACAGTACCTGCAGTTTGAACTGCGCACTGTACGTGCTGCGCTTGGGGCGCAATCCGTCTATGCCGTGCAGGCGGTAGTGGCTCACCCAAGTGCGGATCTTCTCCTCAGGCACCGACCACCGCCGAGCCAAAAGCTTCCCGCCGCCTTCGCCAGCCAAGAAGCTTTGGACCACTTCCAGCTTGAACTCCGTTTTGTACTTCTTCATGTAACCCCTTGAAGTTTGTCCAACTTCTGGGGGGCAGTTCAGTTTCTGCGGAGGCCTGTTGGTCTAACTCAGACAGATACGGCCTGACTGACGAGTTGCCGATAGTAGTTTGCCTCATCCTCTGTGGGCGACATGTGGCCGATGGGCTCCATTAGGCGGTGGTGGTTAAACCAAGAGGAACTGTGCTTCGCCATCTGAGTGGCTTACTTACTACTGGGTAACCGCTCAAGAATGCATCCGTGCATGCTTCCATTCGATCAGATGGAAGAGAGGAAGAAGTGACGTGCCTGCGGCACGCCGGAGAGCGAGGTGGCGGGATGTATACCGATCCCGATGCGCCACCGACCAGGGCGGTGGTGTTCAAGGTATTGAGCAGGGCCTACAACTCGGACAGCTTACCGGAATTCCCGTCAGATACGGTGGGTGGTGACGTGTCCCATTATTTGCCGGGGCAGGTCTGCGCATTCAGCGTGAAGGACAACGATACGCAAACCAGTCCCAAGCTCAGCGCCCCTAGTGATCGACGCATATTCAGCCCTTCGTGCCGATGGCGACTCTGCGGGGGCGACCCACAACGATGTCCCAGTCGTTGTCCACGCTGTGAAACTTGGCTTTGGGAAAACTGAATGCCGCGCCCTTAAGGTTGCCTTCGCCGTCGGCATAGAAGCGCATATGGCCCCGACCCACGCCTTTGTAGTTGGGGCTGGCTACCGTGCCTCGTTCTTTGCCTTTGGCTTCGTTCTCATCCCGCAGCGCCTCGTCGCTGACAAAACGGGTGTCGTCGCGACTCTTGGCTTCCTGTGACGTGTCGATCAATGCGAACTCGTACTGGTCCAGCCCCTCAGCCATGGGCTTGCGGGGCTTGATCTTGACCGGGACGGAATCTAGAAACAGCATGTGCCCTGGCGTGTGGTGTTGGCCGGAGCCCTTGTAAAGCCATGCAGCAACATCCCCAGGCTGGAGGTCGGTTACCTTGGTGATTCGGATGAAAGCCTCTTCCTGCTTGATGCTGCGGTACCAGTCGTGAATGCTGTGGCGATTCTTAAATTTCTGAGTGGTCAGGTTATTCAATGTCGTGGAGTCAGCACGCCTGAACATCTCTCCCACGAATCCGGAGCAGTCTGCTGAAACCACGTAGCTGCTCGCGAAAAGATCACCCGGCATTCGGGTCATGCTTTTACCAAGTGAGTAGGTGTTGTTCTCTGGTTTAGTGTTGGCCACGAAGTCACGGGCCAGCTGCAAGTACTTTGGTACATCCTCAGCTTGCGCTAGCTGAAACACCTGCGCCAATAGGCAACAACTTAGGAACTTGCTGGCGATTTTTCGTTTCATGTATTTCCCCCTGTGGGCTTTTGACGCTCACTCCATTTCAGCCAACATTTTGCTGCCAGTGCGTGACTTCAACAGGTAGATGCATTCGTCGCTGAACCTGAGTGAGTACGAGCCAAACATCCTCCGCGATGTGCATCTCGTCCCACAATTCTCCAGCTTCAAAGTGGGGCAAGGGTCTTCTTTGCAATGCGAGACGGCGAAATCCGGACCACCCAAAGCCAGTCAGAGTCGTTGGTGGGAGATTACTTTCCAGCCGTGTACGCCATGCCGTGTGATCACATAGCATGTGAGGCCAGAGAAAGCGCGCTCTTTGAGTTCTTGCATGTGTCGTGATTCAATCTTAGGAGCATCGGGCTCAGACACCGGCCCCGTGATCACTTACACATGACCGCTGGCAAGCAAAACGTACCTGTGCGCGTCTTTTTCAATCCTTGCCCAGAAACCACCGTTTTGTTCTGCGTTCCAGGGAACGCATATTTGCCAAAATAACTCTGCGCCATGGACGTTGGGGTAGACATATCGCCAGCTGGCGCATATGCCCTCTCGAATATCCCGAATGCTGTAGTCGCGGAGCTCGGCACGCTGCATCGCAGTCAGCCGCGCATCCACAAAGGACTTGTCGGCTCCTCGCTCGTGTGCATCTTCAAGACTCTTACGGCTGAGCATCTTGGCGACATAGACAGGCGTCTTTGTCTCCTCACTGTGTATGAGCGCAAACGCTGCCTAGCAAAGCTCACGCAATACTGATCTTTCAGGTACCACCGGTGTGCGCCAGACTGCAAAAAACGGACGGCATTCAGAAAAGCTCGTGGGGTGAGGAACCTTCAGCGGCGCTTGATTACTGACGTGGTCACTGGCCAGGGCGTAAAAAGAAATAGACAAAGCCAGCGCAAGGACAAGTGCGGTTCGACACAAGAAAAACACAGGGCCTCGGGTTTCAAAGGGGCGCTGATTTGGCCACCTTCAAATTAGAAACCTCTATCTCACTCATGCAGACTGAACAAGGGCTGCCTGTGCTACCTATCTGCAGTAATGCCCCAACTGTTCGGCAGCTGCCACTGCGCACCGGATCACCAGGCTTGTCAAGGCAGTGCGACTACATCCTGGCCTGTTGTGCGTTTATGAGTACTCATCGAATGCTGATTCTGCTTATGCATTGCATCTCTTCACGCATTTCAGATCGATTCTCAACAGCCAATAGTTATCTGCCTCTCCAAGGATCCGTGCGCCGAATTTCATCCCGGATTCCCTTATATGCACCCGTTAACGGTGCAAAATAAACACGAACACTATTCATAAATATACGACGTATTTCGAGGAAATTCACTTTTTATCTCCGTAAGTTTGCCGTGCCGGAAGTTATTTCCCTGGTTGTTTATGCTTTACTGCCTCCGTTAGAGGCTTGGAGAAGCTTTTGAGCATACTGAAGTAAATCTTCCGGCTTTGGTTCCCCCCATGTTTTTTGGGCGAGCCACTTAAAAAACTCAGTTCGGACTGCCCTGCCAGGCTTACTTCGTTTGACTTTTAGGGCGGGAGAAACGTCTGTCGCGTTGTACTCAGAGACGAGTTCTCCTTGATCTGCTGAATTTAACTCTTTGAAGTACTCTTCCGCCTCCCGTATGAGCTCTACCTTGTACATCTCTAATAAATCTGGCTTCTTCTCTTGATGGCTTGGCTTGGGGCTGCTGGAATTGGTCTCGATGTTTTCGACTATCGCCCATCCATTTGCTAATGCCTTTCTGAGATAGGCCGCCGGATTTTCGATTTTTGCAGACTTCTTGTCTGCTAAGCGCTTTTTGGTATAGGCGACTGCCGATACGATTTGTTGATGCGTGTACTTCCTGACCAGTTGCCTTGCTTCTGATTGGAGTATTCCTATCTTTACCATTTCTCCAATATCCAGCACGCTATCTTCGTGATCGGGTTGTTCTGGAAGCTGCTCTCTTTCTTTTTTTACTGTAAAGGCAAGTGTTTGCACTCTACGTCCAAGTTTCTTTTCAACAAGTGCAATCTCAATGTCAGATAGAGCATTAACTTCTGCGATTGCGACTTTGAGAACTTTATCCTTGAATACTTTATATTCTTGATACGATTTCGCATCTGCTGACTCGCCCATCAGCATGTCTCTCAAGAGCTGCCACTCCACTTCGGCAGTTCTGTGGATCTTTTCAAATCGTAGGCAGTGTTCGTACAGAGCAAGGCTCGATGCTCGTCTGAATCGTTTCAGTACGTTCAGGTCGATCATTGCGTACATCTCTGGTGTGAGTACTTGTTCCCTGAGAGGACGACTGATTTGGTACCGAATGGTATCCGGCCTTATCTCTACCTCGGGAAACAGTACTGATGCCTTCCAAAGCTTTCGTTTGCCTTCTGGTGCAATCACATCCCACTCAAAGATGATGCCCATCAACGCCCTAGCTGAGTCTATGAGGTAGGCACGGTTATTCGAGTCGAAGCCAATGTCACCAGCCATCGTCGCAGTGTGTATGGTCCACCAACCGTCGTCGGACGGCGTATCTGACGCATTTTTTAGCCATGCGTTTGCGAGCTTGCGATGGAGAAGCGACAACGATGTCTTAGGTTTGCTATGGATGACCTGGACTGGCTTGCGGAAAGCATTCGGTGCCTCAGCTGCCTGAAACAGGGCTATCTGTGTTTGTTCGTCGCTAGTCTTCTTGCGTGGCATCCCACCATTCTATGGTCTAAACAGCTTTTGTTTTCATAGACCTATCTTTCAGCGCCCAGTGTATTTTTATGAGTTTTTTGTTTAGTAGAACACTTTCCTTCTTTATTACATTTAGGAGCACCAAAGGCCGATGGAACAAGGGCTAGCGAGCAGTATCGGCTATGTCTATGGGCTCAAAGGTCCCCAGATTTGGGATGACTGGGCTGTGGTTGTGGGACGTTGGTCACTACTACTGGGATACTAGGTCACTGGAATTGGGGAGCTAGGGCTAATGCTGTGGGATCTGTCTTAACGTCACTGTTTATGGGATCGTGCTTTAGGTTTCGCCCACGCTAGTGGCTTCTTCGGGCACTGTTTATGGGATCATCCAAACCAGTACTTGAGTGCCATAACGTCTACGATTATGGGATGCTTACGTAGGCTGATCTATTGCGGCAATAGGTCCACGTTTATGGGATTTAAGCCGGGTTCTGGTGATCTTTAGGTCGATGTTTATGGGGCGTGACTTGTAACCCCCCATGCACTTCCATCGATCCTCCTCTGAGCTAGGTCACCAGATATGGGATACAAGGCACCTTTGCATCTGCAGGGCTACAGATATGGGATCTGGGTTTTGATCCTTTGCTGGACCCCATCTGTGGGATGGCTTAGCCGTCAGTTACCGTTCGTAAGGTCCCTACTTATGGGAGTCATGAACTTATGACTCGTGCAGCCCATATGTTTGTCCACTGGATTGGGCCCTAGTCATGGGATGATTCATTTCACATAGGCCCCTGTTTATGGGATGTTCTGGCGTCTGGATCTGCTATCTGGCTGTGGATAACTGGCTTGGTTAGCCTGTGTACCATGAGCGATCCCATTTTTAGGGTCCTTTGAGGTGCGTCCTGAACCAGTATTTGCTGCGTGATTGTGCTGCAATCACTCCCATAAACTTAGACCTTTGGGTTGTTTGTAAGTGCCTACACTCAATTTCGGCAAAGAAAATCGAGTGCGGATTTCGTTAGGCAGCTTTGGGCTACATCTATGGGATGTGGGCAAGGCTTCAAAGTGTTTGACTGGAATCTTCCTTTTCAGTCTCTAGCGCTGAAGAAGTGCTTTTGGCTTGTTGCTCTTTGAAGAAGTCCTCAACTCTTGTTATCAGTGCACGTTGCAGCTCAGGCAACTGATCTGGCGGGAGGTTCTTCATGGACAGCTCAAGATGACCTCTTTTTGCAAAGATCTTCACTACACCTTCATATGAGCCAATCGTTAGTGATTGTTGGCTGCTTCGTTCGCGGTGCTTGGTACCCTCAAGTTTGGAGCGAACAAGTCCAATCACTTGCTGCTTAGAAAGATCCTTCTGACGAATGTCATCGATGATCGAGAGCGCTGTGTCTTCGGCTTGACCTCTATCAGGGATCTTTTCGAAGAGTTCACTGACCGCATACAAAATTGTGAACGCAGCCGTCGAAGGCGTTTCAGACATGCGCTGTAACACCCGATCAGGCATCCGGCTGATGCGCATATACATGCTGACCTGCGATTCGGACATTGGCCTACCGTTTGGATCCGGTATTTTTTCGGCAATCACCCGGTTATTTGGTACAGCACCTGATTCGATAAGTTTGCGCAGGCTTATCGCATGGTCTATAGCTGTGGGTTGGGACCTTTGGTCGTTGTAGCTTCTTGCTCGAAGGTACAGGGCCAACGTGGATTCAGGCTCCACTTCGAATTTGACATCTAGGTGATCAACACCCGAAACTTTTGCTGCCCTGACTCGCGTTCCGCCGTCAATAAGCTTAACTCTACCGTCCTTGACATAACCGTGCGCAGCATCGTCTTGGGCTTCGGTAATAGTTGCTGCGATCTTGTCTATTTCAGTGGACTGATAGATCTGTCGAGGACCAAGCTCATTGAGATCAATCAAATGCAACGGCACGCTTACGATCGATCCCGGGACACATCGCGAGATATCAAATGTGCTGCTCGTGGCATGTTTGGGTTCATCGATCGCAGGGGGACTTACGGTCAAGCCAGTTGGTTGGGTCTGCATCACTTGACTGGCAAGCGCGAACCGATCTGTTGCGGCTGCATTCGCACTTTGTTGAAGTCGCTTCATTGCAGCTGTTGGGTCCACTTTGAATTTTGGTGGTGTCATGGCCATGCTTACTCCCCTTTCTCTGTAGGCAGGCCGAGTAACTCACATACATGGTCTGCAAGTAGGTCTAACTCTGCGACGGCTTCTCCTGGCTTGGGCATAGAGTGGGCAGTCGCGCCACTGAGCATGGAGCGTGTGAACGCAACGCGATCGCCTAACTGAATTGGCATAACTGTGAAATCAGGATAGGCCTCGTTCGCTGATATCTGCTCAAGCATGGCTCGTTCGTCTGCTCGCTGCTTGCGAAATGCTGTCGCAAGAATTCTCACTGGATACTCTCGACCGCATTTTTGGCGGGCACTCTTCACTAGTTGTAAGGCAGCAGGCAGAGCGGATGTGTCTGCCGGGCTTAATTTGGTTGGAATGATCGCCAGATCACTGACTAAAAGTGACGCCCAAGTCGATGCATTATCGACCGACGGAGCGCAATCAACAAATATTAAGTCATATTTTGCAGAAAGTTTCCCTAATTCTGCAGTGATATTCTCTCTAGCGTACCTGTGCCCTGCCCATAGGGTCGCAGGAAAGCGAAAACCCTCTGGCCCATTACTTATCCAAGATGATGAGGTTTCCTGAGGATCCATATCCGCTACAAGCACATCGAAGCCGCGGTATCCGAAGGTGCCTGCAAGCTGGCAGGTGGTCGTAGTCTTGCCAACCCCACCCTTCTGGTTAAAGATCGTGATGATTTGAGCAGTCAT